>NZ_JBLJAJ010000028.1:0-81706 GCF_047530005.1 Serratia sp. N21D137
TCAGGGCAAAGACAATCTGTTCTTCGGTGAATCGTGACTTTTTCATCGGCACAACCTCCACTCAGGGGGAGTGTTTATCATGCCGGAATTCTGTTTCTGAATGGAGCAGGATTTTGGGGTAGGGTCAAAGTGAAAGAGTTGTCCTTAGAAAAGGATGATTTGATTTTTATCCGCTCAAATGGAAGCCTTGGTATAGTTGGTCAATGTACTTTATTACGGCGAACTTTAGTTGATCATGCTTATGCTGGTTATTTAATTCGTGCAAGAATATTTAATAATGCTGTGTGTGCTGAATATATATCATTAATGATGAAGACAGATTTTATTCGCGATCAAATAGAGAAACCGATCAGAACAACTACGGGGGTTAAGAATATTAATTCTTCTGAATTATCAAATTTAAAATTAGTCCTTCCGCCTATATCAATGCAGAAGATGATTGTAGAAAAGATGGATGCTTTTTTGAGTTTTTGCGAATCACTCAAATCTCGCCTGCAATCCGCCCAGCAAACCTAGGCTCACCTAGCGGATGCGCTTACCGACGCAGCATTAAACTAAGGAACAGACGATGCCGGTTCATCATGATATCTGGCGGGTGGGGGAAAAACTCAGCCGCTAACCATCAGCAAGCTGCCTAGTGAGCAGTTGCTAGAGAAGATGATTTTAAACGATCCTACTACAATGGATTGCCGTACCGACAATAGGCAGTATGGTTCGTCCTTTAGCCTTACGGCATCAACCTTGTTTCACAGCCAGCATGGGTAAAATTCCGTTGGGTAAAATATTTTACTCGTTATTTACCCGCGATGGGGTGCGGCTGTCAACGAACTAATGCGAACTGCGGCGGACGATGATTTTAGATGAGCGCTGGAACCTAAGGGGGTTTGCGAACTAATACGGAAGGTGGCGAACTGTGAAATGGTGTCCCCTGCAGGAATCGAACCTGCAACTAGCCCTTAGGAGGGGCTCGTTATATCCATTTAACTAAGGGGACACGGCGGGCGCAGTATACCCATTTTTACGCTTGGGTTTAAGAGGTTATTGGCCTGATCGTCTGAAATGTAACCGGTTTTCTCTGTTTTTAGCCCATTTCTTGCCGTTAGCCGCCCATCAATGTGAGTTTGCGGCAGAAGCCAGGCGCTTTGGTGAAGGGCGAGCGGCAGGAGCGAGGTATGTCACAGTGCCCCACAGCTGCCGCCGTGGTATCAAGGAGTTGTCTGGTTCTAAGGGGTTAAATTAAAAAGTTTTGCTGCATCTTGCTAAAGTCGGCGTCGGTAAAGCCTAATTCCTGCTTGATGTAACCCGCAACGCTACCAGATTGTTGTTTCATGGTGTTGAACACCTCAACAATAAAGGATTCGCGCGTATCAATCAGCGTATGCAGGTAATCAAGTACATTTTGGTTGCCGGTTATTTTACGGTAGGCGGCCATTTTTACCTCGTTGCGCGCCATCCGGTTGGCCTGGGTTAGCATGTAATCGGCAATAATGTCATCCTCTGAAACCCCCAGCATGGATAAAACCAATAAAGCGCCATAGCCCGTGCGGTCTTTGCCCCCACGGCAGTGCTGAATATGTGGGCTGTTGTCTTTATCTAACAACACCTCAATCATGGTCTTAAACGCTGTTTTAGATTTGTCACTGGTCACGAAGTGTCTGTATTGTTCTAAAACCTGTGCGCCTTGCCCATTGATCAGTTCTGCAGGGATATCACGCATAACGCTTTCGATCAGCATGCGATCTTCGTCACTGGGCTCGGCGGAAAACTGGGCCGCCAGCTCTGCGGTTTGTGCCGCCGCATCCAGGTGATAGGTTCTTTTCTCACCAACTGAGTCGTTGGGGCTTTTGGCAATCTCATTGGCGCTGCGGTAATCAATAATGGTCTGAATCTGCAACGATTCGATGTATGCCACGGCCTGCGGGCTGAGATGGTGTAAATGGTTCGAACGGTACAGCATTCCCCATTTTACTTGTTTGCCGCCAGCACCCACGTAGCCGCCAAAATCCCGGAAGTTATTTAATCCGCCAACGGGAAGGGTTCTTTCTGCGGCAAGATAAGTTTGGCCTCCCTGCTCGATAATAAAATAAACGCGCTGTTCGGCCTTTAACGGATCGTCCAATAAATAGGGGCTAGTGGCATTGTCCGTAATTAAATAGCGTTCCTGACTGTTGGCATCATTATCTTTTGTCCAGTATAGCGACACCGGGCCTGCATCTGAATTAAAGCTTATCTCAAGTTGGGTCTTGTTTTTTCTGCTGACGGATAACTGAATCTTCGAATTCATCACTATTCCCTTTAACTTAAAATGCCAAACATGGAGCAAATGACGCCGAACACCATCATTGCAATGATGA
This sequence comes from Serratia sp. N21D137, assembly GCF_047530005.1. Taxonomy (NCBI): domain Bacteria; kingdom Pseudomonadati; phylum Pseudomonadota; class Gammaproteobacteria; order Enterobacterales; family Yersiniaceae; genus Serratia; species Serratia sp. N21D137. Next base: position 2,355 of record NZ_JBLJAJ010000028.1, read on the forward strand.
GTGACACCGTATATTTTCCTTTAAACCTTTTGACCAGGAAGAATATGCCCAAGGAAAACAGTAACGTCAGCAGGTTAGGTGCAACCTTGTCAAACATCTCCTGGACTTTTATCGACTGCTCGCCAACGGCGATCACCAAGGGGGTCGATATCTTGACGGTGGTGGCTATCAGCGAGCCTAGCACCATCACGCCCACCACGTTGGCTACGTTTGAGATGCGTTGAATAATATTCGAGTTTTTCGACTGCTCGATTAAATCCACGCCCTTGTTATAGCCATAATGGATAAAGAAATATTTCGAGCCGATATTGACCAGGTTGAAGAGAATAAACATCAGTATCGGGCCGATAAGATTACCCTGCAGGGCAAATGCGGCACCGATACTGCCGCAGATCGGCAGCCAGGTGAATTTCAACAGGCTATCGCCTAAACCAGCCAGCGGGCCCATTAAACCTGCCTTAACAGAAACTACCGCTTCTTTCTCTTCTTCTGTGGTTTTTTCTTCCAGCGCGGCGGTAACGCCCAAAATTAGTGCGCCGGTGTTAATCTGTGAATTGTAGAATTCCAGGTGCCGCTTCATGGCCCGTACGCGCGTTTCTTTATCGGCATCGGCGTACAACTTGTCGAGCACCGGGATCATGCAATGCGCAAAGCCAATAGTTTGCAGCTTCTCATAGTTATATGAGAATGACATAGTCTGAATATTCCAGAAAATACGGTTTAAATCGGCCTTGGTCAGCTTTTTATCCTGAGTGGTGGGGCTCACACCATGATATGAAATTGTCTCGTTCATAAGTCATACTCTTCTTCAGTGTCCGTTGCGGTCGCTTTGCTCTTTTCTGGTGCTGGAGTATTCATGCCGTTGGTATAAGCCATGTCGTAAAGCACGGCAAAGGCCAGGGCGATAAAGGTAATCGGGATAATCGGCAGTTTTAAATAGGTGGTCAGAATAAAGCCCAGCAGGAAGAAGAACCACATCCGGCCCTTTAACAGCATCAGCAATAAGATACACACGCCGATGGCTGGGATCATTTTAGAGGCCACGCCCATGCCGGTTAAAATGCTGGCCGGTATGGCTTCTAACACTTTACTGACCAGGTCCCCGCCAAAGTAGATTGCCAGGAAGCAGGGAACGGCACGGATCAAGAACCACAGCGGCGTCGAGAAATAGTGGACCTTGACTAGGCCTTGATAGTCCCCCGATTGAATCGATTTCTCCGCCCAGACGTTTAAGAAGCTGGCAAAAGAACGCCAGACGATCAGTAGTTGCTGGCAAAGAATAGAGACCGGAACCGCCAGTGCGATACCCGCGGCAATACCGCCTTTGGAGGCGATACCCAAAGCGACACCGATGATCGATCCCGCAATAATATCGGGAGCTGAGTAGGCGCCTACGTTACCGATGCCCATCCACATCAGTTCAAGCGTGGCACTGATCGCCAACCCTTGAACCATGTCCCCCATGATGATGCCCGCTACCGTGCCGGTTAACAGCGGCCGCCGCAGCATTTGTGGCCCTACGTCATCCATTGAGCAGATACCTGCCCAAATGGCCACCAAGATTGCTTCCATTAACATCGTTGTATCCCCCAGCGATTACGTAAAATTTACCTAATCAATCGATCAATGTTTTCAGTTCCACAATGGGATCTTTCGGCACCATTTGTATTTCTACCGCAATATTTTTGGCAATCAGCGATTTAAACGCCTGCTCTTCTTCTGGTGTTACCGCAACGGCCCGTGAAAGGCTCTTTCTGCCTTCCTGCATTCTCATGCCACCCACGTTCAGCTTGTCGATTTTCAGCCCACCTTCTACCAGTGCGTGGACATCGACACTGTTGGTAAACAGCAGCATGGTGCGTCTTTTAATTTCTGCCTTTTTCAGTACATCGATAAACTTCTGTACGCCAAACACCTGAACCTTTAATTCAGGTGGTGCTGACATGGTGATCACCGATTGCTGAACGCTATCACCGGCAACCTTGTCATTAATAATCAGGATCTGTTCAATATCATGGTTTTTAACCCACGTGGTGATCACCTGGCCGTGAATAAGGCGATCATCAATTCTGGCTAAATTAATTGGCATGGTATTTTTCCTTAAAGTTCGGTTGACTGTTCCCGCTCAGCTTGTAAAATCTTCCCAACGTTGAAGCAACTATTTGGAAAAACCTCCTCGATAACGGTTCCAATCTCATTTAATGACAACTCGCGATTGCTGAAAACTTCAAGCAGGGTCGGAATATTAAAACCGCAGAATAACAACACGTCATCATGGGTTAACAACAGCTCGCAAGACAAATTACACGGCGAGCCACCCATCATATCCACCAGGATCACCACTCCGTTGCCCTGGTTAATCGATTTATAGGTATCAAATAGCGTGACGCGCGCATCACTGATATTGGTGTCTTCCTGAATGGAAACCACCGCAACGTTGTCTTGCTTACCGATCAGCATCTCGGCACAGGTCAGCGCACCTTGGGCAAAGGGGCCGTGGCTCACTAATATGACAGGGATCTCAGCTTGCATCGTCTCTCCTGGATAATTCTTTGTGTAACATTGTTACTTTGTGTGTTTTATTTTTTAGTAATACTATTACCTTTAAATTGAAATGGACACCATGAGAAGTGGATTTTCTGCGTTCTGAGAAGCCGATCACCCTTTGGTGGTTAATGCTGCCTGGAAGGCTGGCTTTGGCTTGAGGAGGAGATGGGGAGCAAAGATGAGGAATAGGCAGGGGCGAAAGTGCGGATTGTATGAGCGGGCGCAGCATGCAGCGCCCCGTTTTAATCTGGCGAGGGTATGTGACCTGGTTAAGGCTTGTTGTTTTGGTTGTAAAAACGTTCAGCGCGGGTTTGGGTTTGCTTTAATAAACGCTCGTCGTACTGCTGGATAAACAGGTTAGTCACCAGCATGTTGATCACCGAAAGCTGGGAAATCTTGGAGCGGATAGGGATCAGGCGGGAAACGCTTTCCGTGGAAATGGTATGCAATAACACATCGGCCAAGCCAGAGATGCGGCTTTGGCCCATTTTGGTGATGGCGATAGAAGGGACACCCAACTGCTGTGCCAAGGTCAGCAACTTGACCCCATCCTGATTTTCACCGGAGTGGGAGATAATGATCAGCAGATCGTGTTTATCCAGCGTATTGACGATGCTAAATTGAATGCTGTAGTCCAGGTGGCAGCTCACGTCTTTCTTTATCTTGATCAACTGGTATTCGAGCTCTTTACCTACCAGTCCGCTACTGCCTGCACCGTAGATCACCACTTTATTGCTATTTCTTATGAGCTCATTGGCTTTGGCCAACTGCTCGCTATTCATCATGGCGTGGGTTTCATCAATAGAGGATTTTTCTATCAGGTGAATTTTACCGTTCACCGTTTCTATTGAGTCATCCAGATTAATGTCTTCCTGCAACACGTTATCTTGTTTGCTGGAACCTGAGGCGGTGATCAAATCGATTTTAAGGTCGCTAAATCCCTGATACCCGAGCTTATGACAGAGACGTAGGATGGTGGTAGTGCTGACGTCGTTAGCTTTTGCCAGCGTCTGGATACTCATATTTTTTAGCGACTGTTTATTCGCAATAATATAGTCGGCTACGCCACGTTCTTTAGCCGATAATCCGTTGCTGACTTCTCTAAGTTTTAAGTCGAACATCTAACACCTTTCGCCGGGTAAGAATGTTATTCGTTGTTTATAATACAATTTCGCACCAACCTTATCAAACGGCGAATCGGTGCGGCGGCAAGTCTTTCTAGCTATCCGTATTCTCCTTGGGCTTTTTATCCTGCTGAGCCTTCAACCGTTCTGCCTTGGCCTTGTCACTCATATCGTTACGGATCTGCGCATGGCTGATCAGCGCGAAGATAAAGCTGCCGCCGATGATATTGCCCGCCAACGTCGGGATGGCGAACGGGTAGAAGAACTCCTGCCAAGGGAGTGCGCCGCTAAACACCAGGTACAGGATCTCGACGGAACCGACCACGATATGGGTCAGATCGCAAATCGCCACCAGGTAGGTCATCAGTACGATCACCCAGATTTTGGCAGCCCTGGCCGAAGGGAACATCCACACCATCGTGGCGATGATCCAACCCGCCAGGATGCCGTTGGCAAACATCTCTCCCGGGGTGTTATGCATGATTTCCTGTGACAAGCTGGTGAAGGCCGCACGGGTATTCTCATCAAAAATAGGCATATAGATAAATGCCAGCGCGGCCAGGCCACTGCCGAGCAGATTCCCCAACAGCACTATCCCCCATAGGCGGAACAGAATGACGAAGTTCTTCGGCGTCGGTTTATGCATGATGGGCAACACTGCAGTGACGGTGTTTTCCGTAAACAGCTGCTGGCGAGCCATGATGACGATGATAAAGCCGAAGGTATAGCCGATATTCTCGATAAAAAATCGGCTTGGGTCGTCCGGTAGCCGTGCGTGAAAAATTCCTTTAGCTGCCAGAGAAGCCCCCATCGACAAGCCGGCGGCCAAGGCTGACAGCAATAGCGCCAGCCAGTCACGCTCCAGTTCTTTCTCCCCCTCCATGCGGATTTGTTCATGCACGGCAGCGGCGCGCGAGGGCAGTTTTTCCTCATCGACCTCAATGGTGGATTTGCCCCGATCGTGCTCTTCGCTTTCGACCTTGACGCTGTTTTCATCGCTGTTGGCTGGACGATCTGGTTTTGTGCTCAATGGTCATTCTCCTATTGGCTGATAACTAAAGCGTAGTTGCTGATGGGGCGAAGGAAAGTGCGCCGGAAAAATGATGAAAAAGTAACGAAATTTTAACGTTGATGATTTTTTCTACGCAATTTTGATCTGATGCGCAATATTACCCCTAATGGAGTACATCCAAGCCAGGCTGCGGGCTACGAGCGCACTGTGGCTTATGCTATGATTCGCTATCCCAAAGAAAAATATGAGTCCTCCATGCTGGAAGCCAAAAATCTTAGTTGTGTACGAGATGAACGAACTCTGTTTGACAGGTTGAGTTTTTTGGTGAGCCCGGGCGACATTATTCAGGTGGAAGGCCCTAATGGCGCTGGCAAAACCAGCTTGCTGCGTATTTTGGCCGGGTTGGCGCAGCCAGACGCAGGCGAAGTGCTGTGGCAGGGCGAAAATACGCGCCATCGCCGTGAGCAATATCATTTGGACCTGCTGTTTCTGGGGCACCAGCCAGGGATTAAATCCATGCTGACCCCGTTTGAGAATTTGCAGTTTTACCAGGCGGTTAGCCAGTCATCCGATCGTCAGGCCATCTGGCAGGCGTTGGAGCAGGTAGGCTTGGTCGGTTATGAGGATTTGCCGGTGGCGCAGCTTTCCGCCGGGCAGCAGCGGCGCGTGGCGCTGGCACGGCTCTGGCTCAGCAAATGCCCGCTGTGGATCCTGGATGAACCCTTGACGGCCATAGACAAGCAGGGCGTGTTGGAGCTGACCGCGCTGTTTGAGCAACATGCGCAACAGGGCGGTATGGTGCTGCTAACGACGCATCAAGATTTAACCGGTACACGGCAGGCGGTAAGGAAAATTCGCCTGACACAGACCAGCGCGGAGATCGCCTGATGTTCTTCATCATACTGCGGCGGGAACTGAAAATTGCCTTTCGTAAAGGCTCCGAGATCGTCAACCCGCTGTGGTTCTTCCTGATCGTGATCACGCTGTTTCCGTTGGGCGTTGGGCCAGAACCACAATTGCTGGCGCGTATTGCGCCGGGGATTATTTGGGTAGCGGCGCTGTTAGCCTCGTTGCTTTCGCTGGAGCGATTGTTCCGTGATGACTATCTGGATGGCTCATTGGAGCAGCTACTGTTATTGCCAACGCAACTGCCAATGACGGTGTTAGGCAAAGTGTGTGCTCACTGGGTAGTGACCGGGTTACCGTTGTTGATCCTGTCGCCGTTGGTGGCGCTGCTGCTGTCGCTGGATGTGAATACCTGGATGGCGATGGCGCTGACCCTGCTGCTGGGCACCCCAACGCTGAGCCTGATTGGTGCTATCGGGGTGGCGTTGACGGTGGGGCTACGCAAAGGCGGCGTGCTGCTGAGTTTGCTGGTGCTGCCACTGTATATTCCGGTACTGATTTTCGCTACCGCGGCGATAGATGCCGCCTCGATGGGGATGCCGATCGACGGTTACCTGGCCATCCTGGGCGCGATGCTGGCGGGCAGCATCACGCTGGCACCTTTTGCCACCGCAGCTGCGTTGCGTGTAAGCGTACACTAGCTGGAAATTTAATCGCGGATGAATGCCTATAAGAGCTTTTCCGTGCGCAAGACTTTCGCCGTTCTGCCATCAGGGAGCGGTTACTGAATGATTTCTTACCGTGAGCAATGACGATAATGTGGAAATGGTTACATCAATTTGCCAAGCCGGAACGGCTGTACCATGTCTGTGGCCGCTTTGTCCCCTGGTTGGGGATAGCGGGCGCCATCTGTCTGCTGATCGGCTGGGTGTGGGGCTTCGGTTTCGCACCTAAAGATTATCAACAGGGTGACAGCTTCCGTATCATGTACATTCATGTTCCGGCGGCCATCTGGTCGATGGGCATTTATGGCTCGATGGCGATAGCGGCGTTTATCGGCCTGGTCTGGCAGATGAAAATGTCCGATACCGTGGTCGCGGCCATGGCTCCGGTTGGTGCGGTGTTCACTTTTATTGCTCTGGTCACCGGATCTGCCTGGGGCAAACCGATGTGGGGCACATGGTGGGTGTGGGATGCTCGCCTGACCTCGGAGCTGGTGTTGCTGTTCCTTTATATGGGCATCATTGCGTTGTATAACGCTTTCGACGATCGCCGCCTGGCCGGACGAGCCGCCGGTATTCTGGTGCTGGTAGGGGTGATCAACATTCCGATTATTCACTTTTCGGTCGAATGGTGGAATACCCTCCACCAGGGCTCAACCAATATGCAGCAGAGCATTGCGCCAAGCATGCGTTACCCGCTGCGTTGGGCGATCTTCGGTTACCTGTTGTTCTTTATTACGCTGACCTTGATGCGCCTGCGCAATCTGATCCTTTTCCAGGAACGTCAGCGCCCTTGGGTCGCCGAATTAGTTAGCAAGGAGCGTCAGTCATGAATGCTGCATTCAGTTCCTGGCAGGCGTTTTTCGCCATGGGCGGTTATGCGTTTTACGTTTGGTTGGCCGTGGCCGTAACCCTGCTTTCCCTGTTGGGGCTACTGGTCCACACCCTGTGGCAGCGTAAGCAGTTACTGGCCGAAGTCAGCCGCCAGGCGTCGCGTGAACGGCGGATCCGCCAGTCACAACAGTCAAAGCAATCCGCGGCCACACCGCAGCCTGTTAACTCGCGGGAGAAATCACAGTGAATCCACGTCGTAAAAGCCGCCTCTATCTGGTCATTGTCGTACTGATTGGTGTCGCGCTCACCGCCACGCTGATGCTGTATGCCTTGCGCTCCAATATCGACCTGTTCTACACCCCGAGCGAGATCCTGCAAGGCAAGGGTGAAAAGCATGAAAAACCGGAGGTGGGCCAGCGCCTGCGTATCGGTGGCATGGTGATGCCTGGCTCGGTCAAACGCGATCAGCAAAGCCTGCAGGTGAGCTTCAAGGTATATGACGCCCGCGGGGCCATCGAAGTAACCTACAACGGGATTTTGCCGGATCTGTTCCGTGAGGGGCAGGGCGTTGTGGCACAGGGCGTGCTGGGGGAAGGTAATGTGGTCAACGCGCGTGAAGTGCTGGCCAAACACGATGAAAAATATACGCCACCAGAAGTCGCGGATGCCATGAAAGAGAATCATAAAAGCCCGGCCGCTACCTATAGCAGTTCGCCGGACGGGGGCAACAAGTCATGATGCCGGAACTTGGAAGTTTTCTGCTGTGCCTGGCGTTGGCGATTTCGTTGCTGCTGAGCATTTACCCGCAATGGGGAGCGGCGCGCCAGGATACGCGCATGATGGCGGTAGCCCGCCCGTTAACCTATGGCATGTTTATCGCCATCGCCCTGGCATTTGCCTGCCTGGTGTATGCGTTTATTACCAATGATTTTACCGTCTCCTATGTAGCCGCCAACTCCAACACCAAGCTACCGGTGTATTACCGCATTGCGGCAACATGGGGGGCGCACGAAGGTTCCCTGCTGCTGTGGGTGTTGCTGCTGAGCTGCTGGTCACTGGCGGTTGCCATGTGCAGCCGTGCAATGCCGCAGGATGCCGTGGCGCGTGTGTTGTCGGTGATGGGGATGATCACCGCCGGGTTCTTGCTGTTCATCATTATGACCTCCAACCCGTTTACCCGCACCTTGCCGAGTTTCCCGATCGACGGGGGCGACCTTAACCCGCTGTTGCAGGATATCGGGCTGATCTTCCACCCGCCGTTGCTGTATATGGGCTACGTGGGTTTCTCGGTGGCCTTTGCCTTCGCCATTGCCTCACTGATGGCCGGGCGGCTCGATACGGCCTGGGCTCGTTGGTCGCGTCCGTGGACTACGGCGGCCTGGGTCTTCCTGACCATGGGCATCGTGTTGGGGTCAGCGTGGGCTTACTATGAGCTGGGCTGGGGCGGCTGGTGGTTCTGGGATCCTGTCGAAAACGCCTCCTTTATGCCATGGCTTGCCGGTACGGCCTTGATGCACTCGCTGGCGGTCACCGAAAAACGTGGGGCCTTCAAAGCCTGGACGGTGCTGCTGGCGATCACGGCCTTCTCCCTGTGTCTGTTGGGCACATTCCTGGTGCGTTCCGGCGTGCTGGTCTCCGTCCACTCGTTTGCCTCCGATCCGGCGCGTGGGATGTTTATCCTCGCCTATCTGGTGATCGTGATTGGCGGCTCGCTGTTGCTGTATGCCGTGAAGGGCGGGCAGGTGCGTAGCCGGGTGCAGCATGAAACCTTCTCGCGGGAAACCTTCCTGCTGGGCAACAACGTCCTGCTGATCGCCGCCATGCTGGTGGTGTTGCTGGGGACCTTGTTGCCGTTGGTGCATAAACAGTTGGGGCTGGGCAGTATTTCCATCGGCGAGCCTTTCTTCAACACCATGTTTACCTGGTTGATGGCACCGCTGGCGCTGCTGCTGGGCATCGGGCCGTTGGTGCGCTGGCGTCGTGACGAACCCACCAAGCTCTGGCGTCGCCTGGGCGTGGCGCTGGTGATCATGCTGGTGCTGTCAATCCTGCTGCCTTGGCTGCTGCAAGACAGTATCGTCGGCATGACGGTGGTTGGGCTGATCATGGCCATCTGGGTGATCCTGCTGACTCTGATGGAGCTGCATGAGCGAGCCACCCATCGCCACGGATTCTGGCAGGGGCTCAGGCACCTTTCCCGTAGTCATTGGGGCATGGTGTTAGGCCATCTGGGCGTGGCGGTCACGGTGATCGGGATCGCCTTCAGCCAAAACTACAGCGTTGAGCGTGATGTCCGCATGAAAGCCGGTGATAGCGTGGAAATTCACGACTATCGCTTCATCTTCCGCGACGTTCACGATATCCGCGGTTCAAACTACACCGGCGGTGTCGGGATTATCGATGTCACCCGCAACGGTAAGGCAGAAGCCACCCTGCATGCGGAAAAACGTTATTACAGCGTGGCGCGCAGCATGATGACGGAGGCCGCCATCGACGGTGGCCTGACGCGCGATTTGTACGCCGCGTTGGGTGAAGAGTTGGACGATGGCTCCTGGGCCGTACGGCTTTACTACAAACCTTTTGTCCGCTGGATCTGGTTCGGTGGGGTGTTTATGGCGATCGGCGGCGTGCTATGTATTCTTGATCCGCGCTATCGCATGAGCAAAAAACTCAAACGTGAAGCCAAACAAGGGGGGCAGGCATGAACCGCAAACTGTTATTTATTCCGTTAATCCTGTTCCTGCTGTTGGTGGTGGCTTTGTTGGTACAGCTGACGCGTAACGCCGGCGGGGAAGATCCCACCATGCTGGAGTCTGCGCTGATTGGTAAACCGGTGCCGACCTTCAAGCTGGAATCCCTGGAACATCCAGGTAAAACCTTCGATCAGGCGGTGCTGCGCACGGGCAAACCGATATTGCTGAACGTGTGGGCGACCTGGTGCCCCACCTGCCGGGCAGAGCACGAGTATCTCAATACTCTGGCGGCCAAAGGCATCCGCGTAGTCGGGCTAAACTATAAAGACGATCGCCAGAAGGCGGTGGTGTGGCTCAATCAGTTGGGTAACCCTTATGCGCTGAGCCTGTACGACGGCGACGGCATGCTGGGGCTGGATCTCGGCGTGTATGGCGCACCTGAGACCTTCCTGATCGACGGTGAAGGCATTATCCGCTACCGCCACGCCGGGGACATGAACGAGCGTGTCTGGCAGCAGGAAGTGTTACCGCTGTACCGTAAATATGGGGGCGACGCATGAGGCTGATAACCTTACTGGTGGCGGCATTGCTAAGCTGGAGTGCTGCTGCGGCTATCGATACCTACAAATTCAATTCGGTGGAGCAGGAACAGCAATACCGTGAGTTGACCGAACAGTTGCGCTGCCCTAAATGCCAGAACAACAGCATTGCCGATTCCAATGCCATCATCGCGGCGGATATGCGCACTAAGGTGTATGAGCTGATGATGCAGGGGCAAGACAAGCAGCAGGTCATCGACTATATGGTGGCGCGCTACGGTAATTTTGTGACCTATGAACCCCCGGTGACGCCAGCAACCTTGATCTTGTGGGTCGGGCCGCTGCTGTTTGTGCTGATTGGCGGGGCGGTGGTGATACTGCGCACTCGTCAACGGCGGGCGGGCGTAGTCAACGAGGAATTCTCCGAGCAGGAGCAGCAGCGTCTTGCGGCGTTGTTGAAAGAGACTGACAGGAAGAAACCCTAATGGCTTTTTGGCTGATAATTATAGTGCTGTTGGTCGGTGCGAGCGCGTTGCTGGTCGTGCCTGCGATGCGCCAAGGCAAAGAAAGTACGGCGGCCAGCCGCGATACGCTCAACAAGGCGTTCTACCAGGATCGTCTTGACGAGCTGGCACAAGATGAAGATCAAGGGGTAGTTGCGGAACGCCCGGAGCTGGTCAAAGAGCTGCAACAGAACTTGCTGAACGATATTCCTGGGCAACCGGATGAGCAGCCTGCACGGCCTATCAATCGTTGGGCTTTAGTGCCTGGCGTGATGGTGTTGGTGGTGGTATCGGTTGGCTTTTATCTGAAAACCGGCGGTTTGGCTCAGGTTATGGCCTGGCATCAGGTAGAATCCCAAATGCCGGAACTGCGTGCGCGGGTGGCGAATGAGCGTGCCCAACCGCTGAGTATGGAAGAGATCGCCCGTCTTGGCTTGGGTTTACGCACCTCGTTGCAGGACGATGACAGGAACCTGAACGACTGGATGATGCTTGGCCGTGTCGGGATGGCGTTGAATAATGCCACCACCGCGACCCAGGCTTTTGCTCGAGCTTACAGCCTGGATCCGAGCAATATGGAAGTGCGCCTGGGCTATGCTGAAGTGCTGACGCGCTCGGGCGATCCGGAAGACAACAAGCAGGCCACCGCAATGCTGCGCACCATGGTGGCAGAAGATCACACCAACGTGCGTGTACTGAGCCTGTTGGCGTTCAACTCCTTTGAGCAGGGCGATTACCAACAGGCGATCGGTGCCTGGCAGGTAATGTTGAAACTGTTACCTGCCGATGACCAGCGTGTTGCAGTGATAAAGCGCAGTATTGAACAAGCAAAAGTTCAGGTGGGCGCAGAAACTGTTAAACTCTCCGTCACTGTCACGCTGTCGCCAGAGGCGGCAAAAGCATTACCACAACAAGGAACGCTGATCGTTTCGGTTACCGATGGCACCAACCCGGTGCCGGTAGCGGTCAAGCAATTGCCACTGAGTCGTTTCCCGCTATCATTCACATTGGATGACAGCAACGCCATGATGCCTGAGCGGCTGCTCTCGGCTCAGCAGAAGGTGAAGGTGCACGTCAGGCTGTCACAGGATGGTTTGGCAACGCCACAGGCGGGCGACTGGTTTGGCGATAGTACGCTGCAAGCCTATAGCGGCAAGGAACAGGTCAGCGTTCAGATAGATAAACAGGTTCCCTGATAAAAAAGAATCCAAGGGTTTTCATGGAGATAAATATGAACTTTCGCCTGACTGGGCTGGCTTTCGCAACGGTGTTATTGGTAGGCTGTGCCAGCTCGCCTGGTGACGATCCGCAAGGGCGTTCCGACCCTCTTGAAGGGTTTAACCGGGCGATGTTTAACTTCAACTATAACGTGATGGATCCCTACGTGCTGCGCCCGGTTGCGGTGGCATGGCGTGATTACGTCCCGATGCCTGCGCGTAATGGCTTGAGCAACTTTACTTCCAACCTGGAAGAGCCGGCCAGCATGGTGAACGAATTTCTGCGTGGTAACCCTTATCAGGGCATGAAGCACTTCAACCGTTTCTTCCTCAACACCCTGTTGGGGATGGGCGGGTTGATCGACGTGGCCAGTATGGCTAACCCGAAACTGGCGCGTGAAGAACCACGCCGCTTCGGTGGCACCTTGGGGAACTACGGCGTAGGTTACGGCCCGTATGTCCACTTACCGGTCTACGGAAGCTTCACTATTCGTGAAGACGGTGGCGATTGGGCGGATAGCGTTTATCCGGTGCTGAGTTATCTCACCTTCTGGATGTCGGCGGGGAAATGGGTAGTGGAAGGGGTTGAAACCCGTGCTCAACTGCTGGATTCCGATGGGTTGCTGCGCAACTCTTCCGATCCCTATGCGATGGTGCGTGACGCCTATTTCCAACGCCATGACTTCCTGGCGAATGGCGGGGTGCTCAAGCCGCAGGAAAACCCGAATGCCAAGGCGATCCAGGGCGATCTGGACGAGATCGACTCCGCCAACTAAGGATTGTTCTTTCAAATTATCCTGTGGTGAATACCGTTTGAAAAAGGATCCCGGAAGTGTAGGGATCCTTTTTTATTTATGTAAATGATAATCATTTTTATTGATGATTTTCTGGGATGGCGCGGCAGTAAATGCTAAAATCTGCGCCAGGCGACTGCCGCTGGTGACTTGGAAGGCAGAGCCCGTGGCTTGGGAACCGGCTTGTGTGGCACAAGGAACGTTTATAGCGGATTGCAGCATCATCTTTACCGCGTTTTGTACCCTCTTTCCTGCCGGTTTTCTGCTGCCGCGATATTTTCGCTGTGATGCGCACGGAGAACGCCAATATGGACCTACTTTCTTCAGGCAATGCCCCTTTCTTGATCGCTCTGCTCCTGCTGCTGTTTATCGGTGTGCTGGAAACGCTGGCGGTGTTTCTCGGTGCTTCCCTTTCCAGCCATTTCGATGCGGCTATAGACTCCCATCCGGATATTACCCTGGGTGAGAACGTTTTCGCCCAGGGTCTGAGCTGGCTGCATATCGGGCGCTTGCCGCTGCTGATCATCATCGTGCTGTTTCTCGGCGGTTTTTCACTGAGTGGCCTGATACTGCAATGGCTGGCAGGCGGTGAACTACCGGTGTGGCTGGCGGTGATCGTTGCCTTTATCGTCGCTGTGTTCAGCGTACGCTGGTGTGGCCGCGGCATTGCTCGCTACTTGCCACGTGACGAAAGCAGCGCCGTTTCCACGGACAGCTTTATTGGCCGGATGGCAATCATGACTGGCGCAACGGCCACGGCTGGCTCCCCGGCAGAAGCCAGATTGACTGACGAGCACGGGCGTACCCATTATATTTTGATCGAGCCGGATGAGGCGGACGCCGCCTTTGTGCGTGGAGCCAAGGTGCTGGTTACGGCGCGCATCTCCGGTTCTCGCTTCAGCGGTAGCGCCAACCCTTGGCCGGACCTGCTGTGAACGCGGTTTTAACGGAATTATTTTGATAATACTGATGGAGAGGTAGCCCTAGTGATAATTAGTGATGGTCTTACGTTTTGGGGTTCGATTGCGGGTGGTATCTTTGTCGTCCTGCTGATTATCGGACTGATTTTTTCACGTCTGTATCGCCGCGCTTCGGCGGAACAGTCGTTGGTACGTACCGGTCTGGGCGGTCTCAAGGTGGTGCTGAGCGGTGGTGCCATCTCCCTGCCGGTGTTTCATGAGATTGTTGAAATCAACATGAAGACCCTGAAGCTGGAGGTCAGCCGTGCCATGCACGACAGCCTGATCACCAAGGACAGAATGCGCGTCGACGTGGTGGTGGCATTTTTTGTCCGCGTGCAACCGACCATTGAAGGGATCTCCACTGCCGCACAGACTTTGGGCCAGCGTACGCTGTCACCGGAAGATCTGCGCCAACTGGTGGAAGACAAGTTTGTTGATGCCCTACGCTCCACCGCAGCGCAGATGACCATGCAAGACCTGCAAGATACGCGCGAAAACTTCGTGCAGGGCGTGCAGAGCACTGTATCCGAAGATCTGGCGAAAAACGGCCTGGAGCTGGAAAGCGTATCGCTGACCAACTTTAACCAGACCTCGAAAGAGTATTTCGATCCTAACAACGCCTTCGATGCCGAAGGGCTGACCAAGTTGACGCAGGAAACCGAACGCCGTCGTCGCGAGCGTAACGAAGTTGAGCAGGACGTGGAGGTCGCCGTACGCGAGAAAAACCGCGATGCCATGGCACGCAAGCTGGAGATCGAGCAGCAGGAAGCCTTCATGTCGCTTGAGCAGGAGCAGCAGGTCAAGACCCGCAGCGCCGAGCAAAGCTCCCGGATCGCCACCTTCGAAGCGGAGCGCCGCCGCGAGGCCGAACAGAGCCGCATCTCCGCCGAGCGCCAGATCCAGGAGGCGGAAATCGAGCGTGAGCAGGCGGTACGGACCCGTAAGGTAGAGGCGGACCGTGAAATCCGCGTCAAAGAGATCGAGCAGAATAAAGTCACTGAAATGGCCGCCATCGAGCAGAAAAAAGTGACGGAAATCGCCGAACAGGATAAGGCCATCGCCATTGCTGCCAAGTCCGAGCAGCAGTCCCAGGCTCAGGCGCGCGCCAATGACGCGTTGACCGAAGCGGTGAAAGCGGAGCAAAACGTGGAAACCACGCGCCAGACTGCCGAAGCCGATCGTGCCAAACAGGTTGCTCTGATTGAAGCCCGTCAAGGGGCGGAAACCGAGGCGATGCAACTGACGCTGAAAGCCCGTGCGGAGAAAGAGGCCGCTGAACTGCAGGCCGCTGCCATCATTGAACTGGCCGAAGCCGCACGTAAGAAAGGCTTGGCAGAGGCGGAAACCCAGCGTGCGTTGAACGAAGCGGTCAACATGCTTTCCAGCGATCAGACCAGCCTGAAGTTCAAACTGGCACTGCTGCAGGCACTGCCGGCGATCATCGAGAAGTCCGTTGAGCCGATGAAGGCCATCGAAGGCATCAAGATCATGCAGGTGGATGGGTTGAACCGTTCTGGCGGTATCGCAGGGGCGACGGCGGCTTCGGTCGGCGGCGGCAACCTGGCCGAGCAGGCGATGTCTGCCGCGCTCGCCTACCGCACGCATGCACCGGTCATCGATTCCCTGTTACAGGAAATCGGTATCAGCGGTGGTTCATTGCAGGCGTTGACCGCTGCTTTGCCGCAGGCGCAGCCAGTTGCTCCGGTGGCGGAGCCTGGCGCTGTAGTCGTTCAAGAAGAAATTACGGAACAAAAGCCGGAGTCGTATGCTCCGTCGACTGAGCACAGCATCACGACGGTAAGCCTTTCCTGAGTTACGACTGGATGGGGTTAATAGAATAAAAAACGGCGGGATAATCCCGCCGTTTTTACGTTTCTGTCCAGGAAAACAGATTAGAAACGGTAGTTGAAGCCAGCACCGTACAACCAGGCTGAACCCTTCGATTCGAAGGTATATGGGCCTTCTTTGATGGTGACTTTCTGGCCGTGCATGTAGGACACACCCACGTCGACAGAAGCGTCTTTATTGAACGCGTAAGTGGTACCGGCGCTGATCCAGGTGCGATCCTGATCCGGGATTGAGATAGAGCGGTTTTGTGCCGGAACCGGGCTATCATCGAAGGCGATACCGCCACGGAAGGTCCAGTTATCGTCGTAGAAGTAGGTGGTACCCAGCGCGATACGGTAAGCGTCACGGAAGCCTTCATGCTTCTGGAACAGCGTTTTGCCGTTGCTGTCTGTTGCTTTCAGCTCCTGGAACTGGCTCCAACTGGTATAGGCCATGCTGTAGTGGATCGCCCACTGCTGTGCCACTCGGTTATACCCGGAGACCTCCCACATTTCTGGCAGGTTCAGGGTCAGAGAACCCGGGACGTTGTTACCGTCGGTCCCCATTGGCAGGCCAAACTGCCCCAGCAGGCCGTTATAGGCGGAAGGCAGGCTGCTGCGGTAGTCACCGTCAAAGTCGATTTTCACTTCAGAGCGGTAGGTGAAGCCGTAACGGTTTCTGTCGTCTACTTGATACAAGATGCCAGCGTTCCAGCCGTAGCCCCACTTGTTACCTTCCAGATGAGAGATCTGAGTATCGGCAGGGATCCTGGCTACCTGGCCAGCCAGCGCCGGAGGCAATTTGCCGGAGCCTGCCAGCAGCAGTGGTAAATCGCCGGCGAAGCGATCGATCTTGGCTTTGGCATACACTGCATCGAAGCCCAGACCGAAACTGAATTGTTGGTTCAGACGGTATGCGAGGCTCAGGTTGAGGTTTGCCGTGGTCAGGTCGGTAGTCCCGCCGACGGAGCCAGCGGTGTAGCCTTCGTTGTATTCGGTGGCCAGGCCATAGTTGCTGGTCACAGAACCGCCAACGGCCCATTGGTCATTCAGCGGTTGGATGTAGTGCAGGTTGGGTACCCAGGCGGTCGGGGCAATGTTCTTCGCATCCAGGCTGCGGCCTGAAGGTGAGGTGCCGGTAATGTTAACGTCTGGGTCAATAAAAACGGCGCCCGCAGAGAAAGAAGGGCGGTCAAACATCATCATGGTCGCCGGGTTACGGCTTGCTGAGGCTGCGGTATCCGCCACTGCGCCTTCGCCAGAATAGGCTCGCCCTAAACCAACTGCCGAGAACTCGTTCAGCTGGAATCCTGCGGCATACACGTTCGAAGAAATAATTGCCACTGCAGCTGCGAGAGCTGATTTAGTGAATAGGTTTTTCTGGCTCATGACCAAAACCTCATTTTATGTGTTTATTATTTAAACAATGTTACACAAAGTAACATGGAGCGCGCGATTGTAGGGTCCGTTATCAATCTGACAAATCAGACCAGTGGCTGAATTATAGGTCCGACCTGTTAAGATGTTGCAAGTTTGTTTTTGAAATATTTCCAAATTGATATCAGAAAAGAGATCCACATAACAAAAAACGACCGATACATAACAAAACTCTTATGTTTTTTTACCAGGTGGCGATTTAGTTATGTGATTTCCGTCACTTAAAATGCTTACAAAAAGTAAGGCTAGTGATTGGCAAGCCCGAGGAGTAAAATAAACACAGAATTTTGTTTATTTGCGCCAGATCATAAATGGCTATTTGGGCGAGCGTAACTGCGGCCCGTGAGGAGATTTCAACTATGTCAGATGCAATCAATAAATGTAACGCTCAGGAAACTGCGGCCTGCTGCTGTGTCGATGTCGGAACCGTGATGGATAACACCGATTGCACCGCTTCCTACAGCCGAGTGTTTGCCAATCAGCAAGATGCAGAGCAAACCCTGGCAGCACTGACTGAAAAGGCGCGCGGCGTGGAGTCCGATCCTTGTGACATCAGCAGTAGCATTAAACCGGTTGACGGCGGCGTGCAACTGGATGTGGATTTCACCTTCTCTTGCCAGGCAGAAACCATGATCTTCCAGCTCGGCCTGCGTTAATCCCGACCCGATCCCGTAGGGGCGTACTATGCGCCCCTGCTGGTATCCGCACCGCTTTACCCCCTACCAGAAAGTTGCTCCCGCTCTCAGTTTTCACTTCTGCCGGTTTGCCAAATGTAAACATTTGGTTAACAATGACCTCATCAGGTCAGACCTCTTTTTGTCCGTTGTATTGACGGCCTCTCTTCAGGAGCGTTTATGAGTAAGGCATTGCCGCTGGTTACCCGTCTCGGCGACCGTATCGCCATCGTTCAAGGGCTGCGCACCCCTTTCGCCAAGCAGGCTACCGCTTATCACGGTATACCTGCGGTCGATCTTGGCAAGACTGCGGTGAGCGAGCTGCTGGCGCGTAGCGGCATCGATCCCGCCCTGATCGAACAACTGGTATTTGGCCAGGTGGTGCAAATGCCTGAAGCGCCGAACATTGCGCGGGAAATTGTGCTTGGCACCGGCATGAGCGTGCACACCGATGCCTATAGCGTTTCACGTGCCTGTGCTACCAGCTTCCAGGCGATTGCCAACGTGGCGGAAAGTATCATGGTGGGCAGCATCAGTGTTGGCATTGCCGGTGGGGCGGATTCTTCCTCCGTGCTGCCGATTGGCGTTAGCAAGGCGCTGGCTCGTACGTTGGTGGACGTCAACAAGGCCCGCACGCTGTCGCAGCGCTTGAAACTGTTCAGCAAGCTTAAGTTCCGCGATCTGATGCCGGTTCCTCCCGCCGTGGCGGAATACTCTACCGGCCTGCGTATGGGGGATACCGCCGAACAAATGGCGAAAACCCATGGCATTACTCGCGAGCAGCAGGATGCTTTGGCACACCGCTCGCATCAACTGGCCGCCAAAGCCTGGGAACAGGGGCTGTTGCGCGATGAAGTGATGACCGCCTATGTGCCGCCCTATAAAACCCTGCTGGCCGAAGATAACAACGTCCGCAAAGATTCCAGCCTGGAGTCTTATGCCCGCTTGAAACCGGCATTCGATCGCCGCCACGGTACCGTCACGGCCGCCAACAGTACGCCGCTGACCGATGGTGCGGCAGCGGTGCTGATGATGAGTGAGTCCCGCGCGAAAGAACTCGGCCTGGAGCCTCTAGGCTACCTGCGCAGCTTCGCTTTTGCCGCCATTGATGTCTGGGAGGATATGCTGCTCGGCCCTTCCTATGCTACCCCGTTGGCGCTGGATCGTGCGGGTATTACCCTGGCCGATCTGACCCTGATCGATATGCATGAAGCCTTTGCAGCACAAACGCTGGCCAACCTGAAAATGTTCGCCAGCACCGAGTTTGCCCAGCAGAAGCTGGGGCGTGAGCAGGCGATCGGCGAAGTGGATATGGAAAAATTCAACGTGTTGGGTGGCTCTATCGCCTATGGCCACCCGTTTGCCGCGACCGGCGCACGCATGATTACCCAGACGCTGCACGAGCTTAAACGGCGCGGTGGCGGTCTGGGGCTGGCCACCGCCTGCGCGGCTGGGGGATTAGGTGCGGCGATGATTGTGGAGGTGGACAAATGAGTTTCGAGAACGCATTGCACGAACAGCGTGCCAAGCCTTCGGCATTTCATCTGACCTTGCGCCCGGACAATATTGGCGTGATCACCATCGATGTGCCGGGTGAGAAGGTGAATACGCTGAAGGCGGAGTTTGTTGAGCAGATCAACGACGTGCTGCTCAAGGCGCAGCAGCTTGCCACCCTGGAAGGCTTGGTGATCCTCTCCGGCAAGCCAGATTCCTTTATTGCCGGTGCAGATATCACCATGATTGCTGCGTGCCATACGGCCCAAGAGGCACAAACGCTGGCGAAGAAGGGGCAGAGCACGCTGGCACAGATTGCCGCGTTCCCAGTGCCGGTGGTTGCCGCCATTCATGGTGCTTGCCTTGGGGGCGGGCTGGAGTTGGCTTTGGCTTGCCATAGCCGCGTCTGTTCGCTGGATGACAAAACGGCGCTCGGCCTGCCGGAAGTCCAGTTAGGCTTGTTGCCTGGCTCTGGTGGCACCCAGCGCTTACCACGCCTGATTGGTGCCAGCAAAGCGTTGGATATGATGCTGACGGGCAGACACGTTCGCGCGGGTCAGGCGCTGCGTATGGGCCTGGTGGACGAGGCCGTACCGCAATCTATTCTGCTGCAAACCGCCATTGAGCGTGTGAAACAGGGCTGGAAGTCGCGCCGTGCGTTACCGTGGCAAGAACGCCTGCTCAACGGTCCGTTAGGCAGAAGCCTGCTGTTCAGCATCGTGCGCAAGAAGACCCTGGAGAAAACCCACGGTAACTACCCGGCAGCGGAGCGTATTATTCAGGTGGTGCGCACCGGTCTGGATCAGGGTAGTGCCAGCGGCTATGAAGCGGAGGCCCGCGCCTTCGGTGAACTGGCGATGTCACCACAGTCTGCTGCATTACGCAGCCTGTTCTTTGCCTCTACGGCGCTGAAAAAAGAGCGTGGCGGGGATGCTCAGCCCCATGAATTACAGCGCATCGGTGTTCTTGGCGGTGGTTTGATGGGCGGCGGTATTGCCTGCGTCACGGCGACTCGCGGTGGGTTACCGGTGCGCATTAAAGACGTGAATGAGCAGGGGATCAACCATGCGTTGAAATACACCTGGGATCTGCTGGGCAAACGGGTACGTAGCAAACGCATGCGTCCGGCAGAGCGTCAGAAACAGATGATGTTGATTTCCGGCAGCACCGATTACAGCGGTTTTGAACGGGTCGACATCGTGGTGGAGGCGGTATTTGAAGATATCGCGCTCAAGCAGCAGATGGTGGCCGATATTGAACGGTATGCCGCGCCGCATACCGTATTCGCCTCCAACACCTCATCATTACCGATCGGCCAAATCGCGGCGCAGGCAGCCAGGCCGCAGCAGGTTATTGGTCTGCACTACTTTAGCCCGGTGGATAAAATGCCGTTGGTCGAAGTGATCCCGCATGCCACTACCAGCGAACAAACCATTGCCACTACCGTTGCTCTGGCCCACAAACAGGGGAAAACGGCGATCGTGGTCGCCGATCGCGCTGGTTTTTACGTCAACCGCATTCTCGCCCCTTATATTAATGAGGCGGCGCGCTGCCTGCTGGAAGGCGAGCCGATCGAATCGGTGGATAAGGCTTTGGTCGATTTTGGTTTCCCAGTGGGCCCCATCATGCTGTTGGACGAAGTGGGTATCGACGTTGGCACCAAAATTATCCCGATCCTGACGGCGGAACTGGGGCCACGCTTTGCCGCTCCAGCGGCGTTCGACGCAGTGCTGAAAGACGGCCGCAAAGGGCGCAAGAATGGCCGTGGTTTTTATCTGTACCCGGCCGAGGGCAGCAGGGCACGCCAGAAGCGCAAGAGCGCAGACAGCAGCATCTATCCACTGCTGGGTATCACCGCCAAGGCGCATATTCAACATGCGGTGATCGCCCAACGCTGTGTGATGATGATGCTCAACGAGGCGGCGCGTTGCCTGGATGAGGGCGTTATCCGCAGCGCCCGCGACGGTGATATCGGCGCGGTATTTGGCATTGGCTTCCCGCCGTTCCTGGGTGGCCCATTCCGCTATATGGATGAGCTAGGCGCGGAGAAAGTGGTAAAAACCCTGCGCTATCTGCAACAGCAATACGGTGAATATTTTGCTCCTTGCGAACGCCTGCAGCGCATGGCTGAGCAGGGGGAACGCTTCTATCCGCAAGGCAGTTAACCAGCATAGCGGCCCGGTTTGCGCTACAGTTTGAGAAGGAGCCGCACTGTGATCGCCATCACTCCTTGCAATCAGGGTAATCCCGGAAGCTGTACAGGCAGATTGGGGAGGGGTAACGTAGCGTTTTGGTGGGTGGCTCACTCAGCGCTCCCAAAACTTCATAGCAACAAGGTTAAAATTTAACCCGTTGAATTGGTTGTTATGTCAGCGATGAATTTGTGTAAGGGCGCAAATGTTGTAAAAAACAGCGTTTTCTTTACGCGAACTTTCAGGCAAAATGCCCGGCCGCCATAGAGAGACGGCGCGTTATCGTTTGAAGCAGGCCTGTGTTCTTGAGTGCAACTCGGCGATACAGCACGCTCGGCGTTTCTGTATAGCGTTATTTTGTCAACAACAGCGGTGCAATATGCAAGTTTTGATTATGCGTCACGGAGAGGCGGCACTCGATGCAGCCAGCGATTCGGTAAGGCCTCTTACCGTTTGTGGCCGTGATGAGTCACGTCAGATGGCGGCCTGGTTGAACACCAAGTCTGTGGATATTGAACGAGTGCTGGTCAGCCCCTATTTGCGGGCCGAGCAGACGCTGGAAACGGTACGCGAAGCGTTAACGCTGCCGGAAGGTGAAGAAGTGCTGCCGGAGCTGACTCCAGGGGGCGACGCTGGGCTGGTCAGCTGTTATCTGCAGGCGCTGGCGAAAGAGGGCATCGGTGCGGTGTTAGTGGTTTCCCATCTACCGCTGGTGGGTTATCTGGTGGCCGAACTGTGCCCTGGGGAATGCCCGCCAATGTTTGCTACCTCCGCCATCGCTAATGTCGAGCTGTCCGAGGATGGCAGCATCGGCAAGTTTGAATGGCAGGTCAGCCCGTCACAGGTGATGGCCAAGGTCTAAGCTGGTTCTCACCTCAAAGGGCGATGATAAACATCGCCCTTTGTCATTAACGTCATCAAAATTGCCACTGTAACGTAAAGCCGAGGTTGACCGGGCTGGTGATGAAATTATCGGGCTTGGACAGCGGCACCCCAACGAAGGCG
Source organism: Serratia sp. N21D137 (assembly GCF_047530005.1). NCBI lineage: Bacteria > Pseudomonadati > Pseudomonadota > Gammaproteobacteria > Enterobacterales > Yersiniaceae > Serratia > Serratia sp. N21D137. The sequence continues at coordinate 24,776 of NZ_JBLJAJ010000028.1, forward strand.
TCATAACCGACCGCTTTTACCTTCCCTCGAATACCGGCAACGCTACCGAGCAGGTGACCATCGGCAAAATCGTTACTACCGTCACCTTTCACCCGGCCATAATCCATACCCAGATATAATTGCTGCTCCAGTTTTGGCAGGTTCAGGTCATTGCGTAGGGAGTAGCCCTTGTTGGCCATCATATTCATTTCACCGTCAAATCCACGTACGGTCCAGCGGTTACCGATACTGAATTGATCCTGAGTGGTCAGGTGGTCCGGGCTATATTGCTGGCGAAAGCGGGATTGATAACTCATTGAGAGATCTTGCACGGTAAATGGCGTATAGGTGCTGATATCCAGGTTGACGATACGGCTTGACGGAGCGCTGTCCACTGGTCTTTCGGCACCAAACCAGGCGGTATCACGCTGATAGCTCAACATGGCGTCGACAATGGACTGGCCGACGTAGTGGCGGTGATTGAACTCAATGCTCCAGTTGGCCATATTACGCTGTTGTAACTGCAGTTCCGTATCGTTCAGGTAAAAATGCGAGTTACGCTTGAGAACCTGAAAACTGAGCGTGTTTTTTTGGCTTGCGTTGCGATACAACAGGCGATTAACTTTTAAGCTAAGGTTGCGATACTTGCCGCGGTAGGAAAAATCGGTATAGATGCCATGGATATTTTGCAAATACTCGCTGCGGCTGGCATATAAATCCACTGACCAAAAGCCGTAGGGCACCGAGTAGTACAACGAGCCATTATTAGCATGACGGGTCGATTGGAACTGCAAATCACGACCGGCAGAAACGTAGAACAGATCGTTCATCGAGGTCGGGTTATCAATATATAAAGCCAGGCCGCTTTGATAGCGGCCGGTTTGTTTACTGCCTGAGTCATCCAGCCAACCGCCCAAACGCCAGAATGAGGGTTGTTCACGGCTGATTTCCAGGTCGGATTCACCCGCATGTTTGCCTGGGTGGAGTGAAATATTGGCAACGACATCAGGAATGCGCTGCATGTTTTCCAACCCCTGCTCAATAGCACGCAGATCCAGCAGATCCCCTTGGCTGCCAGGGAAGGTGGTGTGCAAGTTGACGTACTTATCGCTGTCATCGGTTAGCCTGACGTTGCCAATGGTGCCGGGCAGGATCCCCAGGGTGAGAAGCCCTTCGGTCAAATTTTGCTGGGGGATCATGACCCTGGTAGTGATATAGCCATGCCCAATCAGGTCATTTTGTAAGGCAGTTGCGAGCGTTTTCACCCCCTGGATCCCCAGGCAGCGCCCTTGTGCTTGTTCTGTCAGTTTGTGCAAGGGTATCCAATGAGGGATCTTGTTGTCCTTATTCAGTTCAACCCGTTGAATGGTGAAGCAGGGTTGTTCTTCAGGAAAGTCAATGTGGGTACTTAGTCCAGCGTTGCCGGCGGAGCGCACGTCTTTACCTACGGTTTCCAATTGGTTGTAGCGTGCTTTTTCCTGTTCCTGCTGGTGGCTCATTTGCTGCTCAATAAACTGGCCATTTTCAGCTGCCTGAACCAAGGGGGTGAGAATAAGCAATAGCCAAGCATGGGGAGAGCGAAAACGCATGTTAACTTCCTTATTAATATGATTTTTCTTAAATCAGACGCGGTATGGATATAGGTAAAAAAAGAAAAACAGCTGATGGCCATTGTTAACATGGCTATCAGCTTGTAATTACCTATCTCGCGATGAATAGATGTGATAGGGGGGCAGCATTAGCACTGGATTAGCGCTTGCTATGGATTTCTACAGTATTGTCTGAGATCAGTTTGCCGTAATTACTGAATTTCCCATCAGTACTGACCTTGATCTTGTTTTTGCCAGCCAAGGTCCCTTGATTATAGAAGCTGCCATCGACCTGCTGACCGCCGGAAAGCGGGCCGCGCTTCATGTTGATCTCTAAAGTATCACCGGCCTCAATGTTTCCAGCAGTGCTGGCCGATGAGCCATTATCTAAACGTGAGGCATTAACCACCAGATTTTCGCCAGCAATCATATTGCCATTGTGATTGCCAATGTTGGCCGCAGTCAGCGTGATGTTTTTATCGCTCCCAATATGCCCATGCTTATTGGCTATGAGATACTTAGAGATAATGGTGATATCACCCTGAGAAGCGATGACACCATACTCATTATTGAGTGAGGAGCTTAAATTTAGGTTCATGTCACCACCGCTGAATATTCCGTATTCTTGGGTCGGATTGTGATAAGCACTATTAACCAGACGAGCGGCGTCGATATTCAAGGCTTCTTGAGCCATTATTTTACCTGAGTTGTTTTTAATCTCTGACGCTTTTATAGCTATGTTGCCTTCTGCCAGGATTTCACCCTGGGTGTTATTCAGTTCGGATGAGACGTTGATAACAACGTCATCCTTGGTTTGGATGAGGCCATATTGACTGCTTATCTTGTAGGCATTCAGCGTCACGCAGCAGTTAGCCTCAATAATCCCTCTGTCGTTGAAGAGCGTGTTAGCGGTATTAACCGTCACGCCACCGACATCTGATACAATTCTACCCACGTAGTTATTCACACCATACTTGGCGTCCAGGGTGACATCGTCCACGGCACTGATGATACCGCTGCTGTTTTTGATTGAGGATCCTTTGGTGCTAATCGTAATCCCCTTTCCAGCGCTGAGTTCACCATTATCATTATCAACCCCTACATTTGAAGATGAGGCTGCGGAAATGTCGATGTTGATATTGCCATCGGCCGCCATGGTCCCTTTGATGTTTCTCACGTAAGAGCTTTTAATATCAATATCATTGCCCGCTTCAAGATAACCATCTGGGCTGTTTATTACGTATGTATTGTTGTTACTGGGGGTCAATACCACCCTGAGATGTTTTTGGGCAGAAATAGTCCCCTTATTGGTGAGTGAACCATTCATGTTCATGGTCACATCACCAACAGAAGCGGCGAGGGTGCCAGCGTTATTTACACCCACGCCATTCCCGGTACCGATCAGCGTAATTTTGTTGGCGTACATGCCGCCCAGGTTGGAAACGTCAAGACCTATGCCAGACTGACGAGCAGCAGAGAGCAGGGTGGCTTTGGTGTTGTCGACATTAACGCGGTTTTGGCCATAAGTGACCCTTAGATCCTGAGCCTGCACGTCGGCGTTAATGGCAACGGTGTGGGCAATTAAATCGGTATAGTTGGCGCTGGAACTCTGCAAGCCATCGCCAGTAATGGTAATTTTACCTTTGTTGACAACGTAATCGAGGACGCGCCCATTAGCCACCGAGGCCTTGCCCGTGGTCAAGGTCGCACGATTGGCGTTGATGAAACCGCAGCCGTTACAGGTAATCCCCGATGGGTTGGCAATAATAACCTGTGCATTCTGGCCTGCTACCTCAATCATCCCGTTGAGTTGGCTGGCTTTAGCGGAGTTGACTTCATTGAGGATAACGTTAGCGGCCCCTTTGGCCATATTCTTGTTGCCGTTAATGGCACCCGCCACCTGGGTCGTCGAGTTTTGTGCGCTGTTATTTAGCACCACTCCACCACGGTCTACGTCAAACTGGTTATAGATATTGTGAGAAACGCCCCCTCTGCCGGGCTTATTAATCTCGATAACCGTACCGCCTTTGATGGAGCTGGCACCGAGCGATGGGCCACCTAGTGCGGAAACGATAGCGGCTTGGGTAACGGTGACTCCCTGTAAGGCCAGCAGGCTAAAGAAACAAATTGGCGAAAGTTTGGCAAGAAACGGCTTCTGTTTGTTTTTTAGGGTCATAATATTATTTCCTATAATATTTGAAATGCAAAGGCTATCAATATTGATAGCCGAACTGGTGGAAAAAGGCTTTGCAGCTAACTTCATTTCTGTCAACCATGAGGGATCATCCCCAAGTTGTGCAGGTGGTATATACTATTATTTGATTAACTTAAGGTGCTATATTTGCGATGCGGCTATTTGTAGCAGTTATTAACTGCGCATAACAATGTATACGCTTTATCTACGTATAACAAAATGCGCATTCTACTGACAATACTCCCCTTGTCTACTTTTTGGCGTTAATACAGGATCATTCTCGTAAATTTTAAATCACATCAATGATTTTTGTTTTAAGCATATTTAAAACAAATGTTTTATTTGAAATCCCAGCTTACAGGCGTTTGGTGTATTTAAGTGGATAGGGTACTGGGGAGGGGACTTAAGTTTTTGCCAGGATTGGTAGGGGCTATTTCGTCAAGGTGGTTCCCAACTCATGGCCCCTTTTGGACACCGTCACTGCGGATTGTTTGGCACCGCCAAGTGCCATTTTATTTCGCTATTCGGCTAGTTCGATCAACAGCAGTATGGCTGCGTTACCGCCCCATTCTTTGGGAGCCTGGTGGAACGCCAGCACGTCCGGATGTTGCGCTAGCCACAGCGGCGTTTGCTGCTTGAGGATGTGTTTACCGTGGCCGTGCATCACGCAGGCACAATGCACGTGCTCACGCTTGCAGGCGGCGATCATCGCCCCTAGCTCCTGCTTGGCCTGCATCTGCGTCAAGCCATGTAAATCCAGGAACAGATCCGGCACGTAATCTCCGCGGCGCAGTTTCTTCAACTCATAGTGGCTGTAGCCGGGACGCACATAGCGCGTTGGGCCCTCATCTTCCAACTGCGGTTGAAACTCATCGGAAAAGTAAAAGCTGGCATCCACCTGCTCTTGCAACAGGCGCTGCGGCGCGATCTGTTTGGTTTTCATTTTCGGTTTTGGGTGGACGATGGTGTCCTGCGGCAGCTTCTTTGCTCCCGCTACCGACTCTCTAAAGAGCAATAATTCATCTTTGCTCAGAGGGGGCTTATTCTTCATTATTCGCTCGTCGCCTATCATTTATCGCGCTAGTTTACCTGCTCGAAGGTTTCTGTCGACGCAAAACTGGCACTGAATGCCAACCAGAATGCTGCTACGCTGCTATTGCTGCTGATTTGTCGCAGGCTTCATGGCAAACTACGGGGCTAAATCATGAATCATCGTGCCTGCCGGAGGGCAAATTGGACAAAATTTTCGTCGAAGAAGCAGTGAATGAGCTGCACACCATTCAGGATATGCTGCGCTGGGCCGTAAGCCGTTTCAACGCCGCCAATATCTACTATGGCCACGGAACCGATAACCCGTGGGACGAAGCCGTGCAATTGGTCTTGCCCAGCCTGTTCCTGCCGTTGGATATTCCTGAAGATATGCGCACTGCACGCTTGACCTCCAGCGAGCGTCACCGCATCGTTGAGCGAGTGATCCGCCGTGTCAACGAGCGCATCCCGGTTGCTTACCTGACCAATAAAGCCTGGTTCTGCGATCTGGAGTTCTATGTCGACGAACGCGTGCTGGTACCGCGTTCGCCGATTGGTGAGCTGATCAACGATCGCTTCAGCGCGCTGATCCCACATCCGCCACGCCATATCCTGGATATGTGTACCGGCAGTGGCTGTATCGCTATCGCCTGCGGCTATGCCTTCCCGGAAGCGGAAGTGGACGCGGTAGATATCTCCACCGACGTGCTGGCCGTGACCGAGCGAAATATTCAGGCGCACGGCGTCGAACATCAGGTGATCCCGATCCGCTCCGATCTGTTCCGTGACGTCCCCGCGATCCAATACGATCTGATCGTCACCAACCCGCCGTATGTCGATGCGGAAGATATGTCTGACCTGCCGCAAGAGTTCCGCTTTGAGCCGGAACTGGGCCTGGCCGCAGGCAGCGACGGCCTGAAGCTGGTGCGCCGCATTCTGGCCTGTGCGCCAGACTTCCTGAGCGATGACGGCGTGCTGATTTGTGAAGTGGGCAACAGCATGGTACATCTGATGGAACAATATCCGGATATTCCGTTCACCTGGCTGGAGTTTGATAACGGCGGGGACGGCGTATTCATGCTGACCAAACAGCAGCTGATTGACTGCAAAGAGCATTTCAGCCTCTACCGCAGCTAACCAACAACCTGGGCTCACCATAGTGCGGGCCTGTATGCCCCGTTTGCACGCGAACGGGATGACAACCAACGGTAAGGAGCCGTGATGGCAGGGAACAGTATTGGGCAGTTTTTCCGCGTCACCACATTTGGTGAATCTCACGGTGTGGCGCTGGGATGTATCGTAGACGGTGTGCCGCCCGGCATTCCGCTGACAGAAGCTGATTTGCAGCACGATCTCGATCGCCGCCGCCCCGGCACTTCGCGCTATACCACCCAACGCCGCGAGCCGGATCAGGTGCGTATCCTCTCCGGGGTATTTGAAGGCGTCACCACTGGCACCAGCATCGGCCTGATGATCGAAAACACCGATCAGCGCTCGCAAGACTACGGCGCGATCAAAGATGTGTTCCGCCCTGGTCATGCTGATTACACTTACGAACAGAAATACGGCGTGCGTGATTATCGCGGTGGTGGCCGTTCTTCGGCGCGTGAAACCGCGATGCGCGTTGCCGCCGGTGCTATCGCCAAAAAATATCTGGCGCAGAAGTTTGGCGTACAGGTGCGCGGCTATCTGGCGCAGATTGGCGATGTGAGTTGCGAGCTGAAAGATTGGGATCAGGTTGAACAGAACCCGTTCTTCTGCCCGGATCCGGACAAGCTGGAAGCCTTGGACGAACTGATGCGCGCGCTGAAAAAAGAGGGCGACTCCATCGGTGCCAAAGTGACCGTAGTGGCGGAAAACGTCCCGGTTGGGTTGGGCGAGCCGGTGTTCGACCGTCTGGATGCCGACTTGGCGCATGCGCTGATGAGCATCAATGCGGTTAAAGGTGTAGAAATCGGCGACGGTTTTGCCGTAGTCACCAAGCGTGGCAGTGAAAACCGTGATGAAATCACCCCTGAAGGTTTCCAGAGCAACCACGCTGGCGGCATTCTTGGTGGTATCAGCAGCGGCCAGCCGGTGATTGCCCATCTGGCGCTGAAGCCGACCTCCAGCATCATGGTGCCGGGCCGTACGATCAACCGTCAGGGTGAAGCGGTGGAAATGGTCACCCGTGGCCGCCACGATCCGTGCGTCGGGATCCGTGCGGTGCCGATCGCCGAAGCGATGATGGCGATCGTGCTGATGGATCATCTGCTGCGCCAGCGTGCGCAAAACGGTGATGTGATTTCCGACGTACCACGCTGGTAAGGGACTACGATGAAAAAATGGCTGCTGGGTTTCGCTGCGTTGATCGCTTCCAGCTCTGCCTTGGCGTTAACGCCGTGGCAAAAGATTGACCACCCGGTCAGTGGCACTGCGCAGGCCGTTGGCGGTTTCGCCAATGGCTGTATCATCGGGGCGCACCCGTTGCCACTGAATTCACCGGATTATCAGGTGATGCGTACCGACCAACGGCGCTATTTTGGCCATCCTGACCTGCTGGCGTTTATTCAACGCCTGAGCAGCCAGGCCAACCAGAAAGCACTTGGCACGGTGTTGATCGGGGATATGGCCATGCCGGCCGGTGGGCGCTTCAGCAGCGGCCACGCCAGCCACCAATCCGGTTTGGACGTGGACATCTGGTTGCAGCTGCCGCGCCAACGCTGGAGCGCTCAGCAACTGTTGAAACCGCAGCCGATCGATCTGGTCTCTGGCGACGGTAAGCAGGTAGTGGATCGCCAGTGGCAGCCGCAGATCGAATCCTTGATCAAGATGGCGGCGCAGGACAGCGAAGTGACGCGGATCTTCGTTAACCCGGCGATCAAACAGCGTCTGTGCCAGGATGCCGGTGCCGATCGCGGTTGGTTGCATAAGGTGCGCCCTTGGTTTGGGCATCGTGCGCATATGCACGTACGCTTGCGTTGCCCGGCGGGGAGCCTGGAGTGTCTGGATCAGGATGCGCCGCCGGTGGGGGATGGCTGTGGTGCCGAGTTGGCCAGTTGGTTCAAACCGCATCAGCCGAATGCCAATCCGGTCAAGAAGGAGCCGCCGCCGCTGCCGCCAACCTGTCAGGCGCTGCTGGATAGCCACTTCGCCAACCGCTGATAGCCTGCTAAAAACGCCTCGAATGGGGCGTTTATTTTTTGAGTTTTAAGGCGTAGTGTGTGCGCAAATAAAAAGTGCGCAAATAAAAAAGTAGGCAGACGACTTATGGATGGGCTGGTGTTAGGTCCCGAATTGCTCGGGATACTGTTTTTGGTAGCAATGTTCGCCGGGTTTATCGATTCGATCGCCGGTGGTGGTGGGCTGTTGACCGTACCGGCTCTGCTGGCCGTTGGCGTTCCTCCCACGCAGGCGCTGGCGACCAATAAATTGCAGTCGGTGGGGGGATCGTTTTCCGCCAGCCTGTACTTTGTCCGCCGTCGCGCTGTCGATCTTAATACCCAGAAGCTGACCATCTTCCTGACGCTGGTGGGGTCGGTGATCGGGGCGATCCTGGTGCAGCATATGCGTGCCGATATACTGCGCCAGATGCTGCCGCTGTTGGTGATCGGTATCGGTGTCTATTTCTTGCTGACGCCACGGCTGGGGGAAAACGATCGTCAGCGTCGGCTGGGGGCGTTACCCTTTGGCCTGGTAGCTGGGGGCTGTGTAGGGTTCTACGACGGTTTCTTCGGGCCAGGAGCCGGTTCGTTCTATGCCTTGGCCTATGTGACGCTGTGCGGTTTTAACCTGGCTAAGGCAACTGCCCACGCCAAGGTGCTGAACTTCACCTCCAATCTGGCCAGCCTGGTGCTGTTTATTATTGGCGGCCAAGTGATCTGGAGCATTGGTCTGGTGATGTTGGTTGGGCAGGTGTTCGGAGCCCGTCTTGGGGCGCACATGGTGCTGACCAAGGGCCAGAAGCTGATCCGGCCGATGATCGTGATAGTGTCTCTGATCATGAGCTGCAAATTGCTGTACGACAATCACGGGGCGGAAATCCAGCAATGGTTGGCGTTGCATTTTTAACATTTCAAAGGGGCGGCAAGCCGAGAGATATCGGCTATAATGGCCTCCTTAATTTTGTGGTTATTTGAGTTTTTTTATGCCAAACACACACCAGTATCCGCAACTGATTGAAATCTTTAATCAGTGTTTTAGCGATGAGTTCAATACCCGCCTGGTTAAAGGCGACGATGAGCCTATCTATCTGCCTGCCGATGATGAGCTGCCTTATAACCGCATCGTCTTTGCACACGGCTACTATGCCAGCGGCATGCATGAAATTTCCCATTGGTGCATCGCCGGGGCCGAACGCCGCAAGCTGGTGGACTTCGGTTACTGGTATTGCCCGGATGGGCGCGATGCCCAGACGCAAAGTGAATTCGAAGCGGTCGAGATTAATCCGCAGGCGCTGGAGTGGATGTTCTGCGTGGCGGCGGGTTTCCCGTTCAACGTCAGCTGCGACAATCTCAGTGGAGACTGCGAGCCGGATCGCATTGGTTTCCAGCGTAAAGTCCGTACTCGGGTGCTGGAATTGCTGGAGCAAGGAATACCCACACGACCTGCGCGCTTTATTCAGGCGCTGCAATCGTTTTACAATACGCCTCCGCTGGCGGCCGAGCATTTTCCCTACCCGGAAGATCTCTGAGGCCAGAGTCTGTTTGTTAACGAGGAAATTTGATGATCGCAGAATTTGAAGCGCGCATTCTGGCGCTGATTGATGACATGGTAGAACACGCCAGCGATGATGATCTGTTTGCCGGTGGCTACCTGCGCGGTCATCTGACTTTGGCGGTGGCGGAATCGGAAGAACATGCCGAACACAGCGCCGAGCAGCTCAAGGTACGGGTGCAGAGCAGCCTGGATAAGGCCATCAAGGCCGGGGAACTTTCCCCACCGGATCAGGTACTGGTGCTGGGCATGTGGGAAAACCTGTATCAAACAGCGTTGCCGACAGAGTAATTGCTCTAAAGGGGACGGCATCACGCTGGCCCCTCAAGTGAACTATACCTCTCGTCCTTTCAGTAGCTTCCTGACCCACATGCGGTTTGGGTTCAACGCTGCCAACATCTCGCTATCCCCCGGTAAGGGCTCGCCAAACAGCTGAGCCGCTAAAATCTCCGCGGCCAACGGCGCTGAGCACAGACCGCGTGAGCCCAAGGCTCCGATCATAAACAATCCCGGATACATTGGCGCATCGGCAATTGCTTCGCCGCGCTGGCGTTGCTGCTGTAAATCGCCATACAGCGCCAGAGTGGCTTGATAGTCCGGTACGGCACCTACCATCGGCATGTGGTCGCGCGTAGCGCTGCGTACACCACAGCGTGCTTGCTGGCCGCTGATATCAACTTCTTGCGGCCAATCCTGTTCTGGCAGACAGCGCAGCAGGCGATCGCGGTTCTCTTCCTGCTCTGTCTGGCTATATTCAGTGCCTGATTCACCACGCTGGTAGCTGGCACCAATGCAGTGCTGCTGATTGCCAGGATTCACCGGCGTCAGGTAACCGTCGTAACACAGTACCTGTTTTAACTTACTCAAGATTGGCGTAGTAGGAATATGTGAAACCTGGCCGCGCACCGCATATGCCGGTAGTGCGGAGCTAGGTGCCAGAGTGGTGAGTTGATGCCCGTTAGCCAGGATCACCGTCGCATGTTGGTGAGTTTTTCCCTTAGCAAAATGCAACTGCCAACCTTCATCATGGCGGTTCAAATCGGAAAGCGTATGCAGATAGTGGCAAACCAATCCCTGCCGTTCGGCCAGGGCAATCGCGGCACGCGTCAGGTCGGCAGGGCACAGCCATCCCCCGAGCGAATAGTGAATGCCACCAAATCCCGTATCGATCCCACTCAGTGCGCTAAGCGTAGCGCGGTCGGCCGGATGTGCCAGAGTGTGCGGCCAGGCAACGGCCATGATCTTGGCTATCTTGCCTGCGCTTTTCTCGTCATAGGCCAGTTGGCTGACGCCACACCACTGGTGATCGAACTCAACCTGCTGTTGCAGCAAGGCGTCATACTGGCGCCGGGCAAAGGGGAAGGCGGCGCAGAAGAAGTTTTCCAACGCATCGCCCCGGCCATTCAGCAATGGGTACAGCGCCCCCTGGCGATTGCCGGATGCGCCCTCTGCGGGCTGTGCATCGGCGCAATACAAGGTCACCCTGGCCCCACGGCGCAATAAGGCCAACGCGGTGAGCGCACTGGCTACGCCGCCGCCAATAATGGCGACATCGTCGGTATTCTCCGCTGCCGGGCGCAGGAACCACGGGCTTGGATTGACGCTTGCCGGGGTGTCGGCAGGTAGCTGACCGGTGAGCATCTCGCGTTTCTGGCCAAAGCCTTTGCATTTGGTAACCTCAAACCCGGCCTGCTGCAATCCACGGCGGACAAACCCTGCGGCAGTGAAGGTGGCAAAACTGCCGCCTGGGCGGGCAAAACGCGCCATGGTGGCAAACAGCGGTTCGCTCCACATATCGGGGTTTTTGGACGGCGCAAAGCCATCGAGGAACCAGGCGTCAATTTGATCGTTCATGCTGGCGTCAAAGTGCGGCAGCAGGGTATTGACGTCACCGAACCATAAATCGAGCGTGATCTGCCCTTCGGCAAGCAGCAGGCGGTGGCACCCTGGCAGCGGCAAAGGCCACTGGGCGCGAAGCTCATCGGCAAAGGGAGCCAGTTCTGGCCATTGGGCATGGGCTGCCGCCAGATCCTCCAACTGCAACGGGTATTTCTCAAAGCTGATAAAATGCAGACGCTGCAAACTCGCCGCCGTTGTCTCCTGGCGAAAACGGGCAAAGGCCTGCCACAGAGTCAGAAAATTCAGCCCGGTACCGAAGCCGGTTTCAGCCACAATAAACAGTGAGCGAGGGTGATCGCTGAAGCGTTGTGGCAAGCGGTTGCCCCCCAGAAAGACGTAGCGGGTTTCCTCCAGCCCATCCTGGTTGGAAAAATAGACGTCATCAAACTGTTTCGAAACAGGTGTACCTTGTTCATTCCAGCTTAACGCTGCGGTTTGGATGGGGGCATTGCTCACGGTAGGTTGCTCGTAACTCAAGGGATAGCGCGATTTTAACGGGGGTAGTCCCGAGGTGCAAACTGGGTAAAGATAATGCAAAATTATTCTGATCGGACTTGTTCGGCGTACATCTGTACGCTAAAGTGCGTTGCAAAATCCCGAATGTAAATTGTGGAAGAGGTACTTGAATGAAACGTGCAGTGATTACTGGCCTGGGAATCGTCTCCAGCATTGGTAACAACCAGCAGGAGGTCCTGGCAAGTCTGCAGGAAGGCCGCTCTGGGATCACCTTCTCCCAGGAGCTGAAAGATTCCGGCATGCGTAGTCACGTATGGGGTGATGTCAAACTCGACACTACCGGTCTGATTGACCGTAAAGTGATGCGCTTTATGAGCGACGCGTCGGTTTACGCCTATCTCTCCATGGAACAAGCGATTCAAGATTCCGGCCTGGCAGCCGATCAGGTGTCCAACGATCGCACCGGTCTGGTGGTCGGTTCCGGCGGTGGTTCTCCACGTAACCAGGTTGCGGGTTCTGACGGTATGCGCGCCAAAGGCCTGCGTGGCGTTGGTCCCTACATGGTGACCAAGGCGATGGCATCAGGCGTTTCTGCCTGCCTGGCTACCCCATTCAAAATTCGCGGCGTGAACTACTCCATCAGCTCTGCCTGCGCAACTTCAGCACACTGCATCGGCCACGCCGTTGAGCTGATCCAACTGGGCAAACAAGACGTCGTCTTTGCTGGCGGTGGTGAAGAGCTGTGCTGGGAAATGGCCTGCGAATTCGACGCCATGGGCGCGCTTTCCACCAGCTACAACGACACGCCAGAAAAAGCTTCCCGTACCTATGACGCAGCGCGTGACGGTTTCGTTATCGCAGGCGGCGGCGGCATGGTAGTGGTTGAGGAGTTGGAGCACGCTCTGGCTCGCGGCGCACATATCTATGCGGAAATCATCGGTTACGGTGCCACTTCAGACGGTGCCGACATGGTGGCTCCATCGGGTGAAGGCGCGGTGCGTTGCATGAAGATGGCAATGCAGGGCGTAGACACTCCAATCGACTACATGAACGTACACGGCACCTCCACGCCGGTCGGCGACGTGAAAGAGCTGGGTGCGATCCGCGAAGTCTTTGGCGATAACACTCCGGCCATCTCTTCAACCAAAGCCATGACCGGCCACTCACTGGGTGCGGCGGGCGTGCAGGAAGCGATTTATAGCCTGCTGATGGTCGAGCACGGTTTCATTGCGCCAAGCATCAACATCGATAACCTCGATGAGAAGGCGGCAGGGATGAACATCGTGACCGAGCCAACCAAGCGTGAGCTGACCACGGTCATGTCCAACAGCTTCGGTTTCGGCGGCACCAACGCTACGCTGGTAATGCGTAAACTGCAGAAGTAAGCCTAAGGCGTTCTATTATCAATCGGGCACCGTAATAGGTGCCCGTTTTTTTATGCGTTTTTAACGCGTTACCTTATATCAGTGAAAATTAAGATTTCTCAGATCAAAAAACTGACAGCAGATAACTTAAACGGCGAGCGTTTTTTCGTTTAATTTAGCCGTGGCCTGACAGGATAATAAATTAACCCGGTTAATTTTTGTCCCAAAAAATAAATAATACCTCAACGAAATTACCATTTCTCCTATACGAATAATCAAACCAGTCATAATGCCCACGCTTTATCTAGCTTTACGATCTCGTTATGGCGAGGCTCCTATACGAACACAAGTTACCGCTCTAATGGCATCGAGAGAGGCCACCAAGGGTAAAACAAGCATTAGCCGAATCAAGGCATTGCTAAGGTAACTTCCCCCTGGGGATACGTTGTATAGTGCTAAACCCAAGACGTGGGGATCGGCTTTTGCTGTCCTGTCTTGTCGCCTCTATGAGACTCCATCTTTCAATCGGGAGTATCTAGAATGTCACATGTTGTATTGCAAGACCTTTACCAAAACGCCAACTTTGAAGACGACGCCATCGCGCGTTATATGAACAAAAAAGTCTCTGTTCTGCATCAGGATCTTTACGTTGGCGAAGCCAGGAAAATATTCGTTAACCAACTTTCCAACGACGATATTCCCGCACAAATCTTTATTGAAGATGGCACCAAACTGGTGGGCGTTCTTTCTGTTAAACGTTTATTGCAGGAAGAACATCATGGCGAGCGTATCAAGGATATGATGGAAACCACCTTCTTCCATGTAAAACCCACGGACGAACGTGAACATATCGCCAAACTGGTGGACAATAATAATTTAGATATTGTGGCGGTGGTGGATAATGGCCGTTTGGTCGGCTGCTTAACCGAGCGCGAAATCGCGCAGATTATCGAGGATGAAAACACCGAGGATGCCCATTTGCAAGGGGCAAGCCTGCCGCTTGATAAGCCTTACCTTGAAATGAGCTCCTTCGAGCTGTGGAAAAAACGTAGCGTGTGGCTGCTGTTGCTGTTCGTCGCCGAGGCTTATACCAGCACGGTTATTCAGCATTTTGAAGAGTCATTGGAAGCGGCGATTGCCCTGGCCTTCTTTATCCCGCTATTGGTGGGTACAGGTGGTAACAGTGGTACGCAAATCACCTCCACCATTGTGCGAGCGATGGCTTTGGGAGAGGTTCGCATGCGCGATTTGGGGCGCGTACTGAGCAAGGAAATGACGACTTCGGTCATGATAGCGTTAACGCTGGCCTGTGCTGGTGCGTTCCGTGGCTGGATGATGGGTATCGGCTATGAGATTACGCTCATTGTGAGCCTGACCCTGGTTTGTATCACGCTCTGGGCCGCGATTGTCTCTTCCGTGATCCCAATGGCATTGAAACGCTTCGGTGTGGATCCTGCCGTAGTCTCCGCCCCGTTTATCACTACGCTGATAGACGGCACCGGCTTGATCATCTACTTCAAAATAGCCCAGTGGACCTTGGGACTAAATTAATCATGGAAACCGGCGAAAGCCGGTTTTTGCTATGATTAACGGGATTTTTTAAGCAGCGTAGTTGACTGAAATCAAAGCATTTCCAGTTTACAGGATCGTTCCGAGGCGGCTTTGTCAGCGGGTGTAAATTCCGTTCCTGTGACGGTTTTCTGCCGATATACTCAGCACGGTTTCTTACTCTGGAATTTTTGCATGTCGGCTTTGGCGTCCATCTCATTATCTATGCACCGGTTGCGCTTCGCCAAGAAGCGGGCTGCAGCATGGCTATTGGCCGTCTGCTGGCTACTGCTCAATAGCCAACTGGCGATCGCCAGCCATCACTGCAACCTGCAACTCACCACCGTTGCGCCAGCCGCGCAGCATACGATGCATATGCAGGCCGCCGATGCGCTAGCCAATGAGATGATGCAGGCCGAAGGGCCGCTGTGTGAAAAGCACTGCGTCCCAGATTCGGCACAGCAAGACCACGGTAGCCTTGCCCTGGCGGCAGTAATACCTGCCAACAGTGAGCTGTTGGTTGCCGATCCTCAGCCCCAGGCGCAGTTCTCACACCTCGATTGGCAAACCCCTCCGATAGCAGGCCCGCCGGCAGAGATCGTCTTCTGCCGCTTCCGTGAATAGCCAAACCAACCGCTTTGCCGTCCAGCACGGTGACCTGAGTTGTTTTTGTCTATTCTATGGAGCTATCGTTATGCGTAATCTGATCACTGCCGTTTTCATCTCTCTGATGTTCTCTTCATTCGTCTCCGCTGCGGAGATGCAACATCACCAACATGCCAGCCAAGACGTCGCCGTCTATCACTCTAAAGGGACCGTTAAGGCCTGGGGTGAGCAGAAAGTATCGCTCGCCCACCCAGCCATCCCTGCCTTGAACTGGCCGCCGATGACCATGAATTTCCTTCAGCCACAGCCGCCATTGCCTGCTTTGGCTGCCGGGACTGCGGTGGAGTTCAGCTTCCGTCAGGTTGACGGCGGCTATCAGCTGACCGCCATCCGCGCCAGCCAAGACTAACGGGGGCACCATGTCCAGACTACTTTCTCACCCCTTGCGGGTGGGCTGGCTGCTGCTCGCCTGTTGGACGGCGAGTGCGCAGGCAACCGGCCTGACGTTGGAGCAATCGCTGGCGGCGGCCGAGCGCTATTCCGCCGAGCTCTCGGCCAACCAGCATCAGGTGAATGCGTTGCAAAACATGGCGGATTCGGCGATGGAGCTACCCGATCCCAAGCTGAAATTCGGCATTGAAAACGTGCCGGTACAAGGTGGTAACGCCCGGCGTTTGACCCGTGAAGGGATGACCATGGAGCGGGTTGGCATCATGCAGGATTACGTCAGCAGTACCAAGCGCCAGCGTAAGGCGGATACCCTGCGTGCCGAGGCCAGTAAAACCGAGGCCAACAGTGCGACAATCCGTGCCCGCTTGCAGCAGCAGACGGCACAGGCCTGGTTGGAACTGGCGTTGAGCCAGCAGACGCTGAAAGATGCCACGGCTTTGCTCAAAGAAAGTGAAAAGCAAATCGCCGCCCAACATGCCGGAGTGGCCAGTGGCAGTTCGCCCGCCGCTAACGTCATCGATGCTCGCCTGACGCTGTTGGCGATGCAGGACCGGCTCAGCGAGGCGCAGCGTGACGTCACCATCGCCCAGGCGCGCTTGACCCAGTTGACCGGGCAGCAGGTTGAGGGGATCGGTGGGCCGTTGCCACGTTTCGAGCGCCTGCCCGCCGAGAGCAACCTGTTGCGACAAGCGATCAAACAGCATCCGGAGGTAGTGCAGGCAAGCCGTGAGGCCGATGTGGCCAAGGCGCGATCGGCACAGTCCGAGGTGGCCGCCATTCCTGATGTGGGCATAGAGGTGTCGTATGGCAAACGGGCCGATGGCTATGAGGATATGGCGGGCGTGATGTTTACCGTCGATCTGCCGCTGTTCCGCTCCCAGCGGCAGGATAAGGACTATGCCGCCGACGTTTCCCGTTCGATGGAGGCCAACGATCAGTTGACGTTATTGATCCGCGACCATCAGGCCCAGCTAGATACTCTGTTGGCGCAGTATCAGGCTGCACAGGCGCAATGGCAGCGTCAACAGCAGCAAGCAATCCCACTGCAACAACAGCGCGTGGCACTGCAACTGGCGCAATACCGCAGTGGCAAAAGCGATCTCTCCTCGGTGTTGGAAGCGCGCCGGGCCTTGCTCGACAGCCGTCTGAGCGCCGGTAAGGCCGCGCGTGAATTGGCGCAGCTGTGGGCCGCTATCCGTTATCTCACCGTGCAGGAGGCAATCTGATGAAAATGCGTTTTAGCCTGACGCTGTTAGCCGCCTTATTGGGCGGTGCTATGGGCGGTTACTGGTTTGCCGGGGAAAAAACCGCGGCGCAACCTGCTAGCGGCGGTGCTGAACGGCAGGTGCTGTATTGGTACGATCCGATGGTGCCAGGCCAGCGTTTTGATAAGCCGGGCAAATCGCCGTTTATGGATATGGAACTGGTGCCACGCTATGCCGATGAACAGCAGGGTGACGGTGGTGTCACTATCAGCGCCCGCCAGCAGCAGAATCTGGGCGTCCGTACAGCGGCTGCACAACTGCGTGAATTGAATTTGCAGCTTGATGCCTATGGCAGCGTTGCCACCGATGAGCGCGGTGTGCAGGTGATTGCCGCTCGGGCCAACGGGCTGATAGACAAACTCTATGTGCGTGCCAGCCAGCAGCAGGTAAAGAAAGGACAAGCGCTGGCACAGCTGTGGATCCCGGACTGGAGTGCTGCACAGCAGGAATACCTGGCGATCCGCAAACTGGGCGATAGCGCACTGACCTCTGCTGCTCGCCAGCGTCTGGCGTTGCAGTTTATGCCTGAAGCCATCATTCGCCAGATTGAACGCAGTGGCCAACCCCAGACCCGCATTACCCTTACCGCCCCGGAAAGTGGATTTATCAACAAGCTGGACGCACGGGAAGGGATGCAGGTCACCGCGACGCAGGGCCTGTTTGAGCTGGCTAGTCTTGATCCTGTGTGGATGGTGATTGATTACCCGCAGGCGCAGGCCGGGCTGTTGCAGGTTGGCGATGCGGTGGCCGCCAGCTCCGCCAGTTGGCCAGGTGAACGCTTTACCGGGGAGGTTAGCGAACTGCTGCCTAATGTCGATCCGCTTACTCGCACCTTTAAAGCGCGTATCGTGCTGAAAAACCCGCAGCAACGTCTGAAGCCGGGCATGTATTTGCAGGTGCAACTGGCGCAAAATGCCGGGGCCAAGCCGGTGCTGGCTATCCCGCAGGAGGCGCTGATCGGCAGTGGCGATCGCAACCGGGTGCTGGTGGCGGAAGGGAACGGCCACTTTGCTCCGGTTGACGTGGTCGCCGGTCTGGCACAGGACGGCTGGGTAGAAATTAAACAGGGTCTGCAGGCCGGGCAACAGGTGGTCACCTCAGGCCAGTTCCTGATTGATTCCGAAGCCAGCATGCGCAGCGCCTTGCCGCAGATGGCCGCACAGGAGGGGGGAAAACAGTATCAGACTCTGGGCGTAGTCGAGGCGGTGGATAATGATACCGTCACGCTGTCGCACGATCCGGTCGCAGAGTTGCAATGGCCTGCGATGACCATGGATTTCACCTTGCCAGCGGGTGGCCTACCCGCAGGAATTGGCATCGGCAGCAAGGTGATGTTCCACTTTAGCGTGGATGAAAACGGTTCGCACATCAGCCAGATCATGCCGCAAGGAGGCCACCAATGATCGCCTCCGTGATCCGCTGGTCGATACGCAATCGCCTGTTGGTATTACTGGCTTCGATATTGCTGGCCGGGTGGGGCGTATGGGCGTTGCAGAAGGCGCCGCTGGATGCGCTGCCCGATCTCTCTGACGTGCAGGTGATCGTCCGGGCGACCTATCCGGGCAAGGCGCCGCAGGTAATAGAAGATCAGGTGACCTACCCGCTGACCACCACCATGCTGACGGTGCCGGGAGCCAGCACGGTGCGGGGCTTCTCCATGTTCGGCGATGCCTATGTCTACATTCTGTTTGCAGACGGTACCGATCCTTACTGGGCGCGTTCGCGGGTGCTGGAGTCACTCAGCCAGGTGCAGTCCTCGCTGCCGCCACAGGTTAAAGTGGCGCTGGGCCCGGATGCAACCGGCGTTGGCTGGGTCTATGAGTATGCGCTGGTCGATCGTACTGGTAAACACAGCCTGGCGGATTTACGCGCCTTGCAGGACTGGACGCTCAAGTTTGAGCTGAAAACCGTGCCTAACGTGGCGGAAGTGGCCAGCGTTGGCGGCATGGTGCGGCAATATCAGGTGATATTAAATCCGCAAAGTATGCGGGCGCTGAACATTACCCATCAGCAGGTGGTGAGCGCCATTCAGGATGCCAACCAGGAAGGCGGCGGTGCGCTGCTGGAAATGGGGGAGGCTGAGTATATGGTGCGTACCTCCGGCTACCTGAAAAAACTCGCCGACTTTAATAACGTGGTGATCACTGCGCGCGACGGTGTGCCGATCCTGCTGTCGCAGGTGGCAGAGCTACGTGAGGGGCCGGAAATCCGCCGTGGCGTGGCGGAGCTCAACGGTGAAGGTGAAGTGGCTGGCGGCATTGTGGTAATGCGCTACGGTAAGAATGCGCTGGAAACCATTAATGCGCTGAAGGCCAAGCTGCAACAGCTTCAGCACACCCTGCCGCCGGGCGTGGAGATCGTGCCGGTTTATGACCGATCGCAACTGATCGAGCACGCGATCGATACGCTGTCATTCAAGCTGTTGGAAGAATTCCTGGTGGTTGCGGTGGTGTGCGCCTTGTTCCTGTCCCACTTCCGTTCGGCGCTGGTGGCGATGGTGACTCTGCCGCTGGGGATCCTGGGCGCTTTTGTGGTGATGCACTATCAGGGCGTTAACGCCAACATCATGTCGTTGGGAGGGATCGCCATTGCCATCGGCGCGATGGTGGATGCGGCGATCGTGATGATCGAAAACATGCACAAGGTGCTGGAGCAGTGGCGGCAACGTCATCCCGGCCAGCAGCCCACCTCAAAAGATTACTGGCACATCTCAGAGCAGGCGGCGGTTGAGGTTGGCCCTGCGCTGTTCTGTAGTCTGTTGATCATCACCCTGTCGTTTATCCCGGTGTTTTCGCTACAGGCACAGGAAGGGCGGATGTTTGCGCCGCTGGCGTTCACCAAGACCTATGCGATGGCGGTATCCGCGGGGTTGGGCATCACGTTGGTACCGGTGCTGATGGGCTATTTTATCCGGGGCCGCATTCCGGACGAACATGCCAATCCGATCAATCGTTGGTTGATCCGTATGTATCAGCCGTTGCTGTCGGCGGTGCTGGCACGGCCTAAAACCACCCTGGGGATTTCCGCTCTGCTGTTGGTGCTGACCTTATTCCCACTCAGCCGTCTGGGCAGCGAGTTTATGCCACCGTTGGACGAAGGGGATCTGCTGTATATGCCTTCGACGCTGCCAGGGATCTCAGCCCGTGAAGCGGCACGGCTTCTGCAACTGACCGACCGCTTGATCAAAACCGTACCGGAAGTGGACACGGTCTTTGGCAAGGCCGGGCGGGCGGAGACGGCAACCGATCCGGCCCCGTTGACCATGCTGGAAACCACCATTCGCTTTAAGCCCCGCGACCAGTGGCGGCCCGGCATGACGATGGACAAACTGGTGGCCGAACTGGACAGCGTGGTCAAGGTGCCCGGCATTGCCAACGTCTGGGTGCCGCCGATCCGTAACCGTCTGGATATGCTGGCGACCGGCATCAAAAGCCCGGTAGGCATCAAGGTCAACGGCAGCAATATTGCCGATATTGAGCAGGCGGCCAGCCAGATTGAGCAGGTGGTGAAGCAGGTTCCGGGTGTGACTTCCGCGCTGGCGGAGCGCCTGGCCGGAGGGCGCTATGTGGATATCGATATCGATCGTCAGCGTGCAGCGCGTTACGGTGTTTCGGTGAAAGAGCTGCAATCAGTGGTTGCCACGTTGGTGGGAGGGGAAAACATCGCTGAAACCATTGAAGGGCGCGCGCGTTATCCGATCAACGTCCGTTACCCAAGGGAGATCCGTGATTCGCTGCAAAAGCTGCGTGAATTACCGGTGGTGACGGCGACCGGTGGGCAAGTACCTTTGGCAGAACTGGCGGATATTCGCATCACCGAAGGGCCACCGATGCTGAAAAGCGAGAATGCCCGGCTTTCCGATTGGATCTATGTCGATCTGCGCGGGCGCGATTTGAAATCGGCGGTGGAGGAGATGCAACAGGTGGTGGCGCAGCAGGTGAAGCTGCCCGCCGGGGTTTCCCTCAGTTGGTCCGGGCAGTTTGAGTATCTGGAACGCGCCAGCGCCCAGTTGAAGATTGTGCTGCCGGTGACGCTGGCGATCATCTTTGTGTTGCTGTTTGTCACCTTCAACAGCGTGAGCGATGCGCTGCTGATCATGGCGACGCTGCCGTTTGCGCTGATAGGTGGGGTCTGGCTGCTGTATCTGCTCGATTACAACCTGTCGGTGGCGGGGGCGGTGGGCTTTATTGCCCTTGCCGGGGTAGCGGCAGAGTTTGGCGTGATTATGGTGCTGTACCTTAATCAGGCGTTGGCGAAACATCGTCAACCGGGCCAGCCGTTAAGTCATCAGCAACTGATGGCGGCGATTAGCGAAGGCGCAGTGTTGCGCGTCAGACCCAAGGTGATGACGGTGGCGACCATTATGGCCGGTTTGCTGCCGATTATGTGGGGCGGTGGTGCAGGTTCAGAGGTGATGCAGCGGATTGCCGCACCGATGATTGGCGGTATGGTGAGTGCGCCATTGCTATCGATGCTGGTGATCCCGGCGGTGTATTCGCTGCTGCACAGAAAGGATGAAAAATCCGGTGAGAAAGTAGAGTAAATTCACCGATAACGAGCGTAAATCCCCCCTGCTGGGGGGATTTCACAGGGTTACTGCACTAAAAATGCCTTAAACTGCGGAGTCATCACCGCGCTGAAGCCGTCATCGGTTTTGCTGATCAAATACACCGCCAGTCCTTTTTCTTCGGCCAGTTTCAGCGCTTTTTCCGTACCCAGCACCATCAACCCGGTATCCCAACCGTCGGCCTCCAGCGCCGTAGGGGCAATCACCGTAACGGAAACCAGCTTATGGGTGATCGGCCGCCCGGTGACGGGATCGATCACGTGGGAATAGCGCTGGCCGTCCTGTTCGAAGTAGTTACGGTAACTCCCCGCAGTGCTGATGCCGTAGCCTTGCAAATCCACCAGCGCCTGCACCGCATTTTCGCGGTCGGTGGGCTTTTGGATTGCCACCCGCCAAGGCTTGTTCTGGCCATTCACGCCGCGTGATGAAACGGCTCCGCCCACCGATACCAGATAGTTGGTGATGCCTTTGCGCGCCATCAACTGGACCAACTGATCTACCCCGTAGCCTTCGCCCAGCGTGGAGAGGTCGACATACATCTCAGGGAGATCTTTTTGCAGCCATTCTCCTCGGCTGTCGCTCAGCAGTTTCAGATGCTGCAAACCAATATGCTGACGGGCTGCATCGATCTGCTGCTGGCTGGGGACCTTGACGGCCCGCTTATCCGGGCCGAAACCCCACAGGTTAACCAACGGGCCGACGGTGATATCCATCGCGCCCCCGGTATCACGGCCAATGCGCTGAGCGGTGAGAATGATATCGGCCATTCCACGGGGGATGGGCTGTGGCTCGGCAGTGGTGTTCTGGTTGAAGCGGGATAACGCCGAATCGGGGCGGTAAGTGGAAATATCGTCGTTGGCCTGTTCCAGCAGCGCATCGATCTCCTGCTGCAATTGTTGTTTGCTCTCGGTGATAGTACCGCTGACCTTTACGCTATAGAACGTCCCCATGGTTTTGCCTTCGATGTCGATCTGGGGGCGGGTGTTGGCATCGTTACAGGCGGCTAGCAGCATCAGCGCCGCGCTGAGCAGCAGCCTTTTGGCAATGGAATTGGCCATAGAAAATCCTAAAAGCAGGGAAAGACGACGGGTATAAAACAAAATACGATAAATGGAAAGGGCAACGTGCTTTTTTACTGGCGTAATTCAAGAGCTTCGGCTAACGTCGTTTTCCAGCCTTAGCTTGAAAAATAAGAGTAAATCCATGAGTTCAAATGCGGTGACCAGTTTGTTGAGGCCATTTTTGCATGATCGCTTTCTGCATGCGTTGTTGCTGATGGGGATGCTGCTGTACGCCATTGGGCCACAGTCGCTGAGTGTACTCTCTGGCTTTATCGATTGGCGCACCATCATGACCCTGCTGGGGTTGATGCTGCTGACCAAAGGCGTTGAGGTGAGCGGTTATTTCGATTTTATCGGCCGCCAGATCGTGAACACCCTGCAAAGTGAACGCTCACTGGCTCTGTTTCTGGTGTGTGCCGCTGCGGTGCTGTCGTCGTTTCTCACCAACGATGTGGCGCTGTTCATCGTGATCCCGTTGACCATTACGCTGAAAAAGCTCTCTTCACTGCCGATAAGCCGCCTGATCATCTTCCAGGCACTGGCGGTTAACGCCGGGTCGTTGCTGACGCCGATTGGCAATCCGCAGAACATATTGCTGTGGAGCAAGTCTTCGCTGACCTTTATGGAGTTTATCGGGCGCATGGCACCGTTCGGCATTATCATGATGCTGAGCCTGCTGGTGGTCACCTGGTTCAGTTTCCCGGCGCGGAAAATTGTCAAAGCCCCGAACACCCAACCTTATCCTTATCAAATGCGCCTGTTGCTGGCCAGTGTCGCGCTGTATGTGGCCTTTCTGATCTGCCTGGATTTGGACGTGCCGTTGTATGGCATGTTACTGGTGTTTGCCGGTTTTCTGCTGTTGGCTCGCCAGGTGCTGCTGCAGATCGACTGGAGCCTGATCTTTGTATTTCTCGCCATGTTTATCAATATTGGTTTGCTGACCCAACTGCCGGCGGTGCAACCGCTGTTTGACCAGATTGCCTCGCTGGCGGATGGCAGCGTGTATGCGTTGGGGATTGCGCTATCCCAAGTGATCAGCAACGTCCCGGCGACCATTTTGTTGCTGAACTATGTGCCGTCCAGCGCCTTGGTGGCCTATGCGGTAAACGCCGGGGGATTTGGCCTGGCGATCGGATCGCTGGCGAACCTGATCGCCCTGCGGATGGCGGGAGAACGCCAGATCTGGCTGCAGTTCCATTACTATTCGATACCGTTCCTGGCCTGGGCTACGTTAGTGGGTTGGCTGCTACTGGGTTAATTTGACTCAAGCACTTTGTCATCACTCTTAATGCATTGGAGTTCTATTATGAGCATCTCTTCATTGGTATTGGCCTATCCCCCGGCTACGGCGGCACAAAGCCTGGATTATCTGGCGGCAAAGCTCGCCTTCTACGCCGACTCGGCGGATGTGGCGGAAGATTTGCGCAATGGCGTCAACGAGATTGTGGTGATCGATACCCGTGCCAGTACGTTGTACGCCGCCGGGCACATTCCTGGCGCGGTGAGCTTTCCCCATCGTTTAATGGATGAAAGCAGCACCTCATCTCTCGATCGCGACAAGGTCTATGTCACCTACTGCGACGGTATCGGCTGTAACGGTTCCACCCAGGGGGCATACAAGTTGGCCAAGCTTGGCTTTCGGGTCAAAGAGCTGATTGGCGGGCTGGATTTCTGGCTACGCGATGGCCATCCGGTGGCCATCGGTGTTGAGCTGGGTACGATGCAGGGGCGGGATAAAGCACCGGAGTGCGGCTGTTAAAACAGCGCCCACAGTACCAATATCAATACGATAACGCCGACAACCAGCGCCAGAGGCTTACTGAACATCGACTGTAAAGGCTGCGGCAGGGCGGCGATTAGTGGGTTAAGCAATGGCTGTGGCTGTTGGACGTCACTGTGTAATGACGGAGCGTGGCCAGCCTTGTCCAGACGGCGGGTAAACAGCTGCTGGATCACGTCGTTTAACTGTGCGTGGGTCAGCGGCGTATTCAGGTTGCCGTTAAAGCGGCTCTGGCAATAGTCATTGAGCTGTTGCTGCTCTTGCTGGTCTGCTGGCTGTTTCAATACCGCCAGCAGGTTTTGCAGCGTCGGCGCCGTTTGCGGGCTGAGCGCCAATTTCACCTGCATAAACTGACTGAGCAGTTGGAAGTGGCGTGCGGGCAACGGATCGTTGATTTTTACCCCGACCAGATCGAACAGTGCCTGCCAGAGTTTGGCCGTTGTCTCACCGGTGGCCGCGCTAAGCTTGGTGACCTGCAACTGCAAGTGCTGATGTTCCGCAGGCAGCAGCGAACGATCGCTGGTGGCCGTTTGTTGCGGGTGAGGGATTGTCAGTTCGCCGGTTTGCAGCAGGTTCAACACTTGCTGGAGCTGTGGATGGCTCAACTGGCTTAACACCGTATGGCCAAACTGCTGGCGGATAAAGTCGCTGACCGCCTGGCGGTTATTGCCTTGTGGCAACAGTTCGGTGAGCTGTTGCAGCAGTTGGCGGCTGGCATGGCTCTGTTGTGCCACGCCAAGGCGGTTTTGCAGTAGCTGCTCCGCCGGTTGAAAATGGCGCGCCAACAGTTCGCTGTGGTTATCCGCCCCTAATTCATGACGCAGCGTGGCCCAGATCTCGGCGGACTTGGCCGGGCTGAGGGCCATGATCTTGACGATCAGTTTTTCCAACTGGGTGCGTTGGGCTGGGGAGAGCGGTTGATCGTCGGCAGGAGGGATTTTGCCAGCGGTTGGAGGGTGATCGGCTGCGCCAGGAGCGCCAGGTCCACTTAACGGTTGCATATCACCAGTCCTTCGCAGTGTATAAAGTCGACATACCCGGCGAAAAGCACAGGCTTAATCGCTTATGATACCTGTAATTTCGTGCCATCAATACCGCCGCCAGACATTTCTTTACAGGCCAATCGTTGCTTATCCTGTTTGCGCCGCTAAGATAGGCGCAGATACGGCATTGAGGGCGTGATGATAAATCGGCAGCGGATTGCAAAATGGTTTTTAACCCTGGCTTGCCTGGTGGTACTGACGTGCCTCACCCAGCGCATGGCGGGCTTGCATACCTTGCAACTGGCCCTTGGCCTGCCCTCTGTCAGCGTTAGCCAATCCGTGGCCAGCGGTGATGAAGAGTCCACCACCACGACCCCCTGTGAGCTGAGTGCCAAATCGTTGTTGGCCTCTCCACCGGTGATGTTTGAAAACGTGCTGTTTGGCCTGGGGATGTTACTGGTCCTGTTGACCCCGATCATCGCTCCACGCTTGTCGTTCCCTCCTGTACGCGTTATTTCCCCCACCACCCTCAGGGTGCATCTGCGATTATGCGTGTTCCGTGAATGAGTTAATCCCTCGCCAAACCGAGTGACTAATTTATTTATGGAGAATAACTATGTGGAATATCATCAGGCTGGCATTGGCTTGCCTGTTATTGCTTTGGCTACCTGCGACACAGGCGGCGGATAGCGGCTGGCTGCAAAGCCCGCAGAACGATCATGCAAAAGTCAGGCTGCGTGCCGACACCAGCAACGGGGACGAAACCCGTGTGCTGCTCGCTGTTGAGCTGGAAAAAGGATGGAAAACCTACTGGCGCTCTCCAGGGGAAGGAGGTATTGCGCCAGCAATCACCTGGCAGGGCAACCCACCACCGGCAACCTGGTTCTGGCCAACGCCGCAGCGCTTTGACGTGGCAGGGATCTCGACGCAGGGCTATCAGCAGCGGGTAACAGTGCCCATCGTATTGAAGGGCGCTGCGCCGCAGCAACTGGCGGGTACGCTTACCTTATCCACCTGTAGCAACGTCTGCATCTTGACCGATTATCCGTTCAAACTGGATCTCACCACCCCGGCTGATCCAAAGTTCAATCACGACTTTGCTCAGGCGATGGGGCAGGTGCCGATTGCCAGCGGGCTGGTGGACAGCCTGCGTGCCGGTTATCACAACGGTGAGTTGCAGATTAGCGCGCAGCGTACCGCGGGCTGGCAACAACCTGAGCTGTTCTTTGATACGGTGGCAGGAGCCGATCTGGGCAAGCCAACGGTCAGCAGTGATGGCGAGAGTCTGCAAGCGCGAGTTCCCGTGAGTGATGGTTGGGGAGACGCAGCACCGGATCTGCATGGTAAACAGCTGCGGCTGGTTCTCAGCGATGGAGGGATAGCTCAGGAGGCTACGCTGACCATTGGCGGGCCGCTTGCATTGCCTTCCACCGCGGCTTTCCCCCTGTGGCAAGCGGTATTGATGGCGTTAGCGGGCGGTTTCATTCTTAACCTGATGCCTTGCGTGCTGCCAGTGCTGGGGATGAAGCTAGGTTCCATATTGCAGGTCGAACAGCGCGATCGGCGTAGCGTGCGTTGGCAATTTCTGGCCTCTTCCTTGGGGATCGTGGTGTCCTTCATGGCGCTGGCCTTGCTGATGACGCTGTTGCGCCTGAGCAATCACGCGCTGGGCTGGGGGATCCAATTCCAAAACCCGTGGTTTATCGGCTTTATGGTGCTGGTGACGCTGCTGTTCAGCGCCAATCTGTTCGGCCTGTTCCACCTGCAACTCTCTTCCTCGTTGAATACCAAGTTGGCTACTCATAACGGGCATGGCTTGAGCGGTCATTTCTGGCAGGGAGCGTTTGCCACGCTGCTGGCGACGCCTTGCTCGGCGCCTTTCCTGGGAACGGCGGTGGCGTTTGCGTTGGCGGCTCCGTTGCCGGTGCTTTGGGGCATGTTTGTGGCACTGGGAATTGGCATGAGCCTGCCCTGGTTGCTGATTGCCGCCTGGCCTGCGCTGGCGTTACGCCTACCACGTCCTGGCCGCTGGATGAA
Organism: Serratia sp. N21D137; assembly: GCF_047530005.1. Taxonomy (NCBI): domain Bacteria; kingdom Pseudomonadati; phylum Pseudomonadota; class Gammaproteobacteria; order Enterobacterales; family Yersiniaceae; genus Serratia; species Serratia sp. N21D137. The sequence continues at coordinate 52,278 of NZ_JBLJAJ010000028.1, forward strand.
CGGGATGAGGTTGGCGCTGGGCTTGCTAATGCTGGTTTCTTCGCTCTGGCTGCTTAGCCTGATGACCAACCATATCGGCGTGAAGCCGACTCTGATTGTCGGTGCCATCTTGCTGCTCGGTTTATTGCTGGCGGTGTGGCAACAGTTAGGTGCCCGGTCAGCGGGGATCGCGACGGCCAGCGTGCTGGTGGTAGGTGGTTTGGCATTGCTGGTGGGATCGTTGACCGCCAACCAGTGGCGACAGCCGTTACACGACAACATCGCCTGGCAACCGCTTTCTGAACAGGCGATTCTGCAGGCGTTGGCCGACAACAAACGGGTGTTTGTCGATGTGACCGCCGACTGGTGTGTGACCTGCAAGGCGAATAAATACAACGTATTGCTGCGTGACGAGGTGCAAAAAGCGCTCAGCGCTGATGATGTAGTGGCGCTGCGCGGTGATTGGAGCCGCCCGTCTGAAAGCATCTCGGCCTTCCTGCAACAGCGCGGCAGCGTTGCCGTTCCCTTTAACCAAATCTATGGCCCCGGCACGCCAAATGGCGAAGTGTTGTCACCGCTGCTCACTCGCGAAGCCGTACTGCAAGCTCTGTTTACTGCCAAAGGAAACCAATAATGAACAAGTTACTGATGTTACTGCTGCTGATTGTCACCCCGGTCTGGGCTGCGGCCCCTTTCACCGCCGAGCAGGAAGTGCGGATCAAAGAGCTGATCCGCGAAACGCTGGTCTCTAACCCGGATATTCTGGCGGAAGCGGTTAATGCTTGGCAGCAGCAAACCAACGGCCAGCAACTCGGCCAGGCGATTGAGCAAAATAGCAAAATCCTGTTCGACGATCCTGCCAGCCCAAGGTTGGGGGCCAAGAATGCCAAGCTGACGCTGGTGGCCTTCACCGATTACAACTGCCCGTACTGTAAGCAGTTTGATCCGATGTTGGAGAAGATCGTCAACAAATATCCCGATGTGGCGCTGGTGGTGAAGCTGTTGCCGTTCAAAGGAGAAAGCTCGATCGCCTCATCGCGGGTGGCGTTGACGGCTTGGGAGCAGCATCCAGAACAGTTCTGGCCGCTGCATCAACGCCTGATGGCGAAAAAAGGCTTTCATGACAACGCCAGCATCGCCGCAGCGCAAGAGAAAACGGGCGTTAAGCCGGTGGCACCTAGCGAGCAGAGCATGACCACGCTGCGTACCAATATGCAGTTGGCTGAACAGTTTGGCGTGCAGGGAACGCCTGCCACCCTGATTGGCGATCAGATGCTGCCGGGCGCGGTGTCTTATGAGGATCTGGAAGCGTTAGTGAAGCAGCAATTGGCGAAGGTGAAAAATGGCTAGGTTACGGCGCTGGACGCGCGAACTGCTGATTCTGCTGTTGCTCGTGCTGGGCGTGACGTTCGCCATGGACTGGTGGCGAGCTCCACAGGCTCCCTTGACCTTTGAGCAGCAAATGCTGGAAACCCTGGACGGAGAGCCGGTGTCGTTGGCGCAGCTCAGCCAGGATAAGCCTTTATTGGTCTATTTCTGGGCCAGTTGGTGCGGAGTTTGTCGCTTTACCACGCCTTACGTGGCCAAACTGGTGGCAAACGGCGGGAACGTAATGACCGTGGCGCTGCGTTCGGGCAATGACCAGCAGGTTGAGCAATGGCTGGCGGCCAAGAAGCTGCAACTGCCGGTAGTTAACGATGAGCAGGGCAAGCTATCGGCGCAGTGGCAGATTGGCGTAACGCCGACCATCGTGGTGATCTCTCAGGGGAAGGTGGTGCAAAGCACCACCGGCTGGACCAGCTATTGGGGCATGAAACTGCGGCTCTGGTGGGCCAGCGTTTAATTCCCCGTCACCTCAACAATCGCCCGGCAAAGCCGGGCGATCCCTTCGGTAATCAGCTCCGGCGTATTGGCGGCAAAATTCAACCGCAAGCCATGTGCGCCGTGCTGCTCCTCAACATAAAAACATTCGCCACGGGCAAAGGTGACACCCTGTTGCCACGCTATTGGCATCAAGGTTGTGGTGCTTACGGCAGGTGGCAATTCCAGCCAGATAAACAGCCCTCCCGCAGGGATTTCAAACCGACAGCCCGGCGGCAGGTGCTCGCTTAATGCAGCCACCATAGCATCTCGGTGCTGGCGGTATATCCTTCCCGCCCGGCGCAGCTGCTTGTCGTAGCTGCCAACGGTGACAAAGGCGTCCAGCGCGCGCTGGATCAGGTTAGAACTGGTAAAGCTGTCGACGTGTTTGAGCCGTGAGAATTGCAGATACTGTTCGCTGTCTGCCACCAGATAACCGATGCGCATACTGGGCAGCAGCATTTTGGAGAAGGTACTGACATAGATCACCGTGCCAGCGGGAGCCATGGCGCGCAGTGACGGCAGGCTTTTACCGTTGTAACGCAGATCGCCAACAAAATCGTCCTCCAGGATCACTATCCCGGCCTGTTGCGCCAACGCCAGCAAGCGGCTGCGGCGGACTTCGCTCATACAGCGCCCGGTGGGGTTATTGAAATTGGGGATGGTGTAGATCATTTTGGGCTGATGCCGGGCGATCAGCTCCGGCAGTTGCTCAACGCACATGCCATGACGATCGCTGGGCACTGGAACAATGTTGATCTGGTGCAGGCGCAGCAGTCCCAGAGCTTCGGCATAGGTGGGCTCTTCGACAATCACCGTATCCCCTGGGCGTAATAGCGTCTGGAAAATCAGGCTGATGGCATGTTGCGAGCCGTTGGTGATCAGCACCTGTTCGGCTCGGGTGGGGATACCTTGTGCGGTCAGGATCCGGCTTAGCGTGTCGCGCAGCGGGTAGTAACCACAATAATCACCATAGCTGAAGGCCTCTTCCGCATGACGGCTGAGGATCGACAGCAGGATCTTGCGGAACGCCTCCAGCGGGAACACCTTGGGGCTGCCGACGCCAGCGGCAAAGTTGATGATGTGCTCCGGCAAAGGAATATCCGGATAACCGTCCAGCCGTGACGTGGTGGTGGTGAAGCGATCCGCAGGGAATAGCTCGCTGGATGCTGGCCGTTGCTGCATGGGGGCCGGTTGCAGGTGGCGGACATAGGCACCGCTGCCACGCCGCTGTTGTAACAATCCTTTGGCCGTCAGTTCGGCGTAGGCACTTTCCACCGTCAGGCGGCTGACCGAAAGCTCGGCGGCCAGGCTGCGCGTTGACGGCAATTTATCGCCATCGGCAAAGGTGCCGCCAAGAATGGCGCGGCGCAGCGCTTCTTCGATCTGCAGATACAGCGGAATGTCCTGCTGACGATCCAGTGGAATGTGCATGAAATTGGCCCGGTCAAAAAAGTCTGTTTTCACTATATCCCAGAGTAACAAGGCTTGGCACCGATAAAAGTGGCCTGCACAACATCGTAGCAAAGTGGCTATGGTGGCAAAATTTGGCCGCGTTAAAATCTCCGCCAGAGAATTAAGCGGTGGAATTTTGAGGGTGTTATGTCGTTACCGTCGGGTGTTGTAGCAGAACCAGTTGTGGTCAGTGGCGGGATCCTGCGGGGAACCAACCAGGGTTACGTGATCGCCATAATCAGTGCCATGCTGTTGGCCTTTACCGCCATCATCATCCGCGCGCTGACCGAGTATTACCATCTACCGACGTTTGTGCTGGCCTTCTGGCGTGCGGCCCTGGTGGCCTTGGTGTTGTTACCGTTATTGCTGCTGTTCAAACCACAATGGACCTATCTGCGCCGTGAACAGGTGCCGTTCTACGCGGGCTACGGTTTGCTGTTGGCGTTGTTTAACAGCTTATGGACGCTGTCGGTGGCGCTCAATGGCGCTTCGGTGGCGACTATTTTGACCTACTGCTCGGTCGGTTTTACCGTATTCCTGGGCTGGATGATGTACAACGAACGCCTCAGCCTGCGCGAATTGCTGGTGATCGTGGTCAGCCTGGGTGGCTGCTTCCTGGTCAGTAACGGCGACAGCATGGGCAACAGCCGTTTTGATCTGTTGGGGCTGATGGTCGGCATGCTGTCCGGCATTGGTTACACCCTGTACACCCTCGGCGGGCGTATCGCCAGCGAGCGGCGCTACCCGGTGTGGAATACTATCCTGTACGTATTCGGTTTTTCCGCCGTGTATCAGTGGTTGTTCAACACCTTGCTGACATTTTTCCCCTTGGCGGCATTTCACGGCATGGCGGGGGACCTGTGGTTTCTATCCCAGGGAGTTCAAGGCATTCAGTGGAGTGGCTGGCTGTTGCTGCTCACGCTGGCCGCAGGGCCAACGCTGCTGGGGTTTGGCCTGTACAATATCAGCCTGAAAACCCTGCCGCTGGCGGTGGCCAACCTTATCCTGTCGCTGGAGCTGGTGTTTACCGCGGTCATCGCCTACTTCCTGTTGGGAGAAAATATGAACCAGTTACAGCTATTGGGTAGCGCGCTGGTGATGGGCGGGGTATTGATGCTGAGAAGAGCGAAGTAGGCTTGGCTTTCTGCGCCGGTTTGTTACCATTGGCCGCGAAACAACAGGGTGCAAACAGCAAATGATCATTAATCCAAGGTTAAAACGAGCGCTTATCGCTTGATTGGGCAGTGTTTTTGAACGGAAAACGCTGCCACTGACATTACGTTCCGTGGCTCTTGCAATAAATTAAGAGAAGATGCCATGTCTGATAAACACTGGTCACAAGTAGAATTTCTCCACCAGACGGTAACCAACCCCAATATCCTGATCAAGGGAACCCACAGTTATTACAGCCATTGCTGGGATGACGGCTTTGAACGCTCCGTGGTGCGCTATTTACACGGCGATGCGGTCAGCCAACAGTGGGAGCCACTGGGGCAGCTAGACAGGTTGCACATTGGCGATTATGTCTGTATTGGCGCCGAAGCGGTGATCCTGATGGGAGGGAATCATACCCACCGTATTGATTGGCTGAGCCTGTATCCGTTTATGGAAACCATCCAGGCGTCTTATTTACCTAAAGGTGATACCCGCCTTGGCGATGGTTGTTGGATCGGGATGCGGGCCATGCTGATGCCTGGCGTGACGATTGGCGAAGGGGCGATAGTGGCTGCCGGCAGCGTGGTGACTGCGGATGTCGAGCCCTACGCTATCGTTGGCGGCAATCCGGCCTGGATGATTAAACGGCGGTTTTCTGCGGAGACAATCGAGCGTTTACTCGTGTTGCAGATTTACGATTTGTCCGCCGAAGCGTTCGCCAGCATCCAGCCCTTGTTGGCCAGCGATGATATTACGGCCTTGGAACAGGCTGTTGAGGTTATACGCCAATAATAAGTCGGGCGGGTTAGTCCCGCCCGATTTTTAACCGGCTCACAACATTGGGGCGCTGCATGATGCAGCGCCCTTTTTGCATTACTCAACTTCCGTCGCTTCCCCGCTGATACGACGGTGCTTGCGGAGTTTGCGCAGCAGTGGGGGTAACACCAACACGGCGACGGCCAGCACCAACAGGCATTGGGCAATGGTACTGCTCCACAGAATATCAAAGTTCCCATTGCTGATAGACAACGCCCGGCGCAGGTTTTGCTCCAGCATTTCTCCCAACACAAACCCCAGGATCAGCGGCGACATCGGGAAGTGCATTTTGCGCAGGATGTAGCCAAACACGCCTAGCCCCACCATCAGCAGCAAATCGAAGGTCGTGCTGTGTACCGCATAGACCCCAACGGCGGAAACGGCGGCGATCGCCGGTACCAGGAACCACAGCGGCACGGTCAGCATACGGGTGAACAGCCCAATCAACGGGATGTTCATGATCAACAACATCACGTTAGCGATCAGCAGCGCGGCGATCAGCCCCCAAACGATATCCGGCTGTTCGGTGAACATTGCCGGGCCAGGGGTGATGTTATACAGCGTCAATGCTCCCATCATCACCGCCGTAGTGCCTGAACCCGGTACGCCCAGGGTCAGCATCGGGATAAATGAACCGCAGGCGGAAGCGTTATTGGCGGCCTCCGGTGCGGCGACGCCACGAATATCCCCTTTACCGAACGATTCACTGTTGCCGCTGATGCGCTTCTCGGTCATATAGGTGAGCGCACTGGCAATAGTCGCCCCGGCACCGGGCAGAATACCGACGAAGAAACCGACAAAGGAGGATCGCAGGGTCGGGCCAACGCACTCGGCGGCCTCTTTACGGTTGAACAGCATGCGGCCGGTTTTACGGATCAGCTTCTGGCCCGTGCTGGTGCTTTCCAGCATCAGCAAGATCTCGCTGACCGAGAACAACCCGATCACCACCACAATAAACTGAATGCCGTCGGAGAGGTGTACGCTGTCGAAGGTGAAGCGATACACGCCGGTATTGGCGTCCACCCCCACCGTGGCCAGCCCCAGACCAATCAGGGCCGCCAGCAGGGATTTCAACGGGTTCTGGCTCATCATGCTGCCAAGGCAGGCAATGGCAAAAACCATCAGGGCAAAGTATTCTGCCGGGCCAAACGCCAGCGACCAGCGGGCCAGCATCGGGGCGAACAGAATAATGCCGATAATGGCGACCAGCGAGCCGGTGAAAGAGCTGACGGCGGAGATCGACAGGGCAACTCCTGCACGGCCTTGTTGGGCCATCGGGTAGCCATCCAGCGCGGTCATGATTGCGGCGGCATCCCCCGGGACGTTGAGCAGGATCGAAGAGATCCGCCCACCGTATTCACAGCCGATATACACCGTGGCCAGCAGGATCAGGGCCGACTCGGCGGGTAGCTTCAAGGCGAAAGCCAGCGGTAAGAGGATCGCCACGCCGTTGATCGGGCCAAGGCCCGGCAGCAGCCCGACGATAGTGCCAACGAAGCAGCCGATCAGGGCGATCATCAGGTTCTGGGGCAGTAGCGCCACTTCGAACCCTTGTGATAAATACATCCAGGTTTCCATTATCGCTCCCGTTAGCTCAGCCAAACGCCGAGTGGCAGTGTGACATCCAGTAAATAATCAAAGGCGTAGAACAGAGAAACGCCCATTATGACGCCTGAAATCAAGGCGGCTTTGATACTGGCCTGGAACAGCAGGCCAATGCTGAAAGTCAGCAGAGTCGTTGCCAGTGGGAAACCGAGCCACTCGAATCCCCAGGCGTACAGCACCAGCGTGATCACCAGCACCAGCAGGCGTTGCAGCACGTTTTTATGTGGCCACTCGACTAGCTGTGGCCGACGCAACAGCAGCAATGCGGCACACAGGGCCATCAGGCTCAGGATGGCCAAAGGAAAGGGGCGTGGTCCTAAAGGTTCATAGCTGTATTCGCTCTGGATGCCCCAACCGATAAACAGGCCGCCGCCGCAGAGCAGCAGCCACAGAGCAGCAAAAATACGATCGCTCATGTCAATCCCCTAGGTTATTTGGCCAGCCCGAACGCTTTAGCCTGCTCGCGGTACTGGTTAACCTGGTTTTTCACGTAGGTATCCAGCTCCTTCCCGGTCAGGTTGAATTCAAACAGGCCGCGTAGATCGCGCTGTTGTTTGAACTCCTCGGTTGCCGTCATGGTTTTGAAGGTGTCGATCCACCATTGATACTCGGCCTCGCTGACCTTTGGGCCAAGGTAGAAACCGCGGATGATCGGCCACACCAGATTGAACCCCTGCTCCTTGGCGGTAGGGACGTTTGCCAGCTCGCCTGGCAGGCGTTCTTCGGCATATACCGCCAGCACACGCAGCTTATCGCCCTTCAGGTAAGGCACCATCTCGCTCAGATCGCCGGATACTGCCTGAATGTGATTACCCAGCAGCGCGGTCACCGGCTCGCCGCCCCCTTCAAACGCCACATAGCGCATCTTGTGGGGATCTACGCCAACTTCACGGGCCAGCAGGGCAGTTTTCATCCAATCCTGGCTGCCAATTGAGGCTCCAGCACCAAATACCACGCTGTTCGGGTCTTTCTGGAAGGCTGTCATCAAGTCTTTCAGCGTCTTGTAAGGCGAGTCGGCGCGTACGGCGATCATGCCGTAATCGGTGCCCACTGCCGCCAGCCACTTCACATCATCCACGTTGTAGCGGCCAAACTTGCCTTGCGACAGGTTCAGCAGGGAACCGCCAGAGAACGCCACCACGGTGCCAAATTCGGCTGGCCGCTGGGCAACGATGGCGTTATAGGCCACCGCCCCCACGCCGCCGGGCATATAGGTGACGCGCATCGGCTTATCGATGGCCTTGGTTTCTTGCAAGGAGACCTGGATCAGTTTGCAGGTGAGATCGAAGCCTCCGCCGGGTTTGGCTGGGGCGATACATTCGGTGCGTTTGGGCGCTTCCAAAGCGAACGCCTGGTTGGCCGCAAACAGCAGAACAGTGGCGGTAAGCGTACGGGTAATTATTGTTTTCATGACGTTTCCCCATCGGTTTTGTTTCAGTTTGTGAGAATCCCCGCTGACACGGGGTTGCTAAATTGTTAAAACAGAAACCTTTCATTTACCTTTCAGTGACCGGGAAAGTTTACAGGATGTGATATGCGTCTCTTGTTAGTGGAAGACCACCCCGAGCTGGCTCATTGGTTGCAGAAAGCCCTCAGCGGCCTTGGGTTTGCAGTGGATGTGGCGATAGACGGCGTGGCGGCAGACCATTTGTTGCTACACGAAAGCTATGCGCTGGTGGTGCTGGATGTCGCACTGCCCCGGCTCAACGGCCTCGAACTGTTGGCGCGGCTGCGTAAGCGTGGGCAGGCACTGGCAGTATTGCTATTGACGGCCCGTACCGAGGTGGCCGATCGGGTTAAAGGGTTGAATCTTGGGGCTGACGATTACCTCACCAAGCCCTTTGAACTGGATGAGTTGGAGGCTCGCATCCGGGCGTTACTGCGCCGCAGCGTTGGCGTGACGCAACAGGCATTGCAATACGGTTTGCTGACCTATCATGACGAGGGCTACTTCTTGCTGGCAGAAAAACCTCTCTCGTTAACTCCCCGTGAGCTGGCGGTGTTGACCACCTTGATGCATCGCCGTGGCCGCCCGGTTGCCAAACAGCAATTGTTTGAGCAGGTGTTTACGCTCTCTGACGAGGCTAATCCCGAAAGTATCGAACTTTACGTCCATCGCGTACGTAAAAAACTCCAAGGAAGCAACGTGGCGATCGTGACGTTGCGGGGCCTGGGCTACAGCTTGGAGCTGTGCGATGAGGTGGTTTAAAGCACCGCGTTCGTTGTTCTATCAATTGCTGCTGTTCTTTGGTTTACCGCTGCTGGTATTGGGTGGGATCTCAATCTATACCCACTATTTCAGCGCGATGAGTGCGGCGACGATGGCCTACGATCGCACCTTATTGGCGTCGGCCCGCACGGTGGCGGAGCGGCTGGTAGTGCGCAATCAGCGCCTGGAGGTGGATGTGCCTTATGTGGTGCTGGATAGCTTCGAGCGCAATATGAACGACCGGCTGTACTATCAGGTTATTTCACCTGAGGGGCAGAGTATTTCGGGCTATAACGATTTGCCCGAGATGCCGCCCTATATTCCTCGTTCCAACCTCTATCCGGCCCTGGTGCATTTTTACGATGCGCACTATCGCGGGCAGCCAATCCGCGTGGCGGCACTGTTCCAACCGGTGAATGAGGGTGGGGTGATGGGGATGGCGACCATTCTGGTGGCGGAGACGTTAGAGTCGCGGCGCTATCTGGCGCGGCAGATGCTGCTGGCGGCGCTGCTCAGCCAGGGGACAGTGGTGGTATTGACGCTCACTCTGGCTTACATCCTGCTGAAAAAGCTGCTGCAACCGTTGCGCAAGCTGTCCAGCATGATGCTGCGGCGCGATCCGGGGGAGCTGACGCCTTTGCCGATGGTGCTGCCCTGGTCGGAAATGCAGCCGCTGCTGCTGGCATTCAACCGCTATATTGAGCGGCTGCGGTTGATGGTGGCGCGTCAGGAACGCTTTAGTGCCGATGCCTCCCACCAGCTACGTACGCCGCTCACGGTTTTGAAAACCCAGGTGGGGGTGGCATTGGCCAGCGAACGGCCCGAGCAATGGCGTGAGAGTCTGGAAGGGATGAGCGCCACCCTGGACAGTACCGTCGCGTTGACCGATCGCCTGCTATACCTCTCACGGCTGAAGGCGCACGAGCATCAGGCCGAGCGTAAGTTGCAGCCGGTTAATCTGGCGCAGGTGTTACGCGACGCCTGTTTTTCGCGCCTGCCGCAGGCTCGCAGCAAGCGGATCGATCTTGGTTACGAAGGGGTGGGAGTTTGTTGGGTGGCCGGTGAGGCGTTGCTGTTGGCGGAGCTTTGCGCCAACCTGTTGGATAACGCGCTGAAATACACGCCAGCCAAGGGGGTCGTGACCGCCCGTTTATTGATGGTAGAGGGGCAGGGGCTGTTAGAGATAGAAGACAGCGGCCCAGGTATTGCTCAGGATCAGACGGTTGCTGCGCTACAACCGTTTCGACGGTTGGATAATGTGGGTGACCAGCCTGGTGCAGGGTTGGGGCTGGCATTGGTCAAAGATATTACCGCTTATCACGGTACCCGCCCGGAATTGCTGAGTTCTGACGCGCTAGGTGGCCTGTCGGTGCGGATACGCTTTAGGCTGTTGGGGTGATAGAGGGTAAGGGGGCGCATCTCCCCCCGAACCTTATGGTGTAACGGTGGTTTTTCTGCGCCCTAACGGCGTGCGCAGGCGCTGTGACAAGATCACCCCCAGCAGGGCGATACCGCCACCAATCAGATGGTAGCTATGCAACTGTTCATGCAGGAACAGGACCGCAATTATTGCGGTGAACACCGGCGCCAGATTCATAAAGATCGAAGCCTTGTTGGCACCCAGGCGCATCACCCCTTGGATCCACAGGAACGGCGCGGCAATCGAAGCAGGGATACCGGCAAACAGCACCAGCGGGATATTCTGGCTAGTCAGCTGCACGTCATGCGCCATCAGGAAGTTCGGCAATAGCAGTACCACGCCAAACACGATCTGCACATACAACGACTGCCAGTTGGGTAACGGGATCGCCCAACGTTTGGTCAACACGCCGTACAGGGCGTAGGAGGCCGAAGCGGCGAACATCATCAGTTCACCTTTGCCAATGCCGTGTTGCAGCAGCAGCCCGGGTTGCCCCGCGCTAACCAGCCACACCAGCCCACCCAGCGACAGGATACTACCCAGTGCGATACCCACGGTGGGGGCAACGCGCAGGACGAATATACCGATTAATACCGTCAGCAGCGGGATCAGCGAGTTGAGGATGCCCATAAACAGCGCGCTGACGCTATGTGCGGCGTAATAGGCCAGGCTTTGATACAGCACCATCCCCAGCAGGCCGAGGATCATCAGTTTCCACCAGTTGGCGCGAATGGTAGGCCAATTACGGATCGCTCCCGGCAGAACGAAAGGGGTGAGCACGATCAGCGCCAATGCCCAGCGATAGAAGGAGATGGCCGCCGGATCGATGGCGGTTGCCGATACTTTACTGACTACGGCGTTAATCGACCAGATCAGCACCGCCAGCAGGGGAAAGAGCACGTTCATGATAATAATTCTCAACAACGAATAACATGCTGGCTAGTCTACCCGTGTCCGGTTTATTATATATAGTCAAAATCAGACAGCATTTCGCGAAATCAAGACAACTTTACCATGGCCGAAACCCGTAATTATCCCACCGCAGACGTCGCTGCTCCGCGCACGCTGTTTTTCCGCTGCGAAGAAACCCATGCGGATACCGAATATCTGCCGCACAGCCACGACTGGGGGCAGTTGATTTGCGTCAAAACCGGGGTGATTGCGCTGAATATTGCCGGGCAGCGTTTTTTGGCTCCGCCGGAGTTCGCCGTCTGGTTGCCGCCGGGCATGGAGCATTCCAGCCATAACCGCAAACCGGTGCTGTTCCGCACCATCAATATCGCCAAATCCTTATGCGTCGGGTTGCCAGAAGAGGCCTGTTTGATCAACGTCTCGCCGGTGTTCAGCGCCATTGTTGAAGATTGCCTGGGGCGAAAAATGCTGGAGCCCACTAGTGAAGAGGATCTGCGCCTTTGCCGGGTGCTGATCGACCAACTGCGGATTTCCCCGGTGCAACAGACCTATCTGCCGACCTCGCAAGACAAGTTTTTGGGGCCAGTGTTACAGGCGTTGGAACGTTGCCCAGCGGATAACACCTCATTGGCGGTATGGGCCAGCAAGGTGTATACCACTGAGCGGACGCTTTCACGCCGTTGCCAGCAGGAACTGGGCATGTCGTTTAGCGAGTGGCGGCAGCGCCTGCGCTTTTTACATGCGCTTTCGCTGCTCGAACAGGGGAAAACCGTGCAGGATGTCGCACTCGATGTGGGCTACAGCTCGGCTTCCGCGTTTATTGTGATGTTCCAGCAGATCGCCGGCACCACGCCAGAACGTTTCCGCCGGGCATGACAATCCCAACACGACATCAACTGGCCCAGGTTACGTCGAACCGAACGTTCACATCACCACTCCAGGTGCCTGCCGGCAAGGTGCTGAAGTCGGTCACCGGGGTCGTGCCATCAGCCGTCGCACCGATGATAGTGAAATCGAAGTGGTCTTGCGCACTCTGGCGGCCAGGCTGCTTGTCAGCGTTAGCAAGTTTGCTCAGGTTACCGCCTGATATACCAGCCGAAGTATCAATCAGGGTGGTTTGAGCGGTTTTTGTTATCGCAGCGCCGTGGTGTTTAACCCCCACTTCCAGGGTGGAACCGGAGGTGCCTAATTGAGTCAGGGTATTGGAAACCAGTTTGGCGGTCAGTTTAATCGCGGTTCCTTCGCCTTGGAGAGCTACGTCGAACACGCCTTGCTGGCTATTGAAGCGCTTTACGCCTTCAGCATATTGGAAATACAGGTTGCCAATGGGGGTAACGACCAATTGACTGGAGGAGTCTTTCACCGCTATCGCAGGCCAGGTGGCCAATGCTTGTGTAGTCACGTTTTCAGCCTGAGCGGTACCAACGGCTGTGAGTGTTGCAACGATCGCCAGAACAAGTGTCGCTTTTTTCATGGTTAACACCTTTGATTTTCGATTTGTTTCTGCCCGTTAGCCGGTCGCTAACGCGAAGGTTCGCCTCCTTGCCTGGTAATTATCGGAAAAAACTCAATAAAGCTTAGAAGAAAAACATCGTTATTCCACTGTGCATAACAAGCTTGGGTTTCTAAACCATTCAGTGGCACACTATTTTGCAGCTATTGCTTACCCATACCCGTCGGAGAGTGACGTGAAGATACTGGTTGATGAAAATATGCCCTATGCGGTGGATTTGTTTAGCCGCTTGGGGGAAGTAAAGGCCGTGCCTGGCCGCCCGATCCCAACCGATGCGCTGGCCGAAGCCGACGCCTTGATGGTGCGCTCGGTGACCAAAGTGAATCAGGAACTGTTGGCTGGCACCAAGATCGGTTTTGTTGGCACCGCTACGGCGGGTACCGACCATGTGGACGAGGCGTGGTTGCAGCAGGCAGGGATTGGTTTCTCGGCCGCCCCTGGCTGCAATGCCATTGCGGTGGTGGAGTATGTGCTTTCGTCATTAATGCTGTTGGCGGAGCGCGATGGCTTCTCTTTGCGTGATAAAACCGTTGGTATAGTGGGTGTCGGCAATGTTGGCTCCCGGCTGGATGCTCGCCTGAAAGCCATGGGCGTGCGTACGCTGTTGTGCGATCCACCACGCGCCGATCGTGGGGACAGCGGCGAATTCTGGCCGTTGGAAAAGCTGGTGGCAGAGGCCGACGTGCTGACGTTCCATACCCCGTTGAACAAGACTGGCCCGTATAAATCGTTGCATCTGGCCAACGCGGATCTGCTGGATGCTTTGCCCGACGATCGCATTCTGATCAACGCTTGCCGGGGGGCCGTGGTGCATAACGTCGCGTTGCTTAACGTGTTGGAGCGGGGTAAGCGATTGAGTACGGTACTGGACGTGTGGGAGCCGGAGCCGGATCTCAGCGTGCCGTTGCTGGATCGGGTGGATATCGGCACCGCCCATATCGCCGGTTACACGCTGGAAGGCAAGGCGCGCGGCACCACGCAGGTGTTTGAAGCCTTTGCCCAGCATCTGGGGCAGCCGCAAGCTATCGAGCTGGCCTCGCTGCTGCCGGTGCCAGAGTTCAGCGAAATCCGCCTCAATGGTCCGCTGGACGAAGGCAAGTTAAAACGATTGATGCACTTGGTGTATGATGTGCGCCGCGATGATGCGCCGCTGCGGCAAGTTGCCGGGCTGCCGGGTGAGTTCGATCGCCTGCGCAAGCATTATCAGGAACGTCGGGAGTGGTCTTCACTGCGGGTGCAGTGCGATGACAGCGCCAGTGCGGAACTGCTGCACAAACTGGGCTTCGGCGTCCTGTAACAGGGCGAGCATAAGGTTGCCTTAAGGCAATTGGCGGTAAAGTTTATCGGGCGGTGACTGCATCGCCCGTTTGCATTTGAATCAAATACTCTGGAGAAACCCAATGTCTGACGGCTGGAATATCGCTGTGCTCGGTGCCACTGGCGCAGTAGGTGAAGCGTTGCTGGAATTGCTACAGGAACGCCAGTTCCCGGTGGGTGAACTCTTTCCTTTAGCCAGCGAGCGCAGTGCTGGCGCTACGGTGCGTTTCAACGGCAAATCCTTGCTGGTGGAAAACGTAGAAGAATTCGACTGGTCGCAGGCGCAACTGGCGTTTTTTGTTGCCGGTAGCGAAGCTGCGGCCCGTTACGCTGATGATGCGGGCAATATGGGCTGCCTGGTGATCGACACCAGCGGCCATTTTGCACTTGAGCCGGACGTGCCGTTAGTGGTGCCAGGTGTTAACCCTCAGGTGCTGGCGGATTACCGCAACCGCAATATCGTCGCGGTGGCCGACAGTATGGTGAGCCAACTGTTGACGGCGATTAAACCGCTGACCGAACAGGCCGGGCTTTCCCGTCTGCACGTCACCACGCTGATGTCGGTTTCGGCACGCGGCAAGGTCGCGGTGGACGATCTGGCAGGCCAGAGCGCGCGTCTGCTGAACGGCATTCCCGCAGAACCAGGCGTGTTCGCCAAGCAGTTGGCGTTTAACCTGCTGCCATTGATGACCGATGAGCAGGGCAGCGTGCGTGAAGAGCGTCTGATCGTCGATCAGGTGCGTAAGGTGTTGCAGGATGAAGGGCTGCCGATTTCGGTAAGCTGCGTTCAGTCGCCGGTTTTCTATGGCCATGCGCAAGTGGTACATCTGGAAGCGCTGCGTCCAATCGCGGCAGAGGAAGCTCGCCACGAGCTGGAGCAGGCTGAAGATATTCAACTGAGCGAAGAAGACGATTATCCGACTCAGGTTACCGAAGCTTCCGGCAGCGATATGCTGAGCATTGGCTGTCTGCGCAATGATTACGGTATCCCCGAGATGCTGCAGTTCTGGTCGGTGGCCGATAACGTGCGCTTTGGTGGCGCGTTGATGGCGATCGAAACCGCTGAACGGCTGTTGCAGGAGCAGATGTACTGATGTCCGAGGTGGAGTTGCCAACCCAGCCAATGCTGAAAATTGCGCTGGGGATTGAGTATGACGGCAGCCGTTATTACGGCTGGCAGCGTCAGCAAGAGGTTACCAGCGTCCAGGCATGCCTGGAAAAAGCGTTAAGCAAGGTGGCGGATGCGCCGATCGGCGTATTCTGCGCCGGGCGCACCGATGCTGGGGTGCACGCTACCGGGCAGGTGGTGCATTTCGAAACCGCCGCACAGCGTAAAGACGCCGCCTGGACGATGGGGGTGAACAGCCATTTGCCGCCAGATATCGCGGTACGCTGGGTGAAAGAGGTCAGCAGCGATTTTCATGCTCGCTTTAGCGCCACCGCGCGGCGTTATCGCTACATTATTTATAATCACCGCTATCGCCCGGCGGTCTTGCAGCAGGGGGTGACGCACTTTTATCATCCGCTGGACGCCGATCGCATGCATCGTGCCGCGCAGGCCCTGCTGGGGGAAAACGACTTTACCTCATTCCGGGCGGTGCAATGCCAGTCACGCACGCCGTGGCGAAACGTAAAACACGTTAAGGTTTCGCGCTATGGCGAATATATCGTGGTAGATATAAAGGCCAACGCCTTTGTCCATCATATGGTGCGCAACATTGTTGGCAGCCTGATGGAGATTGGCTGTGGCAATCAGGATGAGAACTGGATGGGCGAGCTGTTGGCGCTCAAAGATCGCAGCCTGGCGGCCGCTACCGCACGGGCTGAAGGCCTGTATCTGGTCGCGGTTGATTATCCAGAGTCGTTTGCCTTGCCCCGGCCGCCGATGGGGCCGTTGTTTTTAGCTGACGATTAACTGGCAGGCTGGCAGATTAATGCGTTATTTATTGGTGCCAACGCTGGGTGAGAGAGACACCCGGTCAATTGAGAGAGTTTATGGACATCATCAAGTTTCTGATTGATTTTATTTTGCATATTGATGTGCACCTGGCCGAACTGGTCGCGCAATACGGTATGTGGGTTTACGCCATTCTGTTCCTGATCCTGTTTTGTGAAACCGGGCTGGTGGTTACGCCATTCCTGCCGGGGGATTCTCTGCTGTTTGTCGCCGGTGCGCTGGCCGCGTTGCCTTCCAACGATCTCAACGTGCATACCATGGTGGCGTTGATGGTGATTGCGGCGGTGATTGGCGATGCCGTCAACTACACTATTGGTCGGCTGTTCGGCGAAAAGCTGTTCAGCAACCCGAACTCGAAAATTTTCCGTCGTAGCTATCTGGACAAAACCCACCAGTTCTACGAGAAACACGGCGGAAAAACCATTATTCTGGCGCGATTTGTGCCGATCGTGCGCACCTTTGCGCCGTTCGTGGCCGGTATGGGGCATATGTCCTATCGCCACTTTGCTGCCTATAACGTGATTGGTGCGCTACTTTGGGTGCTGCTGTTCACTTATGCTGGCTACCTGTTTGGCGACTTGCCGATCGTGCAGGAAAACTTGAAGTTGTTGATTGTTGGCATCATCCTGGTTTCAATTCTGCCGGGCATTATTGAAATCTGGCGCCATAAACGCGCGGCTGCCCGCCAACAAAAACAGTAAAAACACCGCTTAACCCGTCGGTTCGACCAGTTTTTTGTCCACACAATCGGGCCGATATGGTTTAATGAGCGACATTTATGGTCTGTTCCCGCGAACGACCCTGAAGCCAATGCCTTGGTAGCGCGCCAGTTGCGCTTAGCTCGGCATTTTTGCATGGGGTGTGTTGCGGGAGGATTGTTAAGGCATGAACAGCGGACGGGTGTCTGCCAGGTTCAAACAGAAAGGTCATCGATGAGCTGGATTGAACGAATTCTCAACAAAAGCAATGTTACGCAAACCCGTAAGGTGAGCATTCCTGAAGGGGTCTGGACCAAATGCGATAGCTGTGGTCAGGTCCTTTACCGTGCTGAACTGGAGCGTAACCTTGAGGTCTGCCCCAAGTGCGACCACCACATGCGCATGTCAGCCCGTATGCGTCTGCATACCTTGCTGGATGAAGGCAGTGAAGTGGAACTGGGCAGCGAACTGGAGCCGAAAGACGTTCTGAAGTTCAAGGATTCCAAAAAGTACAAAGATCGCCTGGTTGCCGCACAGAAAGCAACCGGCGAGAAAGACGCGCTGGTGGTGATGAAGGGCACGCTGTATGGCATGCCGATCGTTGCGGCCTCCTTCGAATTCGCCTTTATCGGCGGTTCGATGTCTTCCGTGGTTGGTGCACGCTTTGTGCGTGCGGTTGAACAGGCGTTGGAAGATAACTGCCCGCTGGTGTGCTTCTCTGCCAGTGGCGGTGCGCGTATGCAGGAAGCGCTGATGTCGCTGATGCAGATGGCGAAAACCAGCGCCGCGTTGGCCAAGCTGCAAGAGCGTGGCCTGCCGTATATTTCGGTACTGACCGATCCGACCATGGGTGGCGTATCCGCCAGCCTGGCGATGCTGGGTGATATCAACATTGCCGAGCCAAAAGCGCTGATCGGCTTTGCCGGGCCACGGGTTATCGAACAAACCGTACGTGAAAAACTGCCGCCGGGCTTCCAGCGCAGTGAGTTCCTGATTGAAAAGGGCGCCATCGACATGATCGTGCGCCGCCCGGTGATGCGTCAGACACTGGCCAGCATTCTGTCCAAGCTGACCAACCAGCCGCAGCCGCATTTCGATGAGGCCGCGCCGGTCATCGCTCAGGAAAATCAGGCCGACGCCTGAGGAGCAGACAAAGACCCGGTATAGGTGCAAGCCTGCGCCGGGTTCTGCCGCCATTTTGTGGCTAAGTTGCGGCGGGAAACGAAGAGCATCGCTTTTGACATCGTCAGGGCGATGCGTCTTACGGATTTATGAACCCAAAGTCAGTGATGGGACTCATGCAAAACCACCAAATTCCCCAAGCCACGTCGCCATTGAGCTCGTGGCTTTACTATCTGGAACGTCTGCATAGCCAGGCGATCGAACTCGGCCTGGAGCGTGTGCAACACGTTGCGGCGCACCTTGACCTTCTCACTCCTGCTCCTACGGTATTTACCGTTGCCGGTACTAACGGCAAAGGCACCACCTGCCGCACGTTAGAGGCCATTTTGCTGGCTGCCGGGCTTCGGGTCGGGGTTTACAGTTCACCGCATCTGGTGCGTTATACCGAACGGGTGCGCATACAGGGTGAAGAGCTGAGTGAAGCTGAACACTGCCGCTCATTTGCCGCGATTGAGGCTGGCAGGGGGGAAACCTCGCTGACCTATTTCGAATTTGGCACCCTGTCGGCATTACAGCTGTTTAAACAGGCTAAGCTTGACGTGGTGATCCTGGAAGTGGGGCTGGGCGGGCGTCTGGACGCGACCAATATCGTTGAGCCAAGCGTCGCCGTGGTGACCAGCATTGCCTTGGATCACACCGACTGGCTAGGCCACGATCGTGAAAGCATTGGCCGCGAGAAGGCGGGGATATTCCGTGGCGGCAAGCCTGCCGTGGTCGGTGAACCTGATATGCCGCATAGCATCCAGCAGGTAGCGGAAGATCTCAACGCTCAACTGTATCGCCGTGATGATGCCTGGTCGTTCAGCGAACAGGGTGAACGCTGGCAATGGGAAGGGGGCGGCACACGTCTGACCGAGCTCCCTATGCCTAATGTCCCCTTGGCGAACGCGGCGACGGCATTGGCTGCGCTGCACTATTCGGCGCTGGAAATCGACGAAAAGGCGATTTTTGCCGGTCTACAACAGGCCGCTTTGCCAGGGCGTTTTCAGACCGTGCAGCAGAACCCGCAGCTGATCCTGGACGTTGCCCACAACCCTCATGCTGCGGCCTATCTGGCTGGGCGGCTGGCGAAACTTCCCCGCAATGGCGGTGTGGTTCGCGCGGTGGTGGGAATGCTGTCGGACAAAGACATTGCCGGTACGCTGGCCTGCCTGAGTGAACAGGTGGACGAGTGGTATTGTGCGCCGCTGGAAGGCCCGCGCGGAGCCAGCGTTGAACTGCTGGCACAGTATTTAACGGAACCACGCAAATTTGCCGATGTCGAAACTGCCTGGCGTCAGGCTATGCAGGACGCAGATATTCAGGATATTGTGATCGTCTGTGGGTCTTTCCACACTGTTGCCCACGTGATGGCGGCGTTAGACGAGAGGCGGGGAGTGTGAGTGGCAAGTAAATTTCAGAATCGACTGGTTGGAACCGTGATTTTGGTTGCCCTGGGGGTGATTGTCCTGCCGGGGCTGCTTGACGGCAAAAAGAAGCATTATGAGGATGAGTTTGCGGCGATCCCGTTAGTGCCCAAACCGGGGGATGCTCATGAAATCGACGTGATCCCACCGGCCAATCAGGCGCTACCTTCGGTTCCACCGGAGGGGGCTGGTGCTTTGGTTGAACAGCAGCAGGCCGCCGCCGAGGCCTCCGCCCAGCAGGCGGCTAATCAAACGACTCAACCGCAGCAGCCTGCGGTTGTTGCTCCGCCGCCCATCGAAACCAAACCGGTTCAGCCAACTAAACCTAAACCGGTAGAGGTGAAGCCGGTGGAAGTGAAACCTAAGCCAGTGCCAACACCGCCAAAGGTAGAGCCAAAGCCGGAAGTGAAACCAGAGCCAAAGCCTGAAACCAAACCTGCGGTTGAAGAAAAGGCACCGGTTGGTCAGGCCTATGTGGTGCAGTTGGGGGCGTTGAAAAATGCTGCCAAGGTCAATGAGATCGTCGCTTCGCTGCGCCTGTCTGGGCACCGGGCTTATACCGTGCCATCCACGCCGGTGCAGGGTGAGATCACCCGCATCTACGTTGGCCCAGATGCCTCGAAGCAGAAGCTGCAGGCTTCGCTGGCGGAGCTGAATGGGATCAGTGGGCTGAGCGGGCAGGTGAAGGCGTATAGCGCACGTTGATCCATTGGGGCTGTCATATGTATGCCCCTCACCCCGACCCTCTCCCACAGGGAGAGGGGGCGTTCCCTCAAGCATTGTGCGTAGAGGGGGAGGGGTTCTAATATTCTTGCTCACTTAATCCAAGGTTCGGGTAAGTTGGAATTGTGTCACAGCAGCTCACAGCGACTTGGACGATCCGCCTCTCTGTGGGAGAAGGTACGGGGGAGTTGGAATTGTGTCACAGCAGCTCACAGCGATTTGGACGATCCGCCTCCCTGTTGGAGAAGGTACGGGGAAGTTGGAATTGTGTCACAACGGCTAAGCGCGACTCGGACGATCCCCTCTCCCTGTGGGAGAGGGTTAGGGTGAGGGGCCAGTGCTCAAGGAGGAGGATTGCCAAATCACCACAAAAAATGTGCCTTTCAGGGGCCGGATATCCTATGTAGGCGCGGCGATTGGCAATTTTAACATCGCCGTTTTTTATTTGTTACGTGGTGGGAAATCCGCTACGCAAACGTTTTCTTTTTCTGTTAGAATTCGCCGCGATTGGATGCAGGGGCGATTCATCATTGGAATAGTTCATGGTCTGGATTGATTACGTCATTTTAGCGTTGATTGGATTTTCGGCTCTGGTGAGCCTGATCCGAGGTTTTGTTCGCGAAGCATTGTCACTTGTGACATGGGGATGTGCGTTCTTTGTTGCCAGCCATTTCTACCCATACCTTGCAGCCTACTTCACCCGTTTTGAAGATGAGCTGGTACGTAACGGCATTGCGATTGCCATTTTGTTTATCGCAACGCTGATTGTGGGCGCTATCGTTAACTATGTGATTGGGTCACTGGTAGAGAAAACCGGATTATCGGGCACCGATCGGGTGCTGGGCGTGTGTTTCGGCGCACTGCGCGGCGTGTTGATCGTGGCAGCGATACTGTTCTTCCTGGATACCTTTACCACCCTGTCGCAAAGTGCGGACTGGAAACAGTCACAGCTGATCCCCCAGTTCAGTTACATCATCAGATGGTTCTTTGACTATCTGCAAAGCACGTCGAGTTTCTTACCAACCCAATTACCGGGGCGGTAGCGGCTTAGAGGAAAAGACAACATGTGCGGTATTGTCGGTATCGCCGGTTTTATGCCGGTAAACCAGTCGATTTATGATGCATTGATGGTGCTCCAGCATCGTGGACAGGATGCCGCTGGCATCGTCACTATTGATGCCCATAATGGGTTCCGCCTGCGCAAGGCAAATGGTCTGGTGAAAGATGTATTTGAAGCCCGGCATATGCTGCGCCTGCAGGGCAACATGGGCATTGGCCATGTGCGTTACCCAACGGCTGGCAGCTCCAGCGCTTCAGAAGCTCAACCTTTCTATGTCAACTCGCCGTTCGGCATTACGCTGGCACACAACGGCAACCTGACCAACGCCCACGAACTGCGCCAACAGCTGTTTGAACGTGGCCGCCGTCATGTCAACACCACTTCCGATTCCGAGATCCTGCTGAACGTGCTGGCCACCGAGCTTGACCGTTTCCCGCATTATCCACTGGAGTCCGACAACATATTTACCGCCGTTGCCGCGATGCATCAGCAACTGCGTGGCGCTTACGCCTGCGTAGCCATGATTATCGGCCACGGTCTGGTGGCGTTCCGCGATCCCAACGGCATTCGCCCGCTGGTGATCGGCAAACGTGAGCTGGAAGATGGCCGCTGTGAGTACATGGTAGCCTCTGAGAGCGTGGCGCTGGATACCTTGGGCTTCGACTTCCTGCGCGACGTAGCGCCGGGCGAAGCGGTGTATATCACCGAAAAAGGCCAGTTGTTCACTCGCCAGTGCGCGGAGAACCCAAAAACCAATCCATGCCTGTTCGAGTATGTCTACTTTGCCCGTCCTGACTCCTTTATGGACAAGATCTCCGTCTACAGCGCCCGCGTGCGTATGGGGCAGAAATTGGGTGAGAAGATTGCGCGCGAATGGGAAGATCTGGATATTGATGTGGTGATCCCGATCCCGGAAACCTCTTGCGATATCGCGCTGGAGATTGCCCGTATTCTGGATAAACCGTATCGCCAGGGCTTCGTCAAGAATCGCTATGTTGGCCGCACCTTCATCATGCCGGGCCAGCAGGCTCGCCGTAAGTCGGTACGCCGCAAGCTGAACGCCAATCGTGCCGAATTCCGCGATAAGAACGTGCTGCTGGTTGATGACTCCATCGTCCGTGGTACCACTTCAGAGCAGATCGTGGAGATGGCGCGTGACGCCGGGGCCAAACGGGTTTATCTGGCTTCTGCCGCACCGGAGATCCGCTTCCCTAACGTGTACGGCATCGATATGCCGAGCGCGACGGAGCTGATTGCCCATGGGCGTGAAGTAGACGAAATCCGCCAGATTATTGGTGCCGACGGCCTGATTTTCCAGGATCTGGATGACCTGATCGCCGCAGTGCGCGAAGAGAACCCGGACATCGCCCAGTTCGAATGCTCGGTGTTTAACGGCATCTACGTGACCAAAGACGTTGACCAGAGCTATCTGGAATATCTGGAAACGCTGCGTAATGACGATGCCAAAGCGTTGCGCGGCCAGACGGAAGCCGAAAATCTGGAAATGCATAACGAGGGCTAACGCCCACGTGCCTCACCAAAACGGTGCACCGTAGCGTTGGTTATGGTGCATTGTTTTATTCCCACCTTGAATCTACGAAGGTTTGCTGCCAAACCTGCCCCTATTCGGCTATCCTTACGGCATATTTCCCGACAAAGGCCAGCTTGATGAAAAGACTCATTATCGGTATTTCCGGCGCCAGCGGCGCTATCTACGGCGTGCGCTTACTACAGGTGCTACGTGGTGTAGAAGAGGTGGAAACCCACCTGGTAATGAGCAACGCGGCGCGCCAGACGCTGGCGTTGGAAACCTCTCTGAGCCTGCGTGACGTTCAGGCCCTGGCCGATGTGGTGCACGATGCGCGTGATATTGCCGCCAGTATTTCCTCCGGCTCGTTCAAAACCATGGGGATGGTGATTTTGCCATGCTCAATCAAAACGTTATCTGGCATCGTCAACAGTTACAGCGATGGGCTGCTGACTCGCGCCGCCGATGTGGTCCTCAAAGAGCGTCGGCCACTGGTGCTCTGCGTGCGTGAAACGCCGTTGCACCTGGGCCATCTGCGGCTGATGACCCAGGCCGCGGAGATGGGGGCGGTGATTATGCCGCCGGTACCGGCCTTCTACCATCGTCCGCAAACCGTTGATGATATTATCGATCAGACCGTTAATCGGGTTATCGACCAGTTTGACATCGAACTGCCGCAAGATCTCTTCACGCGTTGGCAAGGCGTTAATTAACCAATTTACCCTCAAATTTATACATTTGTGCAACATCGCACTGATTTAGTGCGATTGATGCATCATAATGATCCTGCTTCCCCATGCACTCTGTTTCAGTAACTTGTAGGTTTTCCATGGCGAAGCCCGAGTTTGCCGTTCATTTTGTCGTTCGTTGCCTCTGGGAAGAGCTTTGAACAGAGCGTGGCCGTTCCCCGCGCTCGTTAATGACAAAGTGGCATGATTACTGCAGATCCTGTGTGTGATGAAAGTAATGCCCGTAGTGGCATCGGCAAAAATATCCATTTGAGGGTAATTATGAAAAAGCTTGTTAAAGTTCTCCCTTTAGTTTTGGCTTTGAGCGCGGTTGGCAGTGCATTCGCCGCATTACCTTCCACACTGAAAATCGGTACCGATCCTACCTATGCGCCGTTTGAATCGAAAAATGCGCAGGGTCAACTGGTTGGCTTCGATATCGATCTGGCCACCGAGCTGTGCAAACGCATAAATACCAAGTGTATCTTTGTGGAAAGCGATTTTGATGCGCTGATCCCCTCCCTGAAAGCGAAGAAAATCGACGCGATCATCTCGTCTCTGTCCATTACCGAAAAACGCCAGCAGGAAATTGCTTTCACCGACAAGCTGTTTGCGGCCAACTCACGCCTGATCGCACCAAAAGGCTCCAAGATCCTGCCAACCGTCGATGCGCTGAAGGGCAAAAGCATCGGCGTATTGCAGGGGACCACCCAGGAAGCTTTTGCTAACGCCAACTGGCAGCCAAAAGGCGTGACCGTGGTGCCTTACCAGAACCAGGATCTGGTGTATGCGGATCTGGCTTCCGGGCGTATTGACGCCGCGTTTCAAGATGAAGTCGCCGCGAGCGAAGGCTTCCTGAAGCAGCCTCCAGGCAAGGAGTACGAGTTTGCCGGTGAATCGGTGAAGGACGATAAATTCTTTGGTGTCGGCACTGGTATGGGGCTGCGCAAGGATGAAACCGAGCTGAAAGCGGCGCTGGACAAAGCCTTTGCCGAAATGCGCAAAGATGGCACCTACGATAAGTTCGCGAAAAAATACTTCGACTTTGACGTTTACGGCGGCTAATTCCTGTCGGGTACTCTCTATGACAACAGGCCCGGTTCTCCGGGCCTGTTCTGGCTGGAGTGTCATGACGTGCTCAATGACGACAGGGTGACGTAAATGCTACAAGGTTACTCCCAACTGATATTTGAGGGGGCTCTGGTGACGCTGGAGCTGGCCCTCAGCTCCGTATTGCTGGCAGTGGTGATTGGTTTGATCGGCGCTGGCGGTAAACTTTCGCAAAACCCTGTTATTTCCACGATCTTTGGTGCCTATACCACCTTGATCCGTGGCGTGCCGGACCTGGTGTTGATGCTGTTGATCTTCTACGGTCTGCAAATTGCCCTTAACCATGTGACGGAGTTTATTGGCTTCTCACAGATTGATATCGATCCCTTGGGGGCGGGCATCATTACCCTGGGCTTTATCTACGGAGCCTATTTTACCGAAACCTTCCGGGGAGCTTACCTGGCGGTGCCTCGTGGTCAGATCGAGGCGGCTACCGCCTTCGGTTTTTCCAACGGGCAGATTTTCCGCCGCATTCTGTTTCCGGCCATGATGCGCTTTGCGTTACCCGGCATCGGCAACAACTGGCAGGTGATCCTCAAGGCGACGGCCTTGGTCTCCATTCTTGGACTCAACGATCTGGTAAAGGCCACGCAGCTGGCAGGAAAGGGCACCTATCAGCCTTTCTTCTACGCCATTGTCGCAGGTTTGGTGTATCTGTTGTTCACCACGATTTCCAACGGTGTGTTGCTGTGGCTTGAGAGGCGTTATTCACTGGGCGTCAAAAGGGCCGAACTATGATCGATATTCTGCATCAGTATTGGCAGCAACTGCTGTGGACCGATGGCTATCGCTATACCGGTGTGGCGGTGACGCTGTGGTTGCTGATCTCTTCGGTGGTCATGGGCGGGCTGCTGGCCATCCCGATGGCGGTAGCTCGGGTATCTTCCATCCGCTGGGTACGCTACCCGGTGTGGCTGTATACCTATGTTTTCCGCGGTACGCCGCTGTACGTACAACTGTTGGTGTTTTATTCCGGTATGTACAGCCTGGAAATCGTGCGGGGTACTGAGCTGCTCAATGCGTTTTTCCGCAGCGGGATGAACTGCACCATATTGGCGCTAACGCTGAATACCTGTGCCTATACCACAGAGATTTTCGCCGGAGCCATTCGTTCGGTGCCGCATGGGGAAATTGAAGCGGCCAGGGCCTATGGGTTTTCCAGCTTTAAACTGTATCGCTGCATTATTTTGCCTTCGGCGCTGCGTTCGGCACTACCGGCGTACAGCAATGAAGTGATTCTGATGCTGCACTCGACCGCACTGGCCTTTACCGCCACGGTGCCGGACCTGTTGAAGGTGGCCCGCGATATCAACGCGGCGACCTACCAGCCGTTTTATGCCTTTGGCATTGCGGCCGTGCTGTATCTGATTATCTCCTATACGTTGATCAGCCTGTTCCGCAGGGCAGAAAAACGCTGGATGGCACACGTAACTCATCGATGAATGACGGGGATCCACCATGCCTGAACAAAAATTAGCCGTCACCGAACTGCACAAGCGTTATGGTGACCATGAAGTACTGAAAGGGGTCTCCCTGGCGGCCAATGCGGGCGATGTGATTAGCATTATTGGTTCTTCCGGCTCCGGTAAAAGTACCTTTCTGCGTTGCATCAACTTCCTGGAAAAGCCCAGCGAAGGCTCCATCAGCCTGAATAATGAAAATATTCGCATGGTGCGCGACAAGGATGGCCAGCTCAGAGTCTTTGACAAGAAACAGCTGCAGTTGCTGCGTACCCGCCTGACCATGGTGTTCCAGCATTTCAACCTGTGGAGCCACATGACGGTGTTGGAGAATGTGATGGAAGCTCCAATCCAGGTATTGGGGCTGAGCAAGGCCGAGGCGCGTGAACGGGCGGTGCGCTATCTGGATAAGGTCGGCATTGACGCGCGGGCGCAAATCAAATACCCGGTGCACCTCTCCGGTGGGCAACAGCAACGTGTTTCCATTGCCCGGGCGTTGGCAATGGAGCCGGAAGTGCTGTTGTTCGACGAACCGACTTCGGCGCTGGATCCTGAACTGGTGGGCGAAGTGCTGCGCATTATGCAGAAATTGGCGGAAGAGGGGAAAACCATGGTGGTAGTGACGCACGAAATGGAATTTGCGCGCCATGTCTCCAGCCACGTCATTTTCCTGCATCAGGGGGTGATTGAAGAGCAGGGGCCACCTGCGGAGTTGTTTGGTAACCCTAAGAGCCCGCGTTTGCAGCAGTTTCTTTCAGGAGCGCTGAAGTAGATATTTTTCCTCTCACCGTCTCCCGCAGGGAGACGGTGAGAGGGCATCAAGCCTGTTGATTGATCACATCATCCAGCGCTTGTTCCAGTTCAAAGAAACGGAAAACAAATCCCGCCTCTTCCAACCGCCTCGGCACTGCCCGTTGCCCCCCTAATACCAACACCGCCGCTTCCCCCATCAGTAACCGCATGGCAAAGGCTGGCGCACGCAAAAATGCTGGACGATCCAGCACCTTGGCCAGGGTGGCGGTGAACTGTTCATTATGCACCGGATAAGGTGCCACCATATTGAATGGCCCACGTAGCGCAGGATTGTCCAACAGGTAAATGATGGCATTGACCATATCGTCGATATGGATCCAGGGCAGATACTGGCGGCCATTGCCGATCGGCCCGCCTAACCCCATACGGAATGGCGGTAGCATCTTCGCCAGCGCTCCCCCTTTGGGCGACAAGACAACGCCGGTACGTAGCAGGCAAACGCGCGTGTAGCTACTTTGCGCCCGAAGGGCCAGAGCCTCCCAGCGTTGGCACAGCTGGTGGGTAAATTCATCGTGCGGAGGTTCTTCTTCCGTTACCACCGCCTGGCCCTGATCGCCGTAATAGCCGACCGCCGAGCCGGAAATCAGTACCGAAGGTGGCGTATTGCTGGCGGCGATGAGCGTGGCTAGTCGTTCGGTTAAATCCCAACGGCTGCGGCATAGCAGTTCTTTCTGCGCCTTGCTCCAGCGTTTGTCGGCAATGGGCTCACCCGCCAAGTTGATCACGGCATCAAAGCCGTCCAGACAGCGTTGTTCATCAAGCGAAGCCCAGTAGCTGAGCCGATCGCCGAACTTATCCCGTGCCTTGGCGACGTTGCGCGTCAACAGGGTGATCTCATGCGAAAGGTGCAGCAGTTGCCTGGTCAGGCTACTGCCGATCAACCCAGTCGCGCCGGTAATCAGGATCTTCATGGTCGGCCTCCCTGGTAGGGTGAGTGCTAAGCGGTTTCCCGTCGGTAACTCATAGTCATGGAAACCGAGTCGGCATAACGTAGGGCCAGCAATTTATCTATCTCTACTTCAGCATAGGTTACCCATGGATGTTGTTTCACTATGTCGAGCACATCCTGAGTTAATTTTTCCAGTAGCGCGAAGCGGTTGTCCTCGATATGGCGAATGATCGCCTTGGTGATGGTGCGATAGTTGAGGGCGTCGCTAATGTCTTCGCTGTTACGCGCCTTGTCTGCCGGGTAGTGGATCGCTACGTTGATCAGAACGTCCTGACGGTTGTTGATTTCTTCTTCCTTGATACCGATGAAGGTGCGTAACCGCAGGTTTTTAATACGGATAATGGCATCGGGTTGCTGGCATGGCATCAGAGATTCTCCGGAGGTCTGATTGTTTGTATTCAGAATACACGGAAAGTGAAGAAAAGATAATGTAGCCAGACGCTTAAAGAGAGCAACGCGGGGGAGATCACACCGGTTTCCCCTCTCCGATGTGTACACGATGCAAGAGAGGGGGAGGGCAGCGTTAGGCTTGATCTGCCAATTTATAGGCGCGTTCCGTGGCCGGGCGGTTGCGGATGCGTTCGAACCAGTTACGCACCGCCGGATAATCCGCCAGATCGATGCGCTGGCGTGGATGCGACACTACCCAGGGATAAGTCGCAATATCGGCAATGCTGTAGTTATCGCCGCCCAGGTAAGGATGCCGTTGCAACTCGGTTTCCAGTACGCCATACAGGCGTTTGGTTTCCTGCTGGTAGCGTTCTATCGCGTAGGGGACAGGTTGTGGTGCGTAGTGGTTGAAGTGATGATTTTGCCCAAGCATCGGCCCAAACCCGGCGACCTGCCAAAATAACCACTGTAGCGTTGCTGCCCGCTCGCGAACCCCTTTGCTGAGCAGTTTGCCGGTTTTCTCCGCCAGATAGAGCAGGATCTCGCCTGACTCAAACAGGCTGATGGGTGCCCCACCGTCAACGGGTTGTTGATCAACGATGGCCGGGATTTTGTTGTTGGGAGAAATGGCCAGAAACGCTGGTGTGAATTGATCGCCAGCACTGATATTTACGCGATGGATACGATAAGGTAAACCAACCTCCTCCAAAAGCAGGGTAATTTTGTGCCCATTGGGAGTCGGTGCGTAATACAGATCAATCATATGATAATACTCCTTATAAAACATCAAGATAAGATGAGCATAGATCGGTTGGTTCGCTTGAGACTATGCGAACATCCGCATGGGCTTTATCGGCGGCCCTGTTGCGGATGCAGAGGGTACTGTTACAGCTTATATGATGGCGTGATGTTCGATCCAGGCTTTGGTTATACGGAGATACCTCGGATAGGGCATTAGGTCTTTCTGTGAAGCATGTACTGTGCACGTCGATACCATCACAATAGAGAGCTGCAAGTGCGAACATATGATAACGTGCACTCTCACACTAGTTAGAGAGGTAACCGTTCACTAGAGGGGGATTGACGACTCTTTGGTGAGGCTAAAAACGTCAGGATAAGGGTGTTTGGCTAACACCGCCGAGACGATATCACTGACGACCTGAAAAGCGGAAAGTCCTCGCTTT
>NZ_JBLJAJ010000029.1:0-80365 GCF_047530005.1 Serratia sp. N21D137
GTACGTAATGACATGGCAGATCTCTCATCCCACGGCATAAGCAACTCCACTCAGAAGTACTCATACCTATGTTGTAAGTGTCTACCATGTCCCCGAACAAGTGTTCATGATGTCCCCGGTCTGTACAGGGAGAGGGTTGGGGTGAGGGGGAAAATTAATTGACCCAGTCTTTCAGGGTATACACCAGTTGGTGATCGCTGCCGCTCAGGGTCAGCTGTTGGCCGTTGAGAGAGACTTTTGCACCGTTAGCCAGCAGTGTGCCGATGGTTTGATCCCATTGGTTACGTTGCGGATCCGCGCACATCATGCGGGTCGTAGCGAGGTTTTTCACCGTCAGCACGCCGTTTTCTAACTGGCCCTGGCCGAAGAAACGGTTGCACATAGATCCGGAAATATTCATTTTCTCGCCGAACTCAATGCTCGGGCCGCTGCCTTGTTTCGCCTCAACCGCTACACCATCCACGCTTTGCAACACAAAGTTGTGATGCAGCAGATCGCTTTCTACTACGGTTTGTTGTTTGGTTTGCGCGGAACCACAGCCAGCCAATAGCGCACAGGCCATTGCTAAAGGGATCAGTTTTTTCATCATTGTGAACCTGTTCAGGTTTTGTCGGAAGGATCAGGGGCGCTAAGCGCGCCCCAAAGTATTAGGCATTAAGCTGATTAGGGCAGGCTTCACCCCGCGTAAGCTGTTCAATATTTTTCAACGTGGTTTGCGAGATACTGGTCAACGCCTCTTCCGTCAGGAACGCCTGGTGGCCGGTAAACAGCACGTTATGGCAGGCGGACAGGCGGCGGAAAACGTCGTCCTGGATCACGTCGTTGGATTTGTCTTCAAAGAACAGGTCGCGTTCGTTCTCGTATACGTCCATCCCCAGCGCACCAATCTTCTGCTGTTTGAGGGCATCGATAGCGGCGGAAGAGTCGATCAAGGCACCGCGGCTGGTGTTAATCACCATCACGCCGTCCTTCATCATGGAAAACGCGTCCGCATTCAGCAGGTGATGGTTTTCCGGCGTCAACGGGCAGTGCAGGGTGATCACGTCCGCCTGGGCATACAGCGTCTTAAGATCGACATATTCGGCACCCAGTTCTAACGCCTGCGCGCTTGGGTAGGGATCGTAGGCCAAGAGCTTCATACCAAAGCCTTTCAGAATACGCATGGTGGCTACGCCGATCTTACCGGTGCCAATCACGCCTGCGGTGCGGTTATGCATATTGAAGCCGATCAGCCCTTCCAGCGAGAAGTTGGCATCGCGGGTGCGCTGATAAGCACGATGAATGCGGCGGTTCAGGCACATCATCATGCCCACGGCGTGTTCGGCGACGGCTTCAGGTGAATAAGCCGGAACGCGCACCACCTTGATACCCAGCTCTTTCGCCGCATCCAGATCGACGTTATTGAACCCGGCGCAACGCAGGGCGAGGATCTCGACCCCAAGCGCGGCCAGCTCTTCCAGCACTTCCCGGCTACCGTCGTCATTGACGAAGATGCATACGGCCTTACAGCCGATAGCCGTTTTGGCGGTTTTCTTGCTTAGCAGAAAGTCGAAAAACTCCAGCTCATAACCAAACTGCTGATTTACCAATTCAAGATACTTACGGTCATACTGTTTGGTGCTGTAAATCGCCATTTTCATCGTGGTTTCTCCCGCGTGATTATGTGATCAAATTAACATATTTTGCCAAATACGACAATGGTTTAGCGACCTGCGGCGGCGCAGGCCTTTTAGGGTTTTATGCTGATAATCAGTGTATTAGCCATTTTCTGTATTCACTGGGTAAATATCAAAATTGCGAAACCTGCTCTATAAATGATGAGATGGGTTCACCTTCACCTGCCAGGGGATCCGTGTCATCATTGCGCCTGGCTAATCGATGTTTATCAGGAACTAAACCTGCGCTTAATGACCAAGAGATTAAAAGTATTCGTAGCGATCGTAACGGGCATCATCCTGTTGATCATCGCGCTGTGGCAAACCTTGCCTCGTTGGTTGCCGCGTGCGATAGCGCCTTGGTTACCGCAGGGTAGCCAGCTGGTTTTGCAAGGGCCCTTGCGTTGGCAGCAGGGGGCTTTGCATCTTGATGGGCTGAAGTTCAGCGCCCAAGGCTGCGCCATCGCCAATGTCAGTGAACTGCAACTCGCCTACCAAATGGGAAGTTGGCATTTAAAGGGTGAACGAGCGGACGTGGATACCGCCTGCCTGTCAAAATTGCCCGCCTCCGAGGGGGACAGCACTCCATTGGCGCTAGACCAATTGCAAGCGATGCTGCCGCCGTTTGACCTGAATATCAATCTTCTCACGCTCACCCCATGGCAAGCCTACGCCGGTAAATTGCAACTGTCGTCTGCGGCCACTGGCCAACGGTTGCATTATCAAGGTAAGAACGTCACCGCCGAGGCGCAGTTGGATGAACATCAGCAACTGACGCTAAGCAAGCTTAGCATCACGCCACCCAACAGCACGGTTCCTGTACAACTGACAGGCAAAGTCACCGTACCGCTGGATATGGACAGTTTGCCGATCCAAGGGGCGTTGCAAGGTGAGATACAAACCGCCTATCTGGAAAAACACTTGCTGCTGGATTTGCACTGGCAACAGCAGCAGGGCGTATTGACCCTGACGGAAAAGGGCAGCGACCAACCGTTGGCGACGCTCCCTTGGGCACTAACGCCAAAACAGATCAGCATCGAAAAAGGCGAATGGCGCTGGCCTTATCTGGAGCAACCGCTCAGTGGTGGTTTGAATGTGGCGTTGCATGACTGGAGCCAGGGGTTTGACGAAACCCAAATTACCGCACGTTTGAACGTGATCACTGCCGGGCACAACGGCAAGGGTAACGCGGTGCTGACGTTGGGGCCGGGTAGCCTGAGTCTGACCAACAGCGATCTGGGATTCCAGCTGACCGGGCAGGCAAACCTGGCCAATCTCTCGCTTACGGCGTCAATTCCCGGCATTATCAGCGGCTCGGTCCTTAACCCAACGCTGGTGCTACAGCCGGGGTCTTTACTGCGCGCCTGGGGCCGCCCGGCACCGGACATAAAACTGGAAGAGGCTCGGCTGCCGCTGGCTGGAGTAAAAGTCACCGCTCTTGGGATCAGTGGCCGTTTGCAGGCGATTATCAGCGCCAGCGAAAGTTACTGGGGCCGTTTCAAGCTGCATTTGGACGGCCAGGCACAAGATTTCTGGCCAGATCATGGTCAGTGGCAATGGCGCGCTTGGGGTAACGGCAAGTTACCCCCGCTACAGGCCGCCTGGGATGTTGCAGGCAGTGGGCGTTGGCAGGACACCAGCATCACCCTGGATCGTCTTTCCACCGGTTTTGATCGGTTGAAATACGGCATGGTCACGGTCGCGACGCCGCGCATGACGCTCAGCCAGCCGATCCAGTGGCAGCGGGATAGCAAAGCACCGAGCCTTACCGGCGGTGTGCAACTGGTGGCTGACAAAACCAGTTTTGGTGCAGGCCGTTATTTGCCGCCTTCGGTACTGGATTTGCAGTTGCAAGGTACGGGGCCAGACAGTTTCCAATGGCAAGGCGCGTTGCAGGCCGAGCAGATTGGGCCAATCAAGTTGCGTGGCCGCTGGGATGGTGAACGCCTGCGGGGTGAAGGCTGGTGGCCAAAACAGTCGTTAACGGTATTCCAACCGCTGATTTCACCCGATCTGAACATCAAACTGCGGGCAGGCGAGTTCTATGCACAGTCGGCATTTTCTGCTGCGCGAGTGCAGGGGTTTGAAGCCGGTGGCCACTGGGTGGTGCGCAATGGCGGCATGTGGCTGCAAGATGGCGAATTGAGCGGGCTGGACTTTGTCTTGCCCTATCGGTTTAAGAACCACCTGTGGCAGCTTGGGGCCAAACGGCCGATCATGCTGCGCATCAAATCTATCAAGACGTTGTTTGAGATGCAGAATATTACCGCCGATCTGCAAGGTACCTATCCCTACAGCGAAGCGTATCCGTTGACGTTGAGCAACATCGGTGTGGATATGCTGAACGGTCATATCAGCCTTTCGGCATTACGGATGCCGCAGCATGATGCGGCGGTGCTCAAACTGGAAGAAATCGACCTCAGCGCACTGTTTACCGCGCTCAAACCGAAGCAGTTCGCCATGTCTGGTCGCATCAACGGCGAGTTGCCGCTCTACCTGAACCACCCCAAATGGCTGGTGCAAAATGGCTGGATCGCCAATGCGGGGGTCATGACGCTGCGGCTGGATAAAGATATGGCCGATGCCATTGGCAGCAATAACCTGGCCACCGGTGCCGCCATCGACTGGCTACGCTACATGGAAATCAACCGCTCAAAGGCGCGGGTCGATCTCGATAACCTGGGCGAATTGACGCTAAAGGCGCATATCGATGGCGTAAATCCGCAGAAAAATGCCAAGCGTGAGGTTATCCTTAACTATAGCCATCAGGAAAACGTGTTTCAGCTGTGGCGCAGCCTGCGCTTCGGCGACAATTTACAAGAGTGGCTGGAGCAGACGCTCTCTAAACCCGAGGAACAACAATGAAGAACGCGACAGGGCCATTGCTGGCCGCCGTGTTGGGCGCATCCTTGCTGAGCGGTTGCGTACCGCGCATTGAGGTGGCGACGCCTAAAGATCCCATCACCATCAATATGAACGTCAAAATTGAACATGAGATCCGTATCAAAGTGGATAAGGACGTTGAGAACCTGCTGAAAGACCAAAGCGGTCTGTTCTAGGAGCCAGCATGAAAAAACGTTATCTGTGGTTGATTGCCGCCGGTTGGTTATTCAGTGGGATGGCTCAGGCGTTGACGCTGGATGAAGCCAAACAGCAGGGGCGGGTTGGTGAAACGCTCAGTGGTTATATCGCTCCGGTGAAGCAGGACGCGGAGACTCAGGCGTTGGTGAAAAAAATCAATGCCGGACGCGCCGAGAAATATCAGCAGGTGGCCGCCAGCAATCATATCGCCATCGATGAAGTTGCGCGGATGGCCGGGCAGAAGCTGGTGACACGAGCGCCAGCAGGGGAATATGTCCGTGGCATTAACGGCCAGTGGTTGCAGAAATAAAAAAAGCGCGCCTCTAGGCGCGCAACGGAATTTAAACGACTTATTGTTATGAGGGTAAAACGGATTTTGCAGGTGTGTGACTTACCAGAGCGCAATCTCTGCGCCCTGGCATCGCTAATTAAGCGGCGATCACTTCGGCCAGTAACGCTTTGGCATCGGCCTGGGCTTTGGTCGCAACGTCTGGACCGTAGGCAATCCCTTCGGCAAAGACGAACTCAATCTCGGTAATACCGATAAAGCCCAGGAACAGACGCAGGTAAGGTTCTACCAGGTCGGTTGGGGTGCCTTTATGGATGCCGCCACGGCTGGTCAGAATGATGGCACGTTTGTTTTTTACCAGGCCTTCCGGGCCGTTCTCGGTGTAACGGAAGGTCACGCCGGCACGGGCAATCAGGTCAAAATAATTCTTCAACTGAGTTGGGATGTTGAAGTTGTACATCGGAGCGGCGATAACGATAGTATCGTTGGCTTGCAGCTCGGCAATCAGTTCGTCTGACAGGGCCAGAGCTTCTTTCTGGCGTGGAGTCAGCGGGGCATCTGAAGGACGCATTGCGCCAACCAGTTCGCCATCCAGCACCGGGATTGGCTGTGCAGCCAGGTCACGCACGGTGATGGTATCGTTGCTGTGAGCATTGGCCCACTGCTCAACGAAGAAATCAGCCAATTGGTTAGACTGAGAATAAGTTGCCAGGATGCTGGATTTTAGAACCAATACGTTGCTCATCGATAATTCCTTTCGTGTTGACTGTGACATCAGGGCTGGTCGCCCGTTGCATGAGGTACACTCTATTCATATTGTTCCAACAGGGATAGCGGAATATTTCGAGATCTACGTTCGATTTTATTGAATAAGAAAACCCAGGTTAAATGGATGGATTATGGGGAGAAATGCCATTGTGGTATCCTGCTGCGCTAAGTCAAAAAATCGATAAACCTAATTTAATAAACGCAGTTATTGGCACCGACACGTCAGCTATAACATCAAACCTAGTCCCTGACGTTAAGCAGTAGTTGCGAAGAAACAAGGAACACCGAACGTGAAATCTACGCTCGCGGCATTGTCATCCCAACTGGGAGACTTGATGCTCCGTGATCAGCAGCGCCTGCAACGCCGGTTGCAAGGTGCGCGCAAAGTCAAAAGCCCCGAAGCTCAACAGGCGGTTGCCGCAGAAATAGCGGGTGATATCGAGCAAGCCATGCTGAAGGTGCGCTCCCGCGCGGCCTCGTGCCCGAAAATCACTTACCCGGAAAGCCTGCCTGTCAGCCAGAAGAAGCAGGACATTCTTGCCGCCATCCGCGATCATCAAGTGGTGATCGTGGCGGGTGAAACCGGCTCAGGGAAGACTACACAGCTACCGAAAATCTGCCTGGAGTTAGGGCGCGGCGTCAAAGGCCTGATTGGCCACACGCAACCGCGCCGCCTGGCTGCACGCACCGTTGCCAACCGCATTGCCGATGAGCTGGAAACCCCGCTGGGTGGCAGCGTCGGTTACAAGGTGCGCTTCAACGATCAGGTGGGTGAAAATACCCTGGTCAAACTGATGACCGACGGGATCTTGCTGGCCGAAATCCAGCAGGATCGCCTGCTGATGCAGTACGACACCCTGATCATCGATGAGGCGCACGAGCGCAGCCTGAACATCGATTTCATCTTGGGTTACCTGCGGGAGCTGTTGCCAAAACGCCCGGATCTGAAGGTGATCATCACCTCGGCCACCATCGATCCGCAGCGCTTTTCTCGCCACTTCAACAATGCGCCGATCATCGAGGTTTCTGGACGTACCTATCCGGTCGAGGTGCGTTATCGGCCGGTGGTGGACGACGCCGATGATACCGAACGCGATCAGCTTCAGGCTATCTTCGACGCAGTGGACGAATTGGGGCGTGAAGGGCCAGGCGATATCCTGATCTTTATGAGCGGTGAACGTGAAATCCGTGATACCGCCGATGCGCTGACCAAGCTCAACCTGCCGCATACCGAGGTGCTGCCGCTGTATGCCCGCTTGTCCAACAGTGAACAGAACCGGGTGTTCCAGTCGCACCACGGCCGCCGCATCGTGCTGGCGACCAACGTGGCAGAAACCTCGCTGACCGTGCCGGGTATTAAATACGTTATCGACCCAGGTACGGCGCGTATCAGCCGCTACAGCTTCCGTACCAAAGTGCAGCGTTTGCCGATCGAGCCGGTGTCGCAAGCTTCTGCTAACCAGCGTAAGGGCCGCTGTGGGCGTGTTTCGGACGGTATCTGTATCCGCCTGTTCTCGGAACAGGATTTCCTGTCGCGCCCGGCGTTTACCGATCCGGAAATTCTGCGAACTAACCTGGCCTCGGTCATATTGCAGATGACCTCGCTGGGGTTGGGCGATATTGCCGCCTTCCCGTTTGTCGAAGCGCCGGATAATCGCAATATCCAGGACGGCGTGCGTCTGTTGGAAGAGTTGGGGGCGATCAAAACTGCGGAAAACGGCCACTATCAACTGACCCCACAGGGCCGTCAGTTGGCGCAGTTGCCGATCGATCCACGTTTGGCGCGAATGGTGCTGGAAGCCCAAAAGAGTGGTAGCGTGCGCGAGATGATGATCATCACCTCGGCGTTGTCGATCCAGGATCCGCGCGAGCGGCCGATGGATAAGCAACAGGCCTCCGATGAAAAACACCGCCGTTTTGCCGACAAAGACTCCGATTTTATGGCGTTCGTCAACCTGTGGGATTATCTGAAGGAACAGCAGAAGGAAAACTCTTCCAGCCAGTTCCGCCGCCTGTGCCGCAACGATTTCCTTAACTATCTGCGGGTGCGTGAATGGCAGGATATCTACACCCAATTGCGCCAGGTGGTGAAAGAGTTAGGCTTGCCGGTCAACAGCGTGCCTTCGGACTACCGCAGCGTGCATACCGCGCTGCTGAGCGGCCTGCTTTCGCACATTGGCCAAAAGGATGCGGATAAGCAAGAGTTTACCGGTGCGCGCAACGCCCGTTTCTCCATCTTCCCGGGCTCCGGGCTGTTCAAGAAGCCGCCTAAGTGGACGATGGTGGCAGAACTGGTGGAAACCAGCCGCCTGTGGGGCCGTATTGCCGCGCGTATCGAGCCAGAATGGATTGAGCCGATGGCTCAGCACCTGGTCAAGCATCATTACAGCGAACCGCACTGGTCCAAATCCCAGGGCGCGGTGATGGCCAGTGAAAAGGTCACGCTGTTTGGTCTGCCGATCGTCGCAGCTCGCCCGGTAAATTACAGCACCATCGATCCGCTGCTGTGCCGTGAACTGTTTATCCGCCATGCGCTGGTGGAAGGTGACTGGCAAACGCGGCACCCGTTCTTCGCCGCCAACCTGAAGCTGCGTGCCGAAGTGGAAGAGCTGGAACACAAATCGCGCCGCCGTGACATTCTGGTGGATGACGAAACGCTGTTCAGTTTCTACGATCAGCGCATTCCGAGCGATGTGGTGTCCGGGCGTCATTTTGACCAGTGGTGGAAAACCGCCGGGAAGCAGAACCCTGAGCTGCTCAACTTTGAAAAAGAGATGTTGATCAAGGATGGAGCCAATAAGGTCAGCGCGCTGGATTATCCGAACTACTGGTATCAGGGCAACCTCAAGTTGCGCCTGACCTACCAGTTTGAGCCGGGTACTGACGCCGATGGCGTTACCGTGCACATCCTGTTACCGATCCTCAATCAGGTGGAAGAGGCCGGTTTTGAGTGGCAAATCCCCGGTATCCGCCGTGAACTCGTGATCGCACTGATCAAATCCTTACCCAAGCCGGTACGGCGCAATTTTGTGCCAGCGCCGAACTACGCTGAAGCTTTCCTTGGCCGGGCAACGCCATTGGAGATGCCGCTGCTGGATTCGTTGGAACGCGAGTTACGTCGTATGACAGGTGTGACAGTGTCACGTGATGATTGGCAGTGGGATCAGGTGCCCGATCATCTGAAAATGACCTTCCGCGTGGTGGGTGAGAAACACAAAACCCTGCGCGAAGGCAAAGATCTGGCCGCGCTAAGGGTCCAGCTCAAAGACAAGGTACAAGAGACGCTGTCGGCCGTGGCTGATGATGGTCTGGAACAGAGCAATCTGCATATCTGGAGCTTTGGCAAACTCCCTGAGTTTTATGAGCAGAAGCGTGGTGGTTACTCGGTCAAGGCCTATCCGGCGCTGGTGGACGAAAAAGATAGCGTAGCCATCCGTCTGTTTGACAGCGAACAGGAGCAGCAGCAGGCCATGTGGCAAGGTACGCGCCGTTTGTTGCTGTTGAACATCCCGTCGCCGATCAAATATCTGCATGAGAAGTTGCCGAACAAGGCCAAGCTTGGGCTGTATTTCAACCCGTATGGCAAAGTGCTGGATCTGATCGACGACTGTATCTCCTGCGGCATCGACAAGCTGATTGCCGAACACGGCGGGCCGGTGTGGGCGGAAGAAAACTTTGCCCGGCTGCAAGAGTTGGTGCGGGCCGAGCTGAACGAAACCGTGGTGGGCGTGGCCAAACAGGTGGAACAGATCCTGACGACGGTCTTCAACATCAACAAGCGTCTGAAAGGGCGCGTTGATATCTCGTTGGCGTTGGCGCTGTCCGATATCAAGGCCCAGCTTAATGGCCTGGTTTACCGTGGCTTTGTCACCAATAACGGTTGGAGCCGCCTGCCGGACACCTTGCGTTATCTGCAAGCGATTGAGCGCCGCCTGGAGAAGCTGGCGATCGATCCGCACCGCGATCGCGCTCAGATGATCCGGGTGGAGCAGGTCCAACAGGCGTGGCAGCAGTGGCTGAACAAGCTGCCGCCAAAACGCCAGCAGGATGAAGAGGTGAAGGCGGTACGCTGGATGATTGAGGAGCTGCGCGTTAGCCTATTCGCTCAGCAGTTGGGTACGCCTTACCCGATTTCTGAGAAGCGTATCTTGCAGACCATCGATCAGCTCTCTGCGTAACCTTGAAGCTTTGCTGAACAGGCGAGGCTTAACAGGCTACATCCCAGCAGCGTTAACGGCAGGTGCTGACCCATGGCGGCCAGTGCCAGGCCGCCAGCGATCAGCAGATAATAGAGTAATCCCAATACCGCTCCGGCAGCACCCAGCCGGTTGCGGTAATGCTTCAGTGCCTGGCTGAGAATATTGGGAATGGCCAAGCCAAAGGCAACGGTCACCGCCATGCAGGGCAGCAGGATCATCAGACTTGCCTGCCAATACCATGCAGCAACAGCGGCCAATAGGGCTAACAGACTGGCCATTTGGATCTGCCGGTAATCGCATAATCCTTTTTGCAGAAGATAGCGGTTTGCCGCTGCGCCGCACAGGCTGCCAAAGGCCAAAACAATCCCCGAATACCCAAACTGCTCGCTGGTCAGCCCCAAGGTCTCAAAAATAAACGGGGCCAGGCTGAAGTAGCTGAACGCCATGATGTTAAAACTGGCAACCAGTAACACCGAGCACCAGATTTGCCTATCGCACAGCATCTCCTGCAAACAGGGGAGTAAAGCGATACCGGCGGTTTGCTGACGGGTTTCTGGCAACGCTCGCCAGCACCAGATCAGCAACAACAGCGCCAATCCTGCTTGCGCGGAGAAAATGGCCATGCGACCGCCCCAAAACACCAGCATTCCGCCGCTAAACATCCCCAACACCGGGCTTATCGACAATGCCATACCAATTATCGCAAACATCTTGCCTAACGCCTGCCCCTGATAGACATCGCGCAGCATGGTTTGCGTCACCACAGAACCAACGGCGGCACCAAAGGCGATAATGGCGCGCGAGACGATGAGCAACGTGAAAGAGTTGCTCAGCAACGCCAGCAAGGCTCCTGCCGTATACAGCAGCAAACCGGCGAGCATGGCGGCTCTACGGCCATATTTGTCGCTGATCGTTCCCCAAAACGCCACGCCGAAAGCGAAGGCGAAAAAATAGACCGACAGCGTGTGGCCGGCCTGCGTGGCATCGATATGGTAATCAAAGCGGATAGCGGTTAACGCCGGGCTATAGAGCGTTTCCAGGATTTGTGGTGCCATGATCATCACGATGATCAGTCGCAGAGGCAGATTTTTGACGGACATAGCATTCTCCCAAATAAGTGACAGCAGTATAGGGAGATGGCGATTGTTCGATTACAATCATCAGGACAAAAAACAATGAAAATGGGACTGCGGCATGGCACTGATCCTGCAACATCAGGTTTTTGATCCGGATAGTTACTTCGCTCCGGTGGTGGGAATTAGTGCCGAACTGGCGGAACATGATTCTGGCGTACATCAGCATCAACGGGCCCAGATCCTCTATGCTCCACGTGGTTGTATGACGGTGACGTTAGCCGAACGCTGGCTGATCCTGCCGCCAACGCGCATTATCTGGATACCGAGCGGCGTGAGGCATCGCGTGCAACTGCGCGGGCAGGTGGCTTACCGTTCGCTCTATTTTACGGATGCCGCGATGCTGGCAATGCCGCACAGTGCGGTGTTAGCCGCCAATCCGTTACTGGCCGCGGTGATAGAACGCATCGCACATTGGCCGTTTGACTACGCGCAGCAGCATCCCCAGGCGGAAGATCTGCTGAGAGTCTTGCGCAATGAACTGAGGGTGGCGGAGCAGGAAAATACCAGCTTGATACTGCCGAGCGAACCGCGCATAGCGGCCTGGATTGATAGCTTAAACGGCGTCGATCAGCTCCCTGGGCTGATGGTATTAGCCAAGGCGATCAATCTCCATCCTAAAACGTTAACGCGAATCTTCCAGCGGGAAACCGGGCTGAGCTATCAGCAGTGGTGCCAGCAATGGCGTTTGATGCACGCCATTGAGTTACTGGCGCAATTGCCTTCCGTAAGCGCGGTTGCGCAGCGGTTGGCCTTCTCAAGCGACAGCGCATTTATCGCCTTTTTCCGCCAGTATACCGGCACCACGCCAAAGCGGTTTATGGCGGGTGGGATACGAAGTATTGAGTAATTCCTGCTATTTTTCTTGATTGGCAATACTGCAACGGTGATTAATGTCACAATATTTATATTTTTATAAAATTAGTTAAATGCAATATTGGTCACATTTTAACTATTGACAAATATATAATTTGAAAATTTCAATCAATTTTTTGTGAACCAGATCTTCAATTGCAATGTATTTCACATTAAAAGTGATTTCAATCACGAAATGGCATCGGATTGCGTTTCCCATTATTACTCCATAAGCTGCAAAGCAATTCCCAATCCTCTTGGAATAACGATAGGAAAAACACATGAATGGATTGATAGATTACTTCCCGGAAAATGCATTTACCGTTCACCAGCAAGATTGCGACTGGCAGCAGGCTATTGATTTATCGATGTGCTGTCTGCTGGAAAATAATATCGTTGAGCCACGTTATGTGGCGGCAATAAAGCACAGTACGCAAAATAATGGCGCCTATTATATTCTTACACCGGAAGTGGCTATGCCCCATGCACGTCCGGAAGAAGGGGCTTTGGGCACGGCATTAACCCTAACGGTATTGCCGCAGGGGGTTTATTTCAATGATGACAATCCGCAGGTGAAAGTGTTAATCGGCCTGGCGGCAAAAGATGCCGACAGCCATATCAATGCCATCCAGTTATTGAGTGAAATGTTCTGTGATGACCAGGCAATTGAACAGCTTACTCAGGCAACCAAGGTATCAGAAATAAAAGAAATCATTCTGCGCTTCTGATTTTATACACTCAAGGATCATTATAATGGCCAATAAAACAATGCGAGCCAGAGTGCAAGCTTTTGGCGGGTTCCTGACGGCTATGGTAATCCCTAATATCGGCGCATTTATTGCGTGGGGATTTATTACGGCACTGTTTATTCCCACCGGCTGGATGCCTAACGCACACTTTGGGCAACTGGTCGGTCCGATGATCACCTATTTGCTACCGCTGATGATCGGCTCCACCGGTGGCTACCTGATCGCGGAAAAACGTGGCGCGGTGATGGGGGGGATTGGCACCATCGGCGTGATTGTGGGGGCAGATATTCCTATGTTCATCGGCGCGATGGTGAT
The DNA here is from genome assembly GCF_047530005.1 of Serratia sp. N21D137. Lineage (NCBI taxonomy): Bacteria > Pseudomonadati > Pseudomonadota > Gammaproteobacteria > Enterobacterales > Yersiniaceae > Serratia > Serratia sp. N21D137. The sequence goes on from NZ_JBLJAJ010000029.1 coordinate 13,045, forward strand.
GGGGCCGCTGGGCGGGGTGATCATCAAATATATCGACACCAAGCTGGATAAGCGTATCCCCGCTGGCTTTGAGATGGTGGTCAATAACTTCTCACTGGGGATTGTCGGCATGTTCTTGTGCCTGTTTGCCTACGAGGTGATTGGCCCAGCGGTACAGCAGGCTAACCATTTGGTACGTGCTGGCATTGAATCTCTGGTAGCCACTGGATACCTGCCGCTGTTGTCGATTATCAACGAACCGGCGAAGGTGTTATTCCTGAATAACGCCATCGACCAGGGGGTGTATTACCCGCTGGGTATGCAGGATACGGCGGTGAACGGCCGCTCGGTGTTCTTTATGGTGGCCTCTAACCCTGGGCCAGGGCTTGGTATCCTGCTGGCGTTTTCGCTATTTGGCCAGGGTATGAGCAAAAAGTCGGCACCGGGCGCGATGATTATCCATTTCCTCGGGGGTATTCACGAACTCTACTTCCCGTATGTGCAGATGAAGCCGCTGATGATTATTGCCATGATTGCTGGCGGGATGGCGGGGATCTACGTGTTTGATCTGATGGGGGCTGGTTTGGTTGCCGGGCCAAGCCCGGGTTCAATCTTTGCCTATCTGGCTCTGACGCCGCGTGGTGGCTTTGCTGGTACCTTGGCAGGCGTCGCCGCCGGGACGCTGGTTTCGTTCCTGATTGCCGCACTGATCCTGAAAACCGAGAAAAAGCAGGTGACCGAAGATAGTTTTGATGACTCACAGCGGCAGGTGAAAGCCTTGAAAGCTGCGGGCAAAGGGCAAACACAACCGATCCGTCACATCGCATTTGTTTGTGATGCAGGCATGGGTTCCAGCGCGATGGGGGCAACCACCTTCCGTAAACGTTTGGAGAAAGCCGGGGTGCCGATCAGCGTGAAGCACTACGCCATTGAAAATATTCCGCCGGAAGCCGACCTGATCGTGACGCACTCTAGCCTGGAAGGGCGAGCCGAACGGGTGAGCGATAAACCCAAAGTATTGATCAGCAATTATCTCGGTGACAGCAATCTCGATCGTTTGTTGGAACAACTGGTTGCCACACACTCAGAAAAGGAAGCCGTATGAAAACCCAAGCCGCCGCTATTTATGGCCAAAACGACGTTCGCCTGCGTGAGTTTGAATTGCCGCCGCTAGGTGATGATGAACTGTTGGTTAAGGTCATTTCTGACAGTGTGTGCCTGTCTACCTGGAAGGCCGCCAAATTGGGGGCTAACCACAAGCGGGTGCCTGATGACGTTGCCGAACACCCGGCGATCACCGGCCATGAATGTGCCGGGATCATTGAGCAGGTGGGTAAAAATCTGCAGCAACGCTACCGGGCTGGGCAACGTTTTGTGCTGCAACCAGCGATGGGATTGCCGAGTGGCTATTCGGCGGGTTATAGCTACGAGTTTTTTGGCGGTAATGCTACTTATATGATTATTCCACAGCAGGCTGTGGAGCTAGGTTGTGTATTACCGTATGAAGGCAGCTATTTTGCGGCGGCCTCTTTGGCAGAGCCGATGTGCTGCATCATAGGTGCCTACCATGCCAATTACCATACGACGCAATATGTTTACGAGCATCGCATGGGGATCAAACCCGGCGGCAACGTGGCGTTATTGGCCAGTGCCGGGCCGATGGGCATTGGTGCGATCGATTATGCCATCAACGGCAACATCCGCCCTGCGCGGGTAGTGGTCGTGGATATCGACGAGGCGCGTTTGGCGCGGGCCAGATTGCTATTGCCGGAAAGCGTAGCGCGTGAAAAAGGCGTAGAACTGGTGTATTTCAACAGCAGCAAGGTTACCGACCCGGTGGCTGCCTTACGTGACCTGACGCAGGGCCACGGCTTTGACGATGTCTTCGTTTATGCTGCGGTGGCCGATGTGCTGGTGCTGGGGGATGATCTGCTGGCTGAAGACGGTTGCCTGAATTTCTTTGCGGGCCCAACCGACAGTGAATTCAAAGTGCCGTTTAACTTTTACAACGTGCATTATGCATCCACACATGTCGTGGGCACTTCGGGGGGCTCGACGGGAGATATGTTGGAGGCGCTGCAACTGACCGCTGAAGGCCGCATTAATCCTTCGGTGATGATCACCCATATAGGTGGGCTGGATGCCGTGCCGGAAACCATCATCAATCTACCTTCGATCCCCGGCGGGAAAAAGCTGATCTATAACTTTGCCACCATGCCGTTAACCGCAATTGCCGACTTCCCAGAACTCGGGAAAACAGACCCATTCTATGCCCGCTTGGCGGAACTGGTGGCTGAAAGCCACGGCGTTTGGAACGAACAGGCCGAGCGTTTCCTGCTGCAACATTTTGGCGTGGAAACAGGGGTATAACTGCCGATGAAATCGCTGGCTTATGACATTGTACGCACCACTCAACAGGCTGCATTGGCTGCCTGGCCGCTGCTGGGCTGTGGTGATAAAAATCAAATCGATGGGGTGGCCGTCGCGGCCATGCGTCAGCAACTGAGTGGTATGGCCATGCAGGGGCAGATTGTGATCGGTGAAGGCGAAATCGATCAGGCTCCCATGCTGTATATCGGTGAGCGGTTGGGGAGCGGGAATGGCCCGGCCGTGGACATTGCTGTTGATCCTATCGAAGGCACGCGGATGGTGGCCATGGGCCAATATAATGCGCTGGCCGTGATCGCCTTTGCCCCACACAATGCTTTGTTGCATGCCCCAGACATGTATATGCGCAAGATGGTGGTGGGGCCAGAAGCTAAAGGGGCTATCGATTTGCGGTTGCCTCTGGAGCAAAATCTGCGGCAAGTAGCGCAGGCATTGGGTAAGCCATTGCATCAACTGCGCATGATCACGCTGGATAAACCGCGCCATGAACTGATCCGCCAACAGGCGCAGGCGCTGGGGGTGAAGATTTTTGCCATTCCTGACGGTGACGTGGCCGCCAGCCTGATGACCTGCCTACCAGGTGGTGAAGCCGACATCATGTATACCTTGGGTGGCGCGCCGGAAGGGGTCATATCGGCCTGTGCGGTGCGTCTGCTGGGCGGAGATATGCAAGCCGAGCTGATCGATTTCTGCCAGGCGAAAGGCGATACGCCAGAGCACAGATTATTGGCGCAGGAAGAACGGCGGCGCTGCAGCAATATGGGAATTGAGATTAACACCATTTTGCCGCTCAATGCCCTGATCGCCAGTGATGAGGTGATTTTTTCGGCAACCGGGATAACCAAAGGTGACATTATCGGCGGAATAAAACAAAAAGAGGGGTACTTGAGCACAGAAACCCTTATGATTAATGGTACCGACGGGTCGTGTAATAGAATTCATACGTTACACTTGCATTGATGGTATCGCAGGACGAATGAAAACGCTGACAGAAGATGAAATAATTGAACAACTGGACGAGCAGGAACAATTGCTCAATTGGTTACAGAAGGCAAATGAGATTTTATTTTCTGCTGTCAAAACCTATTTGCCACAGGTGTTTGTCAATAACGATCCCGACATACTCGAATATGCGGTAAAGCCATTGCTGGCAAAATCCGGCCCTTTGGACAATATAGATGTCTCCCTGCGCTTATTGTATGCACTGGGGAAAATCAAAAAAACCGTTTATGCCGATATCATCTGTCTTTCACAATTTAGCCAGCATGTGCAGGCGGAAAATAGCTCGCTGAGCTTTCATGATGAAATGACCTTTGATTTTATTGCAAACCTGAATGCCATTACGGAAAACGAACAACTTTTCAGTGCGATAAGAAAGATGAAGTTTTCCAGCTTTGAGGTTTTTAATAACGAGCGCTACGGCAACATGATTAAAACCGGATTAACGCTGGCGGTGACTTCGCTGTTAAAGGAACTGACCAATGAAAATAGCGCTAACAGTTAATGGGCTGACGATCGATGCCTTTTTTAACGATGAGGAGGTCGAACAGGTGCACTTACCTTTACTGCGCCTGTTGGCCCAAAAGCAGCAGCAAAAGGGGGCGCGCCTGGTGGTTTTCCTGGCGGCACCTCCTGGCAGCGGTAAATCGACGCTGACGGCCTTCTGGCAGCATTTATCGGCACAGCATGATGAATTACCGGCCTTGCAAACTCTGCCGATGGATGGCTTTCACCGTCCTAACTCCTGGCTTGATGCGCAAGGGTTGCGCAGCAAGAAGGGAATGCCAGAAACCTTTGATCGTCAGCAGCTTGAGTTGGCGCTGGCTTCACTCGATCAACCACGTGTATTGTGGCCTACCTACGATCGCGTGTTGCACGATCCGGTACCCAACGCTATCGAGGTGACTGCACCGGTAACGATCGTAGAAGGTAACTGGTTGTTGCTTGATGAGCCAGGTTGGCGCGATCTGGCCCGTCACAGCGACTTAACGCTATTTATTCAGGCACCAGCACAGCAACTGCGGGCACGGCTGATCGAGCGTAAAATGCGTGGTGGTTCATCACTGGAGCAGGCCGGCACCTTTTATCAGCAAACCGATGGGCCAAACGTTGATAGGGTATTGCAGCACAGTTTGCCCGCCACCATTACCCTCCGGTGGGATAACGGTAGCCTGCGCTGTTCGGAGGAGTTACTTACCGGCGGCTAAGAGATCCAAAGCATCGCGAATGCCGGTAACTGACAGTGCGCGGTTATCAGCCCGGTAGCGGTCTTGTGCTGCGGGTGCAGAGCTCTGGATAGCGATAAGTCGCCAGCCTTCGGCGGTCTTTAATATCAATGGGGAGCCGCTGTCACCGGGTAAGGTGTCGCACTGGTGTGATAACACGCCTTGTTGTGCCCAACCGGTGACTTTACAATTTTGATGGCTGTACAGATCGTCCAGATGATCTTCTGGATAACCGGCCTGGGTGACCAGGCGCTTTGCCAACTTTAAGGTTTGCGTTAACGCTTTTCCGTCACCTTGCCATAATGGCAACGGTTTAATCGCCAGCGGTTTGTTATCTTTTAGCCTGATCAACGCAAAATCATATGCGGCCGCCGCTGGTGGCACGATCCAGCCGTCGCCATCCGCCTTCAGCTTTTTACCTAATGACTTATCGACCAGCGTTTCGATATTTTCCGTCTGGTATTGCCAGCCTTTGCTACCGGAAATAAAGCGCAGCGCCACGGCCTTATCAAGATTGCCAGGAGGGGCCAGTACGCAGTGGCCTGCGGTTAGCGCCAGATGGGGAGAGATCAGCGTAGCGGTACACAGGTTACCACTCGCGGTTTCTACCTGACCAATAGCCTGCCATGGCCAACCGCTGGTTTCGGTGACTTTAATACGGTTATCTTTGCCAAAAAACAGACGGGTTTGATCGGCCGCAGACGCCTCGGAAGGGCTATCAGCATGCGCAGAATGGGATAAAGCCAAAGGAAATGAGCACAACAACAGTAAAACAGAGATGCGCATAGGTTTCTTGCCTGACAAATTCGGATCATCCATAGACACACTGAATGCTAACTATAGACTGATTTAGCCGCGGTGTAGATGGTCGGTGATTGATTTTCCGATAATTTCCTGAGAAAAATCGGAGATTACAGATAAAAAAAGCTGGCGATGAGCCCGCAAACGATCAGGGTGCCAAGGATGATTTCGAACCGATAGCGACGCAGCATAGACAACCCCCGATGAAAAAACACCCGGCGAACCGGGTGTTGGACAACGCTTACCAGAACAGGTGAGGGGTGCCTCACGCCGGTTGACTATCAGGCTGCCGGAGTTGCTGCTTTGTTGCTGGATTTTTTGTGATGCTTTTTAGCAGCCTGTGCCTTCTGGGCCGGGGCTTTTTTACCGTTGGCATTGTGATGCTTCTTGGCTGCCTGAGCTTTCTGCTCGATCGTTTTCTTGGCGTGATGTTTTTTCACGTGGGTGGTTTTCGCTGGTGCGGCTTGGGTAGTGGCGGCTGGTGCAGCAGCAGGAGCGGCGGCCTCAGCGGCGAAAGCGATAGATGACAAGCCCATTGCAGCGGCAACAACCAGAGCTAATACTTTTTTCATCGGTAGATCCTCAACTATCTGTTGGTTTGTAACCCCACTGCGGGGCCGTTGAAACAATCTTATGCAAACAGAAGAATACTTTCCGTGAGTGATTGGTTTCGGCGTGTAACCTAATGTACGAGTGCTGAACTTGTGTAACGGTAGGTCAGGAGGATTTTATTGGTCTTCTTTATCTCTTTTTAGTTACAACATACATTATGGGTGTTATAAGCCAGCAACCTGCAGCCCCGGTGCTCTGGGGAAGGGCGTGCACTATGGAACATCGTTGGCTGTTAAGGGCTAATTCAGCAACATTGCCAATTTGTCACCAGTTTGATGAATATCTTTTTTTGCGTAGTGGTACGCATATAAATGAGAATGATTTCTATTCATATTGACGAGCAAAAAGAGGCGCCATAAGGTGGATAAGGCCGTATTTATATACGGTTGATATCACTGAAATCCGTCTATTATTTGAAAAGGAAATTTAATGATGGCTCGATATGAAGATACAACACAGTACGAACGCGATGTTTTGACTTCAATGGGGTATTACTGGAATGGTCATGGCTGGCAGCGTGGGTTTGATCTGTCAGATGGCAACATGGTGGTTGAAGCATGGTCTGGTAATCGCTTACCGGAGAGGCAAAAAGAAATTAGTAACATTACGCATCTGTGGGATCAGAAGATTTCCGATATCAATAAACCGATAAGCGCTTTTGATCCGGAAGATGATGATGTTGTCCCATTCAGTAATGAAGCCAAAGAAAGTTTCCGCCAAGACTCCGATAAGGCTATTGAGTTTGCGGCGAACAAGGTCAAAGACCTTGATAATCAAATTAAGGAAATGCAACAGGATATTGATGAGTTAAACGGCCAGTTAGCGAAAAACAATCAGACGATATTAGAAAAAGCTAACCTTAACGCCATTATCAGTAAACTTAAAGTTAGTAAGGAACGCTTAACCGTGCTGCGCCATGAAGCTAACAAAAGGCGAGTGCAACAAGAATACTTGAAACGGAATAATGAAGATTGGTTCTATTCTAGAGAGAAGCCTACTCCGTGGGTTAGGGAACAGCAATCCTTGAACAGAAAGGAAATGGGAAAAACGCTGGAACAGGTGAAAACTATTCAAGCGGATATCGATGCGGCAAAACAAAAATTAGAGCAACTGGAACATGAACAGCGTCAAAAAGAAAATGAAGTCAATCGCCTCAAAGATTTAGATCTTACTACCGAAGCGGGTCTGTTACGTACTGAAAATGATGCGCATCAAAATGAACAAACCGCCCAAAATGCGCTGAATGATGCGAATGGTCGTATTAATCAGGCCGCTAATGATAAAGCGATTGCTGAAAATAGTGCCCGTGACTATGAGTTTAAAGCGGCTCAGGCCGAAGCTAAAAGGAAAAAACATGATGATTTGCTGGATAACTTTGTTAAATGGAACACCGAGGTTGATTACGGAAAACAGGCGTGGTGGACCGAGTTTAATGGCGCGATGGATTTGATCTCAAATTTGACGAGAGAACGTGATACTGCAATAAATCAGATGAATGCCGCGAGAGAATCGGCAAATCGTGCGGCAAACCGCCTTGAACAGGCAAAAAAGGATAAAGCCAACGCGGAGAACGTACTCAATAACGCCAGAAAAACGCTGTCTGATGTACAAACCCAGAAGCAGGCTAACACTAAAGCTAAACAAGAGGCAGAAACCAAGGCCGAAGAAGACCGTGTTAAGGATGCAGTCAAGTACACGGCTAATTTTTATACGGAATTAACCGGTAGATTTGGTGAGCAGTCGGCTAAAATTGCACAAGAGTTGGCGGACGCGGCTAAAGGCAAGCAGATCCGCAGTGCAGATGAAGCACTGAGAGCCTTTAATAAGTATAAGGATGTACTAAATAAAAAATTCAGTGTTAAAGATCGTGAGGCGATAGCCAAAGCGCTTGAATCGCTTAATCGTGATCAGATGGCCAAAAGCTTAGCCAAGTTTAGTAAGGCTTTTAACTATGTTGGTTGGACAATAGTTGGTTACGATACCGTGAAAGAAATAGAGAATGCGCTTGATAGTAATAATTGGCGACCAGTTTTTGTTCAGTTGGAATCTTTAGCCGCAGGAAGGGCTGCAACGGCGCTAACTGCTTTTGCTTTTAGTGTTATTCTTGGCTCTCCATTAGGAGTGTTAGGCTATGCCATTATAATGACATTGGTTAGTGCTTTTATCGATGATTCTTTAATGGAAAAAGTGAATAAATTAATTGGCATTTAAAATGCGAAGCTCTAAGGTTTATGCCTTAGAGCTTTGAATATATGCATACGTAAGTAAAGGGCTGCTAAAGGTATGGAAAAAATAAGACAGACTAAATCATAGATCACTTGCACACTCCCGCCGACAGAGCTTACAAAAAAATCCTGTTGCCAAAATTCTTTAGTGGAATATCTCAATACTACTATTTCAATCAACTTTTTTGCGAATGGGGTAAGGACGCAGCTAATAACGGATAGAATGAGGATGAGGGTTAATCTCTCGCTTTCTGGGTTTTTGTACCATGCACCGTATACGGCACTTGTATAAAACAATCCCCACAATATATTTTTTAAATAGTAACTCCATGTCATAATTACTCCTCCTTAGTATTCGCCGCCTAACTCACCTCTGATACAGTGTATCATCGGAGTTTTAATCAATCATTAACGGTTCGGATAGTAAAGAGGAATTACGCCTTTCCGATTCTAGCTAGAGGATTACTCTAACGTGATCCTATCCCCCGTCGCCGGGCTAATCGTATTAGGCAACCACAGCTGCCCCCAAGGGCCGGTGCAATGGCAACCCATCACTTTCTCGGGTTTGATTTGTTTGAGAAAACGCTGTACCTGCAATAATCGCAGAGGCGAGGCATATCTCAGGTGAAAGCCGCCAATCAGCGCGTGGATCTTATCGATACCGGTGATCTTCTGGCAGTGCCGTACAATATTGATTATTCCCCGGTGGCCGCAGCCAGTGATGATTATCAGGCCTCGATCGGATTTATAAATCAGCACACCTTCATCGGCGATGTAATCAGGGGATTGTTGCGCATTTTCAATAATGCCGTAGGCTTTGGGGGTAGGCACCTCGATTTCACCGGACCAAAGGAACCGCTCACTGATTTGCACTGGGGCTCTGGTCAGCTCCATGGCGTGGCGCGAGTAATCCACTTCCGGCGATAACCGTTTGATTTTCTTTATCCGGCCCAGAAGATTAACGGCGGCATAGCGCACGTCTTGCACGCCGGGGTGGCAAATGATTCTGCTGTTATCGGGCAACCAGGGGACACCACCGCTGTGATCGTAATGGCCATGAGAGAGCACGGTAGCGGTCAGGTCGTTGAGGCTAATCCCCATTTGAGCCGCATTTTTTAAAAAACTGCCGTCCGGACCGGTATCAAAAAGTACGCTGTCCGATTCATCCTGAACTAGCAGGCTCAACCCGGCTTTGGCGATTAACGCTTTATCCGCCCCGGCAGCCAGGCGATTTTCAAGTAACACATTGATGGTTAAAGTCATGTGGACTCTATTTTGCAAATCCGTACGTTAAGTTATACCAGCAACACCTTAACGTACGGAGGGGGCGGAGATTACAGGTAACGGCTTTCCAGATGCCGGCGGAAATAGCTTGGGTCTAACGTCTTACCCGTGGCGTTGGTGATCAACGTATCGGTAGGGTAACGGCTGGCGTGACGCCAGATATTTTGCTGTAACCAATGGAATAGCTCGGTTAAATTACCGGCAGCAATATCTTCGCTCAGTTTTGGCATTGCGCTGCGTGCACTGTCAAACAGTTGGGCCGCATACATGGCACCCAAGGTGTAAGTTGGGAAGTAACCAAAGGCACCGTCCGTCCAGTGGATGTCCTGCATACAGCCGTTGCGATAATCGCCCACGGTATCCAAGCCAAGGTAGCTGTGCATCTTCTCATTCCACAGCGCTGGAATGTCCTCTACCTCGATCTCCCCCTCAATTAATGCACGCTCGATTTCATAGCGTAATATCACATGGGCAGGGTAGCTGACCTCGTCGGCATCGACGCGGATTAGCCCCGGCTTCACCCGCTGATTAAGGCGAATAAAGTTGCTCTCTTCCAGGGCCGCTTGTTCACCAAACTGATTGACGATCAGCGGCCGCAGGACTTTCAGAAAGTCACTACCGCGAGCCAGCTGCATTTCAAAGAACAGGCTTTGTGATTCGTGGATCGCCGTCGACCGAGCTTGCGCTACTGGCTGGCCCAGCCACTCACGGGGCAGGTTTTGTTCATAACGGGCGTGGCCGGTTTCATGCACGATGCCAAGCAGCGCGGTAAGGAACTCTTTCTCGTTGTAGCGAGTGGTGATACGCACGTCCTCCGGCACGCCGCCGCAGAACGGATGAGCACTAACGTCAACCCGGCCGCCGTCGAAGTCAAAGCCGAGCAGTTTCATCACGCTCAGGCTCAGCTTACGCTGGGTGTCGACATCGAACGGACCTTGCGGGATCAGGCAAGTCTCCTGTTGCTGTTTGGCGACCACCTTTTGCAATAGGTCGGGCAACCAGGTTTTCAGATCGCCAAAGATACGGTCCAGATCGCTGCTGCGCATGCCAGGCTCATACAGATTGAGCAACGCATCGTAACGGCTGACGCCCGCTGCCTGTGCGCGGATCTGCGCCTCTTCACGGCTTAGCTTGACCACCTGGCGTAGGTTATCGCTAAAACCTTCCCAGTCGTTGGCCGGGCGTTGTGCTCGCCAGGCATGTTCGCAGCGCGCACCTGCAAGGGATTTGGCTTCGACCAGCGCTTCTGGCACCAGCATGGCATTGTCATACTGGCGGCGCATTTCGAGCAGGTTGGCACGGTCAAATTCATCTAGCGCTTCTTGTTGCGCGCGGTCGAGCAGTTCACCCGTTTTCTGTGCCGTCAGGATTTGATGCTTCAACACGCTCAATTCCGCAAGGGCTTCGGAACGCGCCTTGTTGCCCCCCGGCGGCATCATGGTTTGCATATCCCAGCCGCTGATGGCCGAGAGGTGGTCAAAACGCGAAAGGCGGATGAATAGGGCGCGAAGTTGGCCGTAGGCCGTAGTGGATGATGCAGATGTCATTTGTTCAACTCCATAGTGGATCCGTTGAGCCAACGGGGCCGGATCGTTATGCCGGCTCTGTTTTGGTATCTAAAGGGGGTTTAATCGGCCAGCAGAAGCGGAAACTGGCGCCGCCCAAAGAGCTGGCCTCCACAAAGACCTGGCCTTGATAAGCCACGGCGATGGAATGCACGATCGCCAACCCAAGCCCGCAGCCGCCGGTAGCGCGATCGCGGCTGGGATCGAGGCGGACGAAGGGCTCGAATACCCGTTCGCGCTCTTCTGGCGGAATTCCTGGGCCATCGTCTTCCACCTGCAAGCATGCGGCATCACCGTCAAACCACAGGCCGACGCGTAAACGCCGTTCGCTATAGCGCAGGCCATTGTTGACCAGGTTGTCCAACACGCGCTCCATCAGCCGCAGATCGACACCGCCAAAGTCACCGACATGCGGGATGTTCAGCTCAATGTCGCGCTTTGGGTGGATCAACTGGATATCGGCCACCTTATCCTGTAGCCAGCCGGGCAAATCGATAGGCTCGATATTTAGCGCGACCTGAGGCCGATCCAGACGCGCATAGGTCAGTAGCTCGTCGATCAGGGATTCCAACTGGCCGATATCCCGATTCAATGCCTGCTGCTCGCCGTCGGTCAGGTTATCGCTCATGGCCAATCGGTAGCGCAGGCGTACCAGCGGAGTCCGTAGCTCATGGGCAATACCGTCAATCAGCTGTTTTTTACTGACAATCAGCGTGTTGACGTTATCGGCCATCTGATTAAAGGCAACGCCAAGCCGGTAAAGGCTCGAGGTGGGTACAAAGTGTGTACGCTCATCGAGATGCCCGGCCCCCAGGCGTTGGGCGGCATTTTCCAGTTTCAGCAAGTCCTGCCAATGCGGGCGCATCCACAGGAACACCGGCAGGGCCAGCGACAAGCCGATAAAAATCAGCAGCACCAAATCCAGGATGCGCATCTGGTGCAGATAAAACAGATAAGGGATGGGGCCAACGACCAGCACGTAGTGGCTACGGGGAATGCGCTGCATAAAGGTGTAGCGATCGTCCAGTGCAATAATCTCTCCCATGTGCAGACGCTTGGTGAGATCTTCATTCAGGTTCTGCTTACCGAGCGGCTCGATATGCAGTTTGAACGATAAGTTTAGATCCAGGGTGGCGATGGTTTTGTTCCAGTCTTTTAGCGGGATCTCCCGCAGTTCGCTGCGCATCAGATACAGCGAACTCTTCATCAGGTCGTCCATCGATTGGCGCCCGGCGCGTTCGGCGGTGACCTTGTAAACCAGGCCAACCAGCATCGCCATTACCAGAAAGCAGACGAACAGCAGTAAAAAGAACTGCACGAACAATTTTCTCATTGTTGCACCGATGCCCAGGCGTTGGGGGCAAACAGATAGCCCTTGTTGCGCACGGTCTTGATGCGAAACGGCTCCAGGGCATTATCATACAGTTTGCGGCGCAGGCGTGAGATGGCCACATCGATGCTGCGATCCATACCGTCGTAGCTGACACCGCGCAGGTTTTGCAGCAACGCTTCACGGGCCATGATTTGCCCTGCATGGGTCGCCAACTCCCACAGCAGATCGAAATCTGAGGTAGAAAGAGTGACGATCTCTTCCCCCAGCGTCACCTCGCGGTTGACCGGATCGATGCACAGTAAACCAAAATGCACGGCATTATGTTGGGTGATGTTCTGGGTTTGCTCTTCTTTTGGCTGGTTGCCACCGTGTTGGCGCAGGTGTAAACGCAGGCGTGCCAGCAGCACCGCAGGCGGCGTGGTTTTCAGGATGTAGTCATGCGCACCCATTTCCAATGACAGGATGTGATTCATATCGCTGTCCAGCGAGGTGAGCAACACGATCGGGCCGGGATAAACCGGGCGCAGATCGCGGCACAGCGTCATGCCGTCCTTGCCGGGCAGCATGATATCCAACAGCACCAGGTCTGGTTGTTCCCGCTCAATACAGGCCTGTGCCGTATCGCCACGGGGTTCGATGATGACGTCGATGTCATGTTTGCCCAGATAGGCGGCAATCAGTTTGCCAACCTCAGGATCGTCTTCTACAAAAACAATTTTAGTCATAATAGGGTGGTTTTATAGGAAAAACGGCATCCAGCATAGCGCGCTGCTCGGTGTTGCGCCATGCCCATTATTCAGCGCAGCGGTCGTCCGCCATCCACGCCGTGAGTGCGCCCGGTAACGTAGCGGCTGCCCATCAGATAATCCACCAGATTGACCACTTCGCTTTCCCCTGGGGCAATCTGCATCAGGGATTTTCTCAATGCCTGCTGACGATAGGCTTCATCGTCACCGGTGTTGAACATGATCAGCGCCGGGGCAATAGCATTCACTTTGACTTCGGGGGCCAGTTTACGGGCAAAGGAACGGGTCATATTATCCAGCGCGGCCTTACTGGCGGCATAGGCAATGTGCTTGTCGCTGCCTTTCTCCACCACATAATCCGTCAGGTGGATGATATCGGCACCGGCTTGCCCTTGGCCAAGCAGGCAGGGTTCCAGCAGTTGGTTTAACAGGTAGGGTGTGTAAACGTGGATCTGGAGCATCGAAGCCATTACCTGTTCCGGCGGAGTCTCCGGTGATTCTGCCAACCAGGCACTGGCGTTATGGATCACGGCACGCAGCTTTGGGGCGACCTGTTTTACCTGATCGGCAAAATGATAGATCCCTTCGTGGGCAGAGAAATCGCCCTGCAGGCAGATCGCGCCAAGGTCTTGGAGTTCGGCTAACGCCGGGTATTCACTGCGATAGGCAATAATGACCGGAACGCCCCGTTGTAAGAACGACTTGGCCAGAGCCAGCCCAATTCTGCGGGCACCGCCGGTGATCAGCACAGGGGCCGAGTTGTGAGAGACCATCGAGTAAAGCTCCTGAGCAAACTGGCAAACATTAAGGTAATTATGCCATTATACGTCAGAAAGCGGATAACGCTTGCCATCGATGACATTTCAGCACTGGCCACCAGAAGGGTAACGAAGATGAACAACGATCATCTTGCATTCGTCGCGCGCAGTGAGAGAGTCTGTTTTGACTACACCCACTTTTTATCTGCCTCCTGCAAAAAGCAGTGGCGCTTTATCGATGCAATCTATGGCGTGATGCCTATTTTTGGCATGGTAGTGAAATCGCGCGTGGCAGACTCACGCTCGCGTCAGGATCAGTTGAAAGAGTTGGCATTACAGGTGGTTTCGACGCAGGTCAGCGATGAGGTCAATATTATTCGCCTGATCGATCTGGCCCGGCAGCAGCAGTTGGTGGTGTTTGATATTCAACTGCCGTATCCGCTGGCGGCGGAGCAGTTGGACGCCATTGAGAAAAAGTGCGGCGAATCAGTGCTAGTGACGCAGGTGGGTGAGAGGATCACCATTAACGCCCAACCGGTACCTGGCAATTAACCGGGTGAGGTCACCCGGTTAATGGAGTCGATCAATGCAACATAAACCATCCGGCAGGGAGGGTTGCAGCCAACAGCAGCATAACGGTGCCTTTCTCTAGTCGGTTGAGCAATTTCACCTCCTGATGTCCACTGCGGGCATACATAAACACCAGCAAGCCAGGTGCATACAGCAGCACCGACATCAACAGGTGCATAAGGCCTGAAGCATAGAGTAGCCACAGCCCATACAGGCAGGCACCGCTCGCGGCGAAAATCAGCCGCTTATCCTGCCGCTGACGGGCTACCTTGAACAGGAAGGCTCCCACCAGGAAATACGGCACCAGGATCATCTCGGAAGCGATGGTCAGCAGCGAATTGTAGTTGCTGCCGGTCAGCCAGATAATCACCAGCGCAATTTGCACTGCACCATTGGTCAACCACAAGGAGGCTGACGGAGCGTGGTTCTGGTTTTGATTGCGGAAAATTTTAGGGAATGCGCCGTGTTGAGCGGCAAGCAGAGGCACTTCGGCCGCCATGATAGTCCAACTGAGGTAAGCCCCGCACACCGAAACGATCAGGCCAGTGGCGATGATCACATCACCCCAAGGGCCGATCAGGTCAACCATCAGCACCGCCATTGATGGGTTACGCATTTCAGCCAGCTCACTGCGTGGCACCACGCCGAGCGACAGCAGGGTGATCACCAGATACACCGCCAAAGCGGAAATCACGGCCAGCATGGTGGCGCGGCCAACGTCCTTTTTCTGCCTGGCGCGGGCGGAAACTACCACAGCACCTTCAACACCGATAAACACCCACAGGGTGATCAGCATGGTGTCTTTAACCTGCTGCCAAACTGGCGTACCAAGAGCAACGCCGTGGAAATCCAGCGTGAAGGTATCCATGCGGAACGCGATAGCGGCCAGCACGGCAAACAGGCCGAGCGGCAGCAACTTGGCGAGGGTGGCCACCAGATTGATACTGGCCGCCGTTTGCACGCCGCGCAATACCAAGGCGTGGACGATCCACAGCAACAAGGATTCGGCGATCAACGCCTGCCAGGTGTTGCCATCGCCCAGGATCACCGTGCCGCTGCGGTCTGTAAACAGACTTAGTGCAGCAAACACGATCACCAGATAAGAAACGTTGGCGATCACCGCACATAGCCAGTAACCCCACGCCGAGCAGAAGCCCACCAGTTCGCCAAAGCCTTCTTTGGCGTAGGTGAAGATGCCACCGTCCAGGTCGGGGCGCAGGCGTGTCAGCAGCAACATGGCAAAGGCCAGGAACAGGATGCCGACGCCGGTGATGGCCCAACCAATCAGCAAGGCCGCCGGGCTGGCAACCTCGGCCATATTCTGCGGCAGGCTAAAGACGCCTGCGCCCAGCATTGAGCTGAGCACCAAGGCGGTTAACGCGGTAAGACCAAGTTTTCTTTCCAATGATGGATCCCGAGACAGAATAAACAACTATGCGTTCCGTGCAGGCCAGCCATAACGTCATGGCAATTACCGCAAGGGCAGGTAATGAAGCTAAAAATTGGCGCAAATTCTAAGGGGAGATGCTTGCAGATGCAATGATTGGTTATGCGCAATGGATAAAAACTTATTCAGCAGCGGCATAAAAAAAGGCTGCACGGTGGCAGCCCTTCGATCAAGGTGACAGCGGGGATTATTTGAACAGATCGGCGCTGACGGTCAGGTTGCCGCCGCTCTTGTTCTGCCACTGGCGCGTCACATGGTAGTACTTGGCGCCTTTCTCTGCGGCACGTTTCGCCACTTCGGTAGAGACGTCGGTCATGCTGTTGAAGTGGCCGGTAAAGGTCACGGAATCAAACGGCACCATCTGCGCGGCGGTGACGTTATTCACTTCCTGAATTTTGGTTCCGTTCGGCAAGGTTACAGTGTAACGCTGGCCGGTAGAGGTCTGAGTTTCGAAGAAGCGGCCAACGTCGCGGGCTGGTGAGCCGGAAGAGGCAACGCCAGGGATCTCGACCTTGGCGGCTTCTGCACCACCAGCAGCCAACATGGCTTTACCGGCTTCAGAATCGGCAGGTACGGCATCCGGGCTCTGCACCACACGCTTCGGCGCATCGGCTTTATAGATGTAAGCGGTGATGAACTGGTTGCCGCCCTGGTTGGCATCCACCTGACGCACGATAAAGAACGAGGCAGCGCCTTTCTTCTGTGCGGCTTTGGAGATGGCGTCGTTGATGTCTGGCTGGCTGCGGTAGAAGCCGCTGACGGTGACGGTATCGTAAGGCTCAAGCAGGAAGGCTTCGTCTTTCGGCAGTTCTTTCACGCCGTTAATCACGCGGTATTTGGTCTCTTTGCTGACTTCTGGGGCATCTTTATGATAGACGTCTGCGGTGACGCGCCAGTTGCCGCCATTGTTGCTGTTGTTGATGTCCTGGATATAGAAGGCATCGGCCCCCATTTTATCTGCACGGCGGGATACGGCATCGGCAGCTTCGTTGATGGCAATAAAACGGCCGGTAATGGTGATGCGATCAAACGGCTTGATGGCCGCTGCTTTCTCAGGAGTTAACTCTTGCGCGGCATGCACAGACAGCGCAGTAAGTGATAACAAGGCTGATGCGATGATCGTGGTCTTCAGCTTCATAAAAAATCCTTTCGCCAAGCGCAGTAACGTTTATAACGTGCTGAACAGTTTAGGTGTAATTCAGCCGCAGATTATGCCATGTAACCTTGGCAGGTGTCTCAGCATTTTATGTGATGCGATGCGACAAAGCCGAGCCACACTAGATGAACCACGTTGAGCCAACAGGTTATAAGTTTCAATAATAAAGCGTTTAATCTCATTAATGTTAATTATTCACAATTTTATAACTTTTATGCTCGCTGTCCGCGGCTGACAGGAAATGGCTTAGGGCGGGTTCTGCACAATAGTGCGTTGAAAAGGGCCTTCCGGGCAGTTTTTGCATCCAGATTTGAGATTTGTCATAGCCTTAGCTGCATTTTTATGTAAAAACTGACGGGTAAACGTAAGCAATTATGGATCATCGATCACATTTTCAGTAGGTTATAGGTGGCACCTTAATTTGCTGACAGGCAAGGCTGATAAAAAACTTGCCAGCCGGTGCTATCGCTATGGGTAACACGATAATAAACATCATCAGAACAGGTGAGAAGGGAACATTATGCGTATTGGTGTACCAAGAGAACGGTTGGCCAATGAAGCCCGAGTTGCAGCAACGCCGAAAACGGTAGAACAACTGCTGAAACTGGGCTTTACCGTCGCGATCGAAAGCGCGGCGGGAAAACTGGCAAGCTTTGAAGATGCAGCTTATCAAGCCGCAGGGGCGACAATTACCGATACAGCCGATGTGTGGCAATCGGATCTGATCCTGAAGGTTAACGCACCTCTTGAGGAAGAAATTGCGTTAATGCGTGAAGGCAGTACGTTAGTCAGCTTTATCTGGCCGGCACAAAACCCAGAATTGATGGCGAAGCTGGCGGCCCGCAACGTGACCGCTATGGCCATGGATTCCGTGCCACGTATTTCACGTGCGCAGTCCATGGATGCTCTGAGCTCAATGGCCAATATCGCCGGTTATCGCGCTATCGTTGAGGCGGCGCACGAATTCGGGCGTTTCTTCACCGGCCAGATCACCGCCGCCGGTAAAGTTCCCCCGGCCAAAGTGATGATCATTGGTGCTGGGGTTGCTGGCTTGGCCGCTATCGGTGCGGCTGGTAGCCTGGGGGCGATCGTTCGCGCCTTCGACACCCGCCCGGAAGTGAAAGAGCAAGTGCAGAGTATGGGCGCAGAATTCCTCGAGCTGGACTTTGAGGAAGAAGCAGGCAGCGGCGATGGCTATGCCAAAGTGATGTCTGAAGCCTTTATCAAAGCGGAAATGGCGCTGTTTGCCGCTCAGGCAGAGGAAGTAGACATTATCGTGACCACGGCGCTGATCCCTGGCCGCCCGGCACCAAAGCTTATTACCAAAGAGATGGTGGCTTCCATGAAGCCGGGCAGCGTGATTGTCGATCTGGCCGCGCAAACCGGTGGCAACTGTGAGCTGACCGTGGCCGATCAGGTGACCGTTACCGAAAACGGCGTGAAGATTATCGGTTATACCGATCTGCCAAGCCGCTTGCCGACGCAGTCCTCACAGCTATACGGCACCAACCTGGTGAACCTGCTGAAGCTGTTGTCGAAAGAGAAAAACGGCGAAATCAATATCGATTTCGAAGACACCGTGATCCGCGGCGTGACCGTAGTTCGCGATGGCGAAGTTACCTGGCCAGCACCGCCGATCCAGGTCTCCGCCCAGCCTAAGCAGGCTGCCGCCGCGCCAATCGAGAAAGTTGAAAAGAAACCAACCTCACCAATAGTGAAATACGGTCTGATCGCACTGGCGATCATCCTGTTCGGTTGGTTTGCCAATTCGGCACCGAAAGAATTCCTGTCTCACTTTACCGTGTTTGCGCTGGCCTGCGTGGTAGGTTACTACGTGGTCTGGAACGTCAGCCATGCATTGCATACCCCGTTGATGTCGGTCACTAACGCGATCTCAGGGATTATCGTGGTCGGTGCGTTGTTGCAGATTGGTCATGGCGGCTGGGTGAGTTTCCTCTCCTTTGTCGCGGTACTGATCGCCAGCATCAACATTTTTGGTGGATTCACCGTCACTCAGCGCATGCTGAAGATGTTCCGCAAAAACTAAGGGGTAGCAAAAATGTCTGGTGGATTAGTTACAGCTGCATACATTGTTGCCGCTATTCTGTTTATTTTCAGCCTGGCCGGTCTTTCGCGCCATGAAACGTCCAAGCAGGGTAACCTGTTCGGCGTGGCCGGGATGGCGATCGCGTTGATCGCCACCATCCTCGGGCCGGATTCCGGTAACGTGGGCTGGATCATTATCGCGATGATCATCGGTGGTTCCATTGGCGTATATCTGGCCAAGAAGGTCGAAATGACCGAAATGCCAGAGCTGGTGGCGGTGCTGCACAGCTTCGTGGGTCTGGCTGCGGTGCTGGTCAGCTTCAACAGCTACCTGGATCACGGTACGGTCGCCATGGAGCCGGTGATGGAAAATATCCATCTTACCGAAGTGTTCCTCGGCATCTTCATCGGTGCGGTGACCTTTACCGGCTCTATCGTGGCCTTTGGCAAACTGCGCGGCATCATCTCTTCCAAGCCGCTGATGCTGCCTAATCGTCACAAGCTGAACCTGGCTGCTCTGGTGGTTTCCTTCCTGCTGATGGTGCTGTTCGTGCGTACCAACAGCGTTGGTTGGGAAGTGTTCGCACTGCTGATCATGACCGTGATTGCTCTTGGCTTCGGCTGGCATCTGGTGGCGTCAATCGGTGGGGCAGACATGCCGGTGGTGGTATCGATGCTGAACTCCTACTCCGGTTGGGCAGCGGCGGCGGCAGGCTTTATGCTGAGCAACGATCTGCTGATCGTGACCGGTGCGCTGGTCGGTTCTTCCGGTGCGATCCTGTCGTACATCATGTGTAAAGCGATGAACCGCTCGTTTATCAGCGTGATTGCCGGTGGTTTTGGTACCGATGGTTCCTCAACCGGCGACGCAGAAGAAATGGGCGAATACCGCGAAACCACGGCGGAAGAAGTGGCCGAACAGCTGCGTAACTCCACCTCGGTGATCATCACCCCAGGCTACGGCATGGCGGTGGCGCAGGCACAGTATCCGGTTGCGGAAATCACCGAGAAGCTGCGCGCGCGTGGCATCAAGGTGCGTTTTGGCATTCACCCGGTGGCGGGTCGTTTACCGGGCCACATGAACGTGCTGCTGGCGGAAGCCCGTGTGCCGTACGATGTGGTGCTGGAAATGGACGAGATCAACGATGACTTCCCGGACACCGATACCGTCCTGGTCATTGGTGCCAACGACACGGTGAACCCGGCGGCGTTGGAAGATCCGCGCAGCCCAATTGCTGGTATGCCGGTGCTGGAAGTGTGGAAAGCGCAAAACGTTATCGCGTTCAAACGCTCGATGAATACCGGCTATGCCGGTGTGCAGAACCCGCTGTTCTTTAAAGAGAACACCCAGATGCTGTTTGGCGATGCCAAGGCCAGCGTGGAAGCGATCCTGCGCGCGCTGTAATATCACTGTAGGAAAAACACAATGCCAGCCACTTCTCAGTGGCTGGCATTTTTTTATCGAACTGACCCCTCACCCTAACCCTCTCCCACAGGGAGAGGGGACCGATCGAGTTGGGCTGAAAGTGTAGTAACTCACTTTGAATGAGGACCGATCGAGTGTGTTTGAAACTGTAGTCATTCACTTTGAAGGAGGAGCGATCGAGTTTGCTGAGATGACCTCTTTACTTCCAAAAGCGCAGGGGCTAACAGCTCCCTCTCCCTGTGGGAGAGGGTTGGGGTGAGGGGATGCTATTGGCCGTAATAGGCGTTCTTGCCGTGCTTACGTAGGTAATGCTTATCCAACAGCACCTGCTGCATGTTGCCAATCTCCGGCGTCAACTGCCGCGAAAAAATCCCCATATAAGCAATTTCTTCCAGTACGACCGCGTTGTGCACTGCGTCATGCGCATCCTTACCCCAGGCAAACGGCCCATGGGCATTGACCAGCACCGCCGGAATGGCGCTTGGGCTGATGCCGCGCTGGCGGAAGGTTTCAATAATCACCTTGCCGGTATCCAGTTCATAATCGTGCTCGATCTCGTCTGCGGTCATCAACCGGGTGCAAGGGATCGCGCCGTAGAAATAGTCGGCATGAGTGGTGCCCCAGGCAGGGATATCCAACCCGGCCTGTGCCCAGATAGTGGCATGGCGTGAATGGGTATGCACGATGCCGCCGATGTCGGCAAACTCGCGGTACAGCGCCAAATGGGTAGCGGTATCTGAAGAAGGCTTCTTGTTACCCTCAACTCGTTGTCCATCGGCCAGATTGACTACCACCATATCCTCCACCTGCATATGCGCATATTCCACGCCGGAAGGCTTGATCACCACCAATCCGCGTTCACGGTCAACGGCACTGACGTTGCCCCAGGTAAAGGTCACCAGCTTGTGGCGCGGAAGGTCGAGGTTGGCCTCCAATACCTGCTGTTTAAGCTGTGGCAGAGTTAGCATGTCATTCCTCCTTGCTGCATTTGTTGTTCAATCCAACGGCGGGCTTGCACGATCTCGGCAACCGGTTCGTCGGCCTTTTCGGTCCACATCTCAATCAGGAAAGCGCCGCGATAGTTGAGCTGCTTCAACGTGCGGAACAGGGCGACAAAATCCACACAGCCTTCACCGAATGGCACATCGCGGAACTGACCCGGTGACGTCTCAGTGACCGGGAAGGTGTCTTTGAGGTGAATGGCAGCGATGCGGTCAATGCCGAGCTGCAATTCTTGCGCGACGTCGTTACCCCAGGCGCTAAGGTTGCCAACGTCTGGATATACCGTGAACCAAGGGGAAGCCAGTAGGGAGTCCCAGCTTTTCCACTTGCTGATGGAACTCATGAATTCGGTATCCATGATTTCGACCGCCAGCATCACCTGTGCGGCAGCGGCACGTTCCACCGCCCATTGCATACCCTCGGTAAAGCGGGCGAGAGTTCCTTCGTCCTGCTGCTCGTAATACACGTCATAACCCGCCAACTGAATGGTGCGAATGCCAACGTCTTTGGCCAGTTGGATAGCCTGTTCCATGATCAGATAAGCCTGTTGCCGCGTGGCTTCGTCATGGCTGCCGAACGGGAAACGACGATGGCCGGAAAGGCACATCGAGGGGATGCTGATGCCGGTTTCCAACATGGCGCTGACGAGCGAAAGACGCTGCTCTTTGCTCCAGCTCAGACGTGCCAGCCGCTCATCACTTTCATCGACCGACATCTCGACAAAATCAAAGCCGCAGGCCTTGGCCAATGCCAGCCGCTCTGGCCAGCTCAGGTGTTTCGGCAGCGCTTTTTCGTAAATTCCCAACGGATGCTGGCGCATATCAAGATCTCCAAATGTCATCAATGGCGGTATGAAACTGACGTGCGGCTACCACCGGATCGGCAGCCTCGGCCAGCGCACGCCCGGCAATAAACGCCGTCACGGCGATGTCTTTAAACAGCGGCAAATCGGCAGGGACGATCCCGCCGGTAACCGAAAGCTCAATCCCCAGATCGGACAGCGCCTTCATGGTGTCCAGATCCTGTTGGCCCCAGGTTTGCCCGCTGGCCTGAGCATCGCGGCCACGGTGGTAAATCGCCTGTTTGATACCCAGATCGCGCCAGGCATTGGCATCTTCCAGCGTCCAGCGGCCAAACAGTTCGATCTGGATTTCACCCCGGTAGCGCTCGGCCACCTCCAGCGCGCTAGCCATGGTGGCCAGGGGAGCTGCACATATCACGGTCATCCAGTCGGCGCCCTGCGAAAAAGCCTGTTCGGCCAGGGTCGCTCCTGCATCGGCCACCTTCAGATCGGCGACCAGCGTATGTTGCGGGCAACGTTCACGCAGGGCGCTCACGGCCTGGATCCCTGAGCTGATGCATAAAATGGTGCCTGCCTCAATGATGTCGACGTACGGATGCAGACGGTCGACCGTTTGCAGAGCGGCATCCAGCCGGGTGTGATCGAGCGCCAGTTGCAGGCGCGGTTTGATGGTCATACAGCCTCCTTGAAATCGCCGTGTTGCAACGTTTGTAGCGTGGCAACCAGCGCCTGATAACGTTGGTACTTACGGTGGTAAGCATCCTGGGCGGTGGGATCTGGCAGAACGGTTTCGATGCGTGGAGCCAATGCCCGCTGCGCGGCGGCAAAGTCGCTAAAAGCGCCGGTGCCCACCATGGCGGCCATCGCCGCGCCCAGACAGCCGGTTTCTTCCACCTGCGGCAGCTCGACCGGTAAGCCGCTGACGTCGGCAAACATCTGCATCCAGGGGGCCGATTTAGCTGGCCCCCCGGTGACGCGCAGTGCCTTGGTCTGGGGGAAACGTTGCCGCATACGGTTCAGGTGGGTCATATGGCAGAACACCACGCCCTCGAAAATCGCCTGGACCAGATGTTCGCGCTGATGGAAGGCCTGGATGCCGTAGAAGCTGGCACTCAATCCCAGCCCGGCGTTGGAGCCATAAAGGAAGGGGGCAAACAGCAACTGGCTGCCAGCCTTGGGCAGGTCTGTCACCCAGCGGTTGAGCTGCGCGTAGTCGTGCAGGTCCCATTGCTGGCAAAACCACTCCAGATTGGCAGCGGAGGTAGGGCTGGCTTCGTGGACGATGTATTTGCCTTGCTCGGCGTGGCGGCCATAAACGAACGGATAGCCGGAGTCGGAAGCGATCGTTGCGGTTATCCCACTGGTGACCGACCAGGTGCCCATCACCGCGTTGAGTCGGGTTTCATCCTGCAGCCCGGCACAGAGTGCGGTGGATACCACGTCAAACAAACCGCCCACCACCGGGGTACCGATTGGCAAGCCGGTGAGCGCCGCGGCTTCAGCACTAACGCGCCCGGCGACCTCGGCAGAACCGACAATTGGCGGTAGGGCTGTCACGATCTCGTCGATGCCAAGCAACTGTGCCAGTGCCGGGTCATAACAGCCGCGCTCCATCTGATACAGGTTGGATTCGGAGATATTGGTTTCTTCACAGGCCAGTTCGCCCGTCAGGCAGTAGCGCAGGTAGTCATGCGCCATCAGCACGCTGCCGATCTGGGCGTAGCGCTCGGGTTGATGCTGCTTGATCCAGCGCAGCAACGAAACCGGATGGCCGGTCCATAGCGTCTGACGAGTTTGCTCGTACAGGGTTTGCGGCATGCCCGCTTTTTGCCAGGCCATCACCTGTGCCAGTGCCCGCTGATCGGAAGACAGAATGGCGTTACCCAGCGGTTTTCCCTGTTTATCCAACAGGAACACGCCTTTGCCCTGGGCCGAAATCCCCAGCCCCTGAACGGCTGGCGCGGCGACACCGTTATGTTCCAACACCTCGCGGATCACGCTGGCGGCGGTTTGCCATAGCGCGGGCATATCCCGTTCCGCCCAGCCAGGCTGTGGGGCGACGATCGCCAAATTACGGCGAGCAATACCCAGTTCTTTACCTTCGGCGTTATACAATCCGGCCTTGATAAAGGTGCCGCCGCAATCGAGCCCGAGCCAGTATTTCATTGCTCGCTCCCGGCGACCTGGTCGCATTTGTTGGGTAACATCAGTGCCAGCATTGCGGCGATCGCCAGTGAGGCTGCCAGGCTATAGACGCCAACGTCCTTGTTGAACAGAGTAATCAGCACGCCAACCATATAAGGGCCGCAGAAACCGCCGAGGTTGCCCAAGGCATTGATCACACCGCGTGCGCCACCGGCCACTTCGGCGTTGAATAATTTGGGGGGAATAGTCCAGAACACGCCTGCGGCCGCCTGAATAAACACGCCGCAACCGACTAACGCGGCATAAGACCACCAGATGTGATCTTTCATCAGTACGGAAAGCGCCATGCAAATAGCAAAGCAGGCCAGCGGCAGGGCAACGAACACTTTGCGTTTACCGGTGCGATCGGACAAGGTGGAAACGATCAGCATGCCGAAAATGGCGCCAATGTAGGGCAGCACGGCAAGCCAGCCCACCTGTTCCATATTGCCGTTGGTCAGGCCCTTCAGAATGGTGGGCAGCCACAGGGTGTAGCCGTAGATCCCGGTTTGGTAGAAGAAGTTAACCAGGATCAGTTGCCACATGATCCGGTCGCCCAGCACGCGCCGCAGCGAAGCATTGCGCACCGTTTTGCCTTTGATCAGCAACTGTTCGTCATGCAGGGTTTTGATCAGGTAGTCTTTTTCAGCCTGTGAGATCCACTTGGCTTCCTGTGGGCGGTTGCTGATGGTGAAACACCATAACGCCATCACCACCAGTGATAGACCGCCTTCTACCAGGAACAGCATGCGCCAGTCCCAGGCGGTGATGATCCAGCCGGAGAGCGGGGCGGTGAGGATACCGGCGATCGGCACGAACATGATCACGATGGCATTGGCGCGGCCACGTTCCTTGTCCGGGAACCAGTTGCTGATCATGGTCAGCACTACCGGTAGCATACCGCCTTCTGAAACACCCAGGGCAAAGCGCAGGAACAGCAGTTGGTATTGATTGGTCACCAAACCGGTCAGCACCGAGATCACCGCCCAGGCAAGCAGCGACCAGCCAATAAACTTTTTGCCGTTACCGTTAACCGCCAGCTTGCCGCCGGGCACTTGCAGAAACAGATAACCGATGAAGAAGATGCCGCCTGCCAAGCCGGCCATGGAGGCGGTGATCCCCAATTCGGCGTCCATGCCGCCAGGCATGGCGAAGGCGATATTAACGCGGTCCATATAAGAAATAATGCAGGTGATCAGAATAGGCGGCACAATTCTCAGCCAGCGTAATTTGGGTATGGCCTGACTTTGGCTAACAGCAACAGAAGCAGTATTCATGTTATTGATACCTTCGCATATGTAGGGGCTCGGAATAAATCCGTATTATTGTTTACCGTTTTATGGGTATTATGTGATGTTCTATCTTATTGGTGTCGTAATTAGGCCGCTGCTTAACGCCAAGGCGTTGATACCATCCTTGATAATAGCGATCCGTTGTTCAATACTTTCTTGTGCCGAGGTGGACAGTAATTTGATACCGGCATAGTTTAATTCTGCCAACGGAGCCTGATTAAATAATTGCCGAGCACTGTCCAGCGTCATTAAGGATTCATGGCAAACATAATGGCTCCCATCGAATGGGGCAAAGGGCGCATGCGTATCCTCCCATTCGCCATAAGCACCGTGGCTGGCGGTGCCGGAGAACATCAGGGCGCTCAATAACCCTGCCTGTTGACACTGTTTCACCTGTTGTAAAGGCAGGAGGTCATTATGCCCCTCAATAGCAGAGCGGCCCCAGTTGATGGCCAGGGTTAGCGTATCGCCAAAGTGGCGGTTAATCGCCTGTGCCGCGATGATCTCATCTTCCAGCGTCAGGAAACCCTTGCGTGGCTTGGGCCCGGTCAGTGCATCGCAGTGCTCAATCACCAAATCGCATTCCCAGTGCCAACCGGCAATGTCTTCCAATGAGGCAATGAAGGCCTGCCGCGCCGCGGCACTGTCTTTTTCCAGCAGGTTGGGGGCCGATTGAAGCTCCAGGGCTACCACCTGTTGGCGACCGGCGCGATCGTTGGTGCGCTTAACTTTGTCATGTATTGAACGGATATAATCCACCGCTGCCTGGCGCTCCTCCTCATTACGGGCGGCGAGGCCAAAATCCCGCCCGCTGCCGCGTCGTTGCATGGTCCCCATTACTGCTGTAAGCACCAGTTGCCAGTGGCTGGGGATCTGCTTAAGCAAGAAATCGTCACCATAAGGATGCAGTTCGTCCAGGCAAGGCTGCTCCAGCCCACGGATCAGCGGCAGTTCAGCCAGCCGATCCCAGAATTGAACTTCCTTCTCACGTTCGAGCTGATGAAATGAAGGGGCGCAAGGATAAGCACCAATAATAAAGCCCGGCGTTGTGTTTTCCATATTTTTCACCTGATATTATCGCAATCAATGAAACGGCTAAATTCACGTTATGAGATAGTCTTTAATTCATCGTGCTGGAAAGTAATGTTATCGGTATTTTCACTACCACCTTTCTGATATCGCAGGACGTTTGATTAATACAGGCAGGGCGATGGACATCCTGCGGATAAAATACCGCAAAATTACCGGGCTGCATGGTTAACCAGGATTCGTCTTCTACGTCCTGATAGAAAATAATGTCACGCTGCGCTAATAATTCCTGATGAATAACGTTATTTCCTCTGTCTGCCGCAACGCCTATTAATTCAGTGCCGCTTACCAGGAACTGCACGTCGATATTTTTACGGTGTACTTCAGGGCGCAACTCATCTTTATGTTGCGTGTGAAGATCCAGCACCTGCACTACATAACCGGTTTGCGGATCCTCATAACGCCCGGCAGACAGAATGGTAAAGTCGGTGTTCTGCAAATAGGCCACGGCTTTGGCAATCGCCGGGGGGTAGTGTTCTGCTGCCGTATGGGCAATATGGCCGAAGATCATAAACAGCTCCTTAAAGTGCCTGAATGCGGGCCCAGACGCGATCGTCTACCGGGATGCCATCGCGTTGATTTTCGGCGCGGACGTGCGGGAAGCGGTGGCCTGGCAAGCGAATGGCGACTTCTGGGTTATCACGCTCGGCGCTGGTAACGTAATCCATTATGCGCTGCAGCTTTTCATCACGGGTTTTGCCGTCGATCAGGCGGTCGATCTCAATGGCGATAAACACCTGCGAAATGCCGTATTCATCACGGATATCTTCGGTAACTTCTGCGACTGATGAACCGCCAGAGAGCAGGGTAGCGATCATATCCAGCACTATCGACAGCGCAGACCCCTTCCAATAGCCCATTGGCAAGATACGCCGATTTTCCTCAATGGTGGCCGGATCGCGCGTCAGGTTGCCGTCGTTATCGAATCCGCCGTCTACCGCCAGTTTTTTGCCCGCCAGGCGATTCATTTCCAGCGCGCCGTAGGAGAACATCGACATCGACATATCTACCATGGTGATCGGGTTACTTGGCACGGCGACGATCAACGGGTTAGTGCCGATACGGCACTCTTTAGCCCCCCAAGGCGGCATGACGGCGATCGAGTTAGTCCAGCAAATGCCGATATAGCCTTGTTCTGCAGCTTGCCAACCGTAACCTCCACCACGCATCCAGTGGTTGGCATTACGCAACGCCACCAGGCCAATTCCGTGTTGATCCGCCAATAGCATGGCACGATCCATCATCTTACGGGCGGTGAGGTTGCCAATGCCCTGATGGGCATCCCATTGTTCGATGGCGCCTAACGACAGTAGCTTGCTCGGTTCGGCGTCAGGCACGATATCACCTGCGTCCAACTGCTGAATGAAGCGTGGGAAGCGGTTGACCCCGTGGGAATAGACGCCGCTTTCGGTGGTATCCGCAAACAGAGTAGCACACTCATCTGCCGTGGTTTCCGCCACTCCCCGTGCCAGCAACACGCGTTTGAATTGCTGTTTTAACTCGGTATAGCTCACTCTCATACTGCTTCTCCCTTATGGTGAACTGCGTGTTTTATGTTCTTTTAATTTCAATATGCGAAATTGCATTTCAAATAAATGCTATACCCCTGTCGGGATGAAGTCAAAGCCAGAGTGAAGTAAATTTTTATTGAAAAACAGTCAGTTAAATTAACCTGGTGATTATGTGATCGGCAACACAGTTTGAGGGTACTGACGTGCTACAGACGTGACAAAGCAGGGAGAGGTGAACTCCCCCTGCGTGATGACCAGCCCATGATTACCCGTGGGTATTCAGGACAATGCGGTACAGCGATGTGGTGGCGGTAATGTAGAGCTCATTGCCTTCCGGCCCGCCGAAGGTACAGTTGGAAACGCACTCCGGCACCGGGATTTTGCCAATTTGTTCCCCTTGAGGATTAAAGATAATCACGCCATCGGCACAACTGCAAAACAGATTACCGGCGCTATCCAGGCAGAAGCCGTCCGGGATCCCCGGTGCGACCTGGGCAAAATGCCTGCCAGCCTTCAACTCCCGTCCTTCCACCTGATACACCCGCAGTTCGCGACGTCCAAGAGTAGGGAAGTCAATAATCGACATATCCGCCACGTACAGCAGGCTTTCATCCGGAGAGAAGGCCAGGCCGTTGGGCCGCTGCAGATCGCTGGCGGCAATGTTCAGCGAGCCATCACGGGGATCGAAGCAATACAGATAGCAGCCGATCACCTGGCTTTCGGACTTGTAGCCCTCTTCATCGCCGATGATGCCGTACGGCGGATCGGTAAACCATAATGTGCCGTCGGAGCGCACCACGATGTCGTTTGGTGAGTTGAAGCGTTTGCCGTCCACCCGGTCGACCAGCAGTTGTACACTGCCGTCGTGCTCGGTGCGGCTGATACCCCGTCGCCCATGTTCACAGCTGATGACACGCCCCTCGGCATCACGGGCGTTACCGTTGGCATAGTTGGATGCCGCTCGCCATACGCTGAGCTCGCCATTACGGGCCCAGCGGAACATGCGGTTGCCTTTTACATCGCTGAATACCACCGCATCCTGCTGTGGTAGCCATACCGGGCCTTCGGCCCAAACGGCGGGGGAACACAAACGTTCCAGTCGTTGTTCGATCATCTCAGTCTCCTGATTACTTCACACCCCAAATCGTTTTGTAATGCCCCTGATAGTCATTTTGTGGGTCATACATGTTATTTGGGCCACCGTCATTGGCGATGTTCTCGCGGGTGACCAGATGGGCCGGAGTCACGTAACCGGAAGGTGCCTGCTTGGCGAAGGCACGGTTAAACTCATCCAGCAACTGCCAGCCGTGCAGTTTCAGCGGCTCGGGCACGGTGGCCGACTGGCTGTCACCGGAACGAATGCGTTGATAGGCAGAAATGGAGCCGTCACCGGCCGAGATATTAAACAGCGCATTGCTGCCGCCTTTACCGGCAGTTTTCAGCGCCGGAGCCATAAAATCGAAATACAAATCGTTGATTGCCAGCGCGTACTGGAACTTGTCACCGTATTTCTGCAACAGGCTGAAGGTCATGGCTGGCATGCGGCTGGCGGTGTCTGCCAGCGGGGTGTCGATAAACTCCACCAGCTTACAGCCGCTGCATTTGGCCACTTCTTCTTTCATTACGTTGGCCTTGTCCAGCGCGATTTGGTACAGCGAATCGGTAAAGATCAGCACGCTGGCCTGCCCACCGGATTTCACGACCGCGTACTGTGCGGCGATGCGCGCTACCTCATTGGAATCGGAAGTGACGTTATAGAACACATCGTATTTGGCGATGGGGCCGGGCTCCGGCACCGCGTGCCAGGCCGTCAGAACGATCCCCTGAGCCACCGCCTTTTTCAGCGGGATTTTAGCCACGTTAGGGTTCCAGCCGCCGATCACGATCCCGTCCGGCTTTTGGGCAATGGCCTGATTCAGCGACGACAGTTGATCCTTCACGGATCCACCGCCGTCCAGCGTTTCCAACTGCCAGCCCGCCACCTTGGCTGCTTCGCTCAGCCCTTGTTGCACTCCTTGCACGCCGCCGTTTTTCATGTCAGAGGCAATAAAGATGATTTTCTTGTTCGCCTGCAATTGCGGCCCGCTGGTAGGGCCATCCCATTGGGTACTGCTGGCAGTGGCTTTGGCTACCGCCGCCGTGGCCTGATCGAGATAGGCATCTGCCCAGGCCGGTGAGGTGGCCAACAGCAGAGTGGTGATCCCGGGCAAAATCCAACAATGTTTCATGGCTGTGCTCCTGATTAAGGATTGATCGCTTTTTGGTTGTTGTTGTCGGCAGATGCCGCCTGACTGCGTTGTACTGCTTTCTGATTAAGTAACCGACGGCGTTGGGCATAGCCCGCCAGCGTGATGGACAGCAGCAGCGTCGCGCCGTTGAATAACGGTTCGACCCAGAACTCCCCACCAAACTGCTGGATCCCCGCGATGCCGATCGCCAGAATGGCAATGCCGACCACGGTGCCCCAGACGTTCACTCGGCCTGGACGAATGGTGGTACTGCCGAGAAATGCCCCCACCAAGGCGGGTAACAGGTAATCCATCCCGACGCTGGCCTGGCCCACCCCCTGTTCAGCAGCGATCAGCACGCCGCTAAAACCGGTGAGCACGCTCGAGGCGATAAAGGCGCCAATGGTGAAGCGATTGACCGAAATACCGTTGAGCCGCGCCGCAGCCGGATTGCCGCCTACCGCATACATGCACCGGCCCAGCGGGGTATGTTCGGTGATCAGCCACAGGATGACGGCGACGATCAGCACATAGAAGGCCACAATCGGGATCCCGGCGATTTCGGTGTGATGCAGGGCGATAAAGGCGTCGGGCAGGTCGCCGACAATCTGCCGCCCGCCGGAGTGCCATAGCGCCAGCGCATACAGCACGGTGCCTGAACCCAGGGTGGCCACGAAGCTGTCGATATCCGCCAGCGCTACCAGGATGCCGTTAAGCAGGCCGTACAGCGCGGAAATGACCAACACGGTCAGCACCGCCATCTGCCAGGAGAAGCCATATTCCACCTGTAAGGTGATCGCCAGAATGTGCCACAGCACGATACCGAAACCGACGTTCAGGTCGATCTTGCCGACGATCATCGGAATGGTGGCCGCCAGCGCCAGCAGGGCGATCTTGGCCTTGCTGGAGAGGATCGCCTGTACCGTCAGCATCGAGGCGAACGACGGCGTGGTGAGCGAGAAGACGATCACCAACGCAATACACAGCAGCAGCAGGCCATAACGGGTAATGATTTGCATCAACCATGGGCCAACGCCGTCCTGTCCCAGGCTGACGCGCTGTTCCAGCGCCGTTGATTTGACGGACGTTTTATTCGACATGGTATTCCTCCACAACGGCTTCCCCGGCGCTGGCCGAGGCCAGCTCCAATAAATTAGCGAACGAGACTTGTTGGTTCTTCAATTCGCCCACCACTTTCCCCCGGTTAAACACCAGGGCGCGGTTACAGATATGCGCGATCTCTTCAAAATCGTTGGAGATCACCAATACCGCCACGCCGGCTGCCAGGGATTTATTTAACAGATGATAGATTTCGGCGCGGGCGCCCACGTCAACCCCGGCAGTAGGGTCTTCCAGGATCAGCAACGGTGCCGCAAGATGCATCCAGCGGGCCATCACCACTTTTTGCTGATTGCCGCCGGACAGGGCGCTGATATCGATATTGACGTCTTTGGGCCGCACGTCGAACAGCTGCACCTTCCACCAACTGGCACCGATTTCGGCTCGGCGGCTATAGCGCGAGAACAGCTTATGGCCGCTGGCGCAGGGGTTGATAAACAGGTTTTCCCGTACGCTCATCGACATCACCAGGCTTTCGCCGGTGCGATCGCCAGCGACAAGCGACACTCCACAGGCCATAGCCTGCTGCGGCGTGGTGGCTGAGTAAGGTTTATCGCGAAACTGGATTTCTCCGCTGTCCCGTTGGCGCAGGCCAAACAGCAGGCGGCCAATCTCCTCCTGGCCAGCGCCGCGTAGCCCGGCAAGAGCGAGCATTTCACCCGGCTGCAATTCAAAGCTGACCGGGCCGATATCCCCGACGGTGATGTTATGCAGTTGCAATATCGGCGGCTGGTGCTGCGGCAGCGGTTCACGCTGATCTTCCGCCATCGCTTCACCCACGATCATCTGCACCAGATCGCGCAGGGAATAATCGGCGGTATTGCCCCCGGCAACGTAGCGCCCGTCACGCATCACGCAAACCCGATCGGCAATTTCAATCACTTCATCCAGGCGATGGGTGACGTAAATCATGCCGACCTTTTTGGCACGCAGCCGGTTGATCACCGCAAACAGGTGGCGTACGTCGTTGGCGGGTAGGGAAGCGGTAGGTTCATCCAGCACCAGCAGTTCGGCATTCACCGCCACCGCCCTGGCAATGGCCAGCAATGACTTTTCCGTGCGGGAAAGCTCAAATACACGTGCGTCTGGGTCCAGGGCAATCCCCACATCCTGCAAGGCTTCCAGCGCACGGCGGCGAATGGCTCGCCAGTCGATCAGCCCGAAACGGCGGGGAAACCCCATCACCAGCGCCATGTTTTCCGCAACCGTCATCCATTCAATCAGGCCCAGATCCTGATGGATAAAGGCAATCGGCTGGCGGCTATCACTTTTAATCGCCGCCGCCGAGGCAATGCTGTTACCTTGAAAGTGGATATCGCCGCCATCGCGGGGATACACTCCAGCCAGGACTTTGATCAACGTGGATTTACCCGCGCCGTTTTCCCCTAGCAGCGCCAGCACTTCGCCGGGCATCACCTGCAGGCTGACGTCGTTAACCGCGATGTTGCCGCCAAAACGCTTGACGATATGGCTGAGCGTAAGAATGGGTTGATCCGCATTGCCTTGAGTCATGTGATGCGCCCCTGTGTCGGTTCGCGCCATC
Organism: Serratia sp. N21D137; assembly: GCF_047530005.1. NCBI lineage: Bacteria > Pseudomonadati > Pseudomonadota > Gammaproteobacteria > Enterobacterales > Yersiniaceae > Serratia > Serratia sp. N21D137. The sequence continues at coordinate 46,376 of NZ_JBLJAJ010000029.1, forward strand.
AGCGCGATGCCAATAAATGAAGTCCTGCTGTTTTAATCAACCTTAAATTTCAATATGCGAAATCAGATTTCAAAAATGATATGCCTAACGTCGAGCTAAAGCAAAGCCGGGACGGTTTTAATTTTCCTTAATAAACAACGGATTATTTTTAATTTTGTCAATTTGTGACGCACAACTCACTTATAAGGTTGCCGGAATGTTGCGGGTTTTAACCTCACTACTGAAAATGATACGGCGTTCCAACTTCACCTGATGCGGCCCTTGGAGTAACATTCTCCCCCTGTAGGTCCGCTTCTTACGCCGTGGCAACGGCTGGCGGCTCAACAATGGAGAGACTTCGCTATGAGCCTGAAAGCTGTTGACGAAAAAGATGACAAAAAAGACAAACCCCTGGGCAGCCAAAGCCTGTTTCGTGGTTTGCAGCTGATTGAAATATTGAGCAATTTCCCTAATGGTTGCCCGCTGGCGCACCTGTCCGAGCTGGCCGAGATGAACAAAAGCACCGTGCACCGCCTGTTACAAGGGCTGCATACCAGTGGCTATGTCACGCAGGCGCCTTCCCCAGGCAGTTACCGCCTGACCACCAAATTTATTTCTATTGGTCAAAAGGCGCTTTCCTCATTGAACATCATCCACGTGGCTGCGCCGCATTTGGAGCAGTTGAACCTGGAAGTGGGGGAAACGGTCAACTTCTCCAGCCGGGAAGACGATCATGTGATCCTGATCTACAAGTTGGAACCGACCACCGGCATGATGCGTACCCGTGCCTATATCGGCCAGCATATGCCGCTGTACTGTTCGGCGATGGGTAAAATTTTTATGGCCTATGGCAAGAGCGACTATCCGGATCACTATTGGCAAACCCATCAGCAGGAGATCCAGGTACTGACGCGTAATACCATTACCGAATTGCCGAAGATGTATGAGGAGTTGGCGGATATCCGCAAGCAGGGCGTGGCGATGGATCGCGAAGAAAACGAGCTGGGCGTGTCCTGTATTGCTGCCCCGGTGTTCGATATTCAGCAACGGGTGCCTTATTCCGTTTCGGTTTCGCTGCCTACGGCCAAGCTGCAACAGGTTGGCGTAGAGTCGTTGATGAAACCGCTGCTGGAGACCACGCGGCGCATCTCTCAGGAATTGGGGTTTGTGACGCAGGAGTGATTTTGCTAAACAAGGCAGATCCCTGACGGAATTTGTGCTTAATTTAACAAGATTTGCGCAACATTTGTGCAATCTAACACATCAGATCACAAAAAAGGGACACAATGAGTTATCTTATGTCCCGATTTCATCCCTTTAACGGATCCTAGACCCATATGATTATCAAACCTAAGGTTCGCGGCTTTATCTGCACCACCACTCATCCGGTCGGTTGTGAAGCCAATGTTCGTCGTCAGATTGCCTACACCAAGGCACAGGGCAAGATTGCCAATGGCCCTAAACGTGTGCTGGTGATCGGTGCATCTACCGGTTATGGTCTGGCTTCCCGTATTGCCACCGCTTTTGGCAGCGACGCCGCCACCATTGGCGTATTCTTCGAGAAAGCGGGCAGCGAAAGCAAAACCGCCACCGCTGGCTGGTACAACTCGGCCGCTTTCGATAAAGCCGCTAAAGAAGCTGGCCTGTACGCGAAAAGCGTTAATGGCGATGCCTTCTCCAACGAATGCCGTGCCAAGGTGATTGAGCTGATCAAAGCTGACCTGGGCCAAATTGATTTGGTGGTTTACTCACTGGCTTCGCCGGTGCGTAAAATGCCAGATACCGGCGAAGTAGTGCGTTCCGCACTGAAGCCAATCGGTGAGGTTTATACCACCACCGCTATCGACACCAACAAAGACCAAATCATCACCGCTACGGTTGAACCGGCGAGCGAAGAAGAGATCCAGAACACCATCACCGTGATGGGCGGCCAGGATTGGGAACTGTGGATGTCGGCTTTGGAAGAAGCGGGCGTGCTGGCCGAAGGTGCCAAGTCCGTTGCTTACTCGTATATCGGTACCGACCTGACCTGGCCAATCTACTGGCACGGTACGCTGGGCCGCGCCAAAGAAGATTTGGATCGCGCAGCTACCGCTATTCGTGGCGATCTGGCTGCCAAGGGCGGCACCGCACACGTTGCCGTGCTGAAGTCCGTGGTCACTCAAGCTTCTTCGGCCATTCCGGTAATGCCGCTGTATATCTCCATGGCCTTCAAGATCATGAAAGAGAAGGGCATTCACGAAGGCTGCATGGAACAGGTTTCCCGTTTGATGCACACCCGTCTGTACGGCGAAGAGATGCCGCTGGACGATCATGCCCGTATCCGTATGGATGACTGGGAACTGCGTGATGATGTGCAGCAGGCCTGCCGCGATCTGTGGCCGTCAATCACTTCGGAAAACCTGAGTGAACTGACCGATTACACCGGCTACAAGCAGGAGTTCCTGCGCCTGTTCGGTTTTGGTCTGGAAGAAGTGGACTATGACGCGGACGTTAATCCAGACGTACGTTTCGATGTGGTAGAGCTTTAATTTCCTACCCCAGAAAGTTAAACAGGGCCCGATTGGGCCCTGTTTGTTTTATAACGCACCGAAATCAATCCTCATCGTCGTGCTCGTCGTCTTCATCCATCACGATCGGGCAGTCGAAGTCATCCGGCTTGAGCACCAGCAGGTCACATTTCAGATGGTCGATCACCTGTTCCGCGGTATTGCCGATAAACGCGGCAGAAATACCGGTGCGGCCCAAGCTACCTAACACCACCACGCCCGCTTGCAAATGCTCGGCCAAATCCGGGATCACCTCCTCCGGCAGGCCTTTCTCCACGTGGGTGAACTCTTCGTTGATGTGGAATTTTTGCCTTAACGCCTTCATGGCGATCAGGTGCTGCCCGCGGATTGCATCGTTATAGATGCTGGGGTCAAAATCGGGCAGTTCGATGGCGATATTGATCGGAGTAACCGGGTAGGCACCCACCAGGTGTACTTCGGTTTGATCGACGTTTTGCGCCAGTTCGAGCGTTTCTTGCACCAGCCGGATATTGAGTGGGTCATGATAAGGCTCTTCGCTGGAGAGGTTGACCGCCACCAGCGCTTTACCCCCTTCAGGCCAGGGTTGGTCTTTCACCATCCACACCGGGCAAGGGCATTTGCGCAGCAGATGCCAGTCCGTCGGGGTGAAAATCACCGATTCCAGCCTGTCGTGCTGATGGGCCATTTTCAACAGTAAATCGTGCTTGCCGCTCAGCACTTCCTGAATGATCGCCTCATAGGGACGATTGTGCCACACCACTTTGATTTCAATGGGGACACCGTCTTCAAGATAGAAGCGGCATTGCTCTTTAATCCACGCCGCCCGTTGGCTAATCACCCCTTGCCGCATCGCCGTTCTTTCGTCAGGGGAAAGCAGGGTGGTCATTTCGTAAGAGAAATCATAGATAGGAAGGAAGGCCTTAATCCGCCCGCCGTTCCGCTTGATCAGGTAAACTGCCCGGCGCAGCGCCGGTTGATCGTCCTGATTGGGGTCAATAGCCACCAGTAGATTCTGATACTTCGCCATAGGGCCTCCTTACAGCTGTAGATCAACAGTCTGTTCACATACAGAGTAACCCAACATTGAAAAACAGAACAGCGGCAGAGGGGGGCTGGGCCAACAATTTCAGCGAATTATTGGCCCAGTAGGGGATCAGGCGCTTACGGAGACGTTGATGCGTGCGGCACCCGCCAGTTGTGACAGGGCGTCTGCGTTTTCGATGGTGATGTATTTGCCTTTCACGCTGAGGATTTCGCTTTTCTGGAAACGCCCCAACAGGCGGCTGATGGTTTCCACCGTCAGGCCCAGATAGTTGCCGATATCGCCACGGGTCATGGTCAAACGGAACTCACGCGGTGAGAAGCCACGTTCGGCAAAGCGGTGCGACAGGTTATAGACGAAAGCGGCCAGGCGCTCTTCGGCGTTCTTCTTCGACAGCAGCAGGATCATATCCTGGTCGCCTTTGATCTCACCGCTCATCAAACGCATGATTTGCTGGCGCAGATTAGGCATTTTGCCCGAGAGATCGTCCAGCGTTTCAAACGGGATTTCACAGACCATGGAGGTTTCCAGCGCCTGAGCGAAGCTTGGGTGCTTCAGGCCACCGATGGCGTCAAAGCCCACCAGATCGCCCGCCAGGTGGAAGCCGGTAATTTGTTCGTCACCCTGTTCGGTGATGGTGTAGCTTTTGATGGTCCCGGAGCGGATGGCGTACAGTGATTTCAGTTCGTCACCGGCTTTAAACAGCGTTTGGCCTTTCTGGATCGGCTTTTTCCTCTCGATGATGTTGTCGAGTTGGTCCAGCTCATGCGTATTCAGCGTAAAAGGAATACACAATTGGCTGATGCTACAGTCTTGGCAATGGATCGCACAACCACCAGACTGGATACGACGAATCACGCGTTTTTCCGGGATCATAGATTAAGCTCACGCAATAATTGATATGAGTCAATTTTAACATCTTTTGCGGCAGGTGATAAGTACAGCAAGAACAACAATGGCGACATTTTGTGTGATTTTTAAACAGGTCTATTGCTCATCATTCCGTAGCATACTGATGTTTAGTGATTTATTGACTTCGGAAAAGGCTGGCTGATATTGACTAAAACCATATGAAAAACGAATAAATCTCGCATTATCATCGGCTTTCTGCGATTAGTCTTATCGATTGTAGGGGTATGGGTGGGCAGATAGCTTTCATCCGTGATGGTAACGTAGGTTAACGAGTAAATATTTTTACACAAATCCGTGCGGTGAATGAGCCCGCCAGTGATGACCGTACTGTGCAGGAGCGAACGGGCGCAGCATGCTGCGCCCAGCTTTAAAGTCAGGCGCTATTTTTAGCCAAAGCATCATTAGCCGGAACATAGCGCGGGACGTTGTTATGTCCTGGCTGGTCGACTTTGACGATCAGCGTCAACACCGCCGCCACCAGATACAAACCGGTATACACCCACACTACGCCTTCGATATCAAAGAAGGGCAGCACTATAGAAGCGATGGCCGGGGCCGCGAAGTTGCTCAGGCCAGCGGAAAGGTTATAGATCGATATAGCTGCACCTTTGTGGTTGGGTTCCAGTACCGGAAACACTGCGGTCATAGGGACGAAGGCCGCAACGGTGATCCCAAGCATCACTGCGGGCACCAGCGCGATCCAGAAGTTATGGCCAAAATGCACCGGCAGGTAGTAAAACGCCAGGCTGGAGATGGCGCAACCGATGCAGCCAAACCAGCGCACCTGGCGCAGCCAACCGATTTTCTCCCCCAGAATGCCCCACATAATGTTGGTGAAGATGGTGACAAAGAAGAACACCGCCCAAATTTGCAGCCACTCGGACATGCTAAAGCCCAGCCGGCCTACGTACAGCATCGGCATAATCACCGCAAAGCCAAACAACGACAGCGTGTTGATGATGCGGATCAGGCAGGAGAGGAAGATATTGCGGTTGGTGAACAGGATAGTCACCGCGCGGGAAAGCTCTTTGAGTTTCTCCTGCGGTGAAAGGTCGGCCTTGGGGCTGGCTTCACCCACGTTGCGCAGCAGGAACATCGCCATCAAGCCACCGGCAGCCACCCAGACAATGGCAAACCACAGAGTGCCGGTTTCGCCCATCAACGGAATGGTAAAGCTGGGCAGATAGCTGCCGACACAGCCGATGCCGATCGAGTACATAGCCCAGAACCAGCCCATCGCGGAAGAGAGCTGCTGTTTAGGGACGTTCTGTACCACCAACATCACAAACGAATAGATAAACAGCGGATAGGCCAGGCCACGAATGCCGTAAAACAGCAACATCAACGGGTAGTTACGCATCCCCAAGCCAAACAGCATAAACAGCACGTGCATTACCAGCCACAGGATAAAGCCGATGCGCATGGCTTTTTGTGGCGTGATGATTTCGGCCACCACGCCGGAGCTCCAGGCCGCCAGCGCCGCTGCCAGACCATACACGGTAAACACCAGCGCCGACTGTGCCGGTGTGAACCCCATATCGGTGATGTGTTTAGACAGAAAGGCCATCTCAAAGCCGTCGCCGCTCATGAAAATGGCAATGGCGATGTAGCCCCAGAACAGGTTCATCGGTAGGCCGAACCAGTGTTTATGTGTTTGTGGCATAACAAACTCCAGGATAGGTGTAAGGGTACAGTCTTATTATTTTTTACCGCGCCGGGATCATGCCCGGCGCAGGGCCATTTGTTGTTGATAGAGCTGACGGTAGGTGGCCAGACGTTCCGCGAGCAGAGGTTGGCGTTCGCCGTCCGGCAGGAAGCGCCGATCGATGGCGGGTTTGTGGCAAACCTGCTCCACCGTTCCACCCGCCGCCAGCCATCCCAACCGCGCCGCGCCCAAAGCGCCGCCGGCTTCACCGCCAAGATGGGTGACCACCGGCAGATCGAGCACGTCGGCCATCAGTTGCGCCCAATGTTCGCTGCGAGCGCCACCGCCAATCAGTGAACATTGTTCCAGCCGAGTTCCGGCTTGCGAAAGAACGTCCAGGCCGTCCGCCATACCGAATGCCACGCCTTCCAGCACCGCATAGCCCATTGATGCACGCTGATGGCTGTGTGTCAGACCGTGGAACGCGCCGGTCGCCAGCGGATCGTTGTGTGGCGTCCGTTCACCGGACAGGTAGGGTAAAAATACCGGGGCCAAGCGCTGTTCCGCCAGGTTCATCTGGGCGATTTCGGCCAACAGCGTGGGTTCATTGCTGCCCACCAGTTGGCAGAACCAGCGCAGGGCACTGGCGGCAGTAAGCATCACGCTCATCTGATGCCAGCGCTCAGGCAAGGCATGGCAAAACGCATGGACGGCGGATTGTGGATTGGGGCGGAAGCGATCGTTCACGGCGAACAGCACGCCGGAGGTCCCCAGCGAGATAAATGCATCGCCTGGATTAACCGCGCCAATGCCCACCGCGCTGGCTGCGTTATCTCCACCGCCACCGGCAATGATAATATTGTCAGCAAGGCCCCAGGAGCGCGCAATATCGCCTTTCAACTGGCCGGAGACTTCGCTGCCTTCTACCAGACGCGGCATCTGATCGCGGTTGAGGCCACAGGCAGCGAGCAAGGAATCTGACCAATCCCGCTTGCCCACGTCGAGCCACAGCGTGCCAGCCGCGTCCGACATATCCGAAACCTTGTCGCCACTCATCATCCAGCGCAGGAAGTCCTTGGGCAGCAGCACGGTGGATATTTGCGAGAAGATTTCCGGTTCATGCCTGGCAACCCATAACAGCTTGGGCGCGGTGAATCCCGGCATCGCCAGGTTACCGGCAATGTCATGCAACTCCGGTGCGTTCTGCGTCAACTGCTTGCATTGTTCGGCGCTGCGAGTGTCATTCCATAAAATCGCCGGGCGCAAAACCTGATTATCACGGTTGAGCAGCACCGCTCCGTGCATTTGACCGGAAAGCCCCAGCGAGCGGATCTGCGGCCACTGTTGCGGAATTTTGGCGCGCAAACGGCTCACTACCGCCTGCGTTGCTCGCCACCAATCGGCCGGGTCCTGCTCTGCCCAGTGGGGATGCGGACGCTGTACTTCCAGCGGCTCACCGGCGCTGGCGATCAGGGTGCCGTTGTCATCAATCACCACGGCTTTGATTTCTGAGGTGCCTAAATCCAGTCCTAGATACATGGTTCGCTCCCTTTATTGCGCCAGCCAGTGATTAACCCGATCGATGGATTGGCGCAGCAGTTGGCTAAAGGCACGGCTGTGGGCCAAGGTGCTGAACAATTTCTCATCTGAGGCAAATACCGCCACCGGATCGGCCGCTGCGAACATCTGGTGGACAGCGGCGGCGTCCAGAATACCGTCCTGATATTCATAAGGCAGTTGGCCTTGGTGCCAGCGCTGCATAAAGACAAAGAACAGGGCAGGCAGCATGGCCGTGGCTTTCGGCTCCTGGCCGCGCTGATAACACTCTTGCAGCGTTGGGGTAATGAAACCGGGGATTTTGGAAAAACCGTCGGCGGCAACGCGCTGGTTGGTATCGCGAATATAGGGGTTGCTAAAGCGTTCCAGAACCACGTCACGGTAGGCGGCCAAGTCGAGCGGGCTCGGCGTCAGGGAAGGGATCACGTCCTGGGTCACATAATCATAAGCCAACTGGTGGATGGCCGGGGTGCCGGTGCTTTCATGAATAAAGCTTTGGCCAATCAGCGTACCAGCCCAGGCAATGCAGCTATGGCTGGCGTTGAGGATGCGGATCTTGGCTTCTTCATAGGGCAGCACGGATTCAACCATTTCGACGCCGACGTTCTCCAACGCTGGCCGCCCGTTGATGAAATCATCTTCGATCACCCATTGGATAAAGGCTTCCCCCATTACAGGCGCACGATCCTGGAAGCCGGTGGCTTCGGCAACGCGCTCGGCAACCTCCGGCGCTGGCCGTGGTGTGATGCGATCAACCATGGTGTTGGGGCAGCGGGTGTGGCTATCGATCCAGGCGATCAGCTCTGGTTCTTTACGCAGTTGCAGGAACTGCATCAGGCCGTGACGGAAGCGTTCACCGTTATGGCGCAGGTTATCGCAGTTCAATAACGTGACAGGGTCACCATTAAGCTGCTTTCTGCGTGCCAAGAGCTGTGCCATGGTGCCGTAAATGGTGCGGCAGGCGCCCAGCAGATCGGCCTGAATATCGGCGTTAGCGCGATCCAGATTGAACTGGTTATCCAGATAATAACCACCTTCGGTAACGGTGAAGGAAATGACTCGGGTTTCTGGTTTGGCCCCTTGCGCTGTCAACGCAGCCAGTTCGTTATCCCAGGGAATGACCTTGCTGATGGAGGTAATGGTTTCGTACTGGCGAACGCCCTGTGGGGTGACGGTTTCCAGCACGTATTGGCCTTGTTGCTCAGCCAGCGTATCCAGTAACGGCGTGGCGTCATCGCGAATGTTGGCAAGCGCAATCGACCAGCGGCTATCGCCCGCTGCAATCAGGCGATGTAGATACCAGGCCTGATGAGCACGATGGAAAGATCCGGCGCCAATATGCAGCCAAATGGCCTGGGAAGAGTTCACTGGTTTGCTCATAACGTTCTCCACTAAAGGTTATTTTAGGGCATCCGCCCTTACATTGGGCATTTGCTCCATTGATAGCGATAGATTAAATAAACTTTTGCCCTTTAAATGGGCTTTAGCTCACAAATGTGCAAATCGGCCTCTGCGGGCAGGTGGAATGCCGGTAAAATGACGCCATCAGGGGTAGCGGGTGAAACAACATGGTCAAACACGATAAGAAGCTGGATCAGGCGGCGCGCGCCGCCTGGATGTATTACGTGGCCGGACAGACTCAGAATGAAATTGCCGAGGCGTTGGGCGTATCGCGCCAGGTTGCACAGCGGCTGGTGGCATTGGCGATCGACAGCGGTCTGATCAGCGTCAACATTTCCCACCCGGTAGGGCGCTGCATGGAATTATCGGCCCGTCTTAGCGCACGCTATGGCTTAACGCTGTGCCAGGTGGTGCCCAGTCAGGGAATGGAGAGTGCCGGAATAAACCGCGCAGTGGCGGTAGCCGGGGCTGAAGTGATGGCGCAGTTTTTGCGTAGTGAACAGCCATTGAACATTGGGGTGGGTTCAGGCCGCAGCCTGAAGGCGGCGATCGATGAGCTGCCGGAATTGGAGCGGCCACAGCATAGCTGCGTTTCGCTGATCGGGGCGATCGCGGCTGATGGCTCCTGTACCCGCTATGACGTACCGCTGTGGATGGCAGAGAAAACCCAGGGCCGCTACTTTATCCTGCCCGCACCGCTGTTTGCCGATAGCGAACAGGATCGCGCCCTGTGGTGCAACCACCGCATTTACCGCACGGTGAACGACAAGGCCAGCCAGGCCGATGTGACCTTTATTGGCATTGGCACCATCGAATACCACTGCCCACTGCACAAGGATGGGTTTATCACCGCAGAAGATGTCGATCGTCTTTGTGAGTCTAACGCAGTGGCAGAAATGCTCGGCCATTTTATCGATCCGCAGGGCCAGCGGGTGGCCAGCGAACTCGATCGGCGGCTAACCAGCGTTAATCTGCACCAACGGCCGGAAAAACCGGTGATTGCTCTGGCAGGTGGTGCGGAAAAACATCAGGCCATTCGTGCGGCCTTACTAGGCCGCTGGATCAACGGCCTGGTGACGGATGAGGAAAGCGCGTTGGCGCTGCTGGCCGATTAAATCAGATCCTGGGGCAGGAAACCTTCATGTTTCAGCAGCCATTGTTTGCGCTGGACCCCTCCGGCGTAACCGGTCAGCGCTCCCTGAGAGCCGATCACTCGGTGGCAGGGCACTACGATACTGATTGGGTTAGTGCCGTTAGCCATGCCAACTGCGCGTGATGCGGTTGGCCTGCCAATGCGCTTGGCCAATTCCCCGTAGGTGATGATCTCCCCACAGGGAATTTGCCGGAGTTGCTGCCAAACGGTGCGTTGGAACTCGGTGCCCGCAGTCATCACCGGCACAGTGTCGATGACTGCCAACTCGCCAGCAAAATAGCGCTGCATCACTTCCGTCAGGCCGCCGGGGTTGGCTTGCTCCTGTATCACGAAGGGAGAGGCTCGATAATGGCTGTTGAGCAGCTTCATCAGGCGTGCCTCGTGATCGGTCCAGTCCAGCGCGCGCATCCGTCCTTGCTCATCGCCGATCAACACCAGTTCACCGACCGGCGTCGGCATACGATCAATAAAAAAGGTCAGCATGTTGTTCACTCCTTGCGTTTGATAGGGCGATTATTACATGAAAGAGCCGGATGTGATGGCGGATTTCGGACATGCTGATGGGGCGGGGGCTATAGGGAAAAACAGGGTACACCCAAGTAGGTATACCCCGAGAGGTGAAACGCCAAAATGTTAGTAAAAACACAAAGTCATTTTCGATGACTAATTGTATGACATAATTCCGTCGATTAGGATTAATTGTAAATTAACGTAATTCGTTGTAGAGAAGGGTCATTAAACACTGATTCACGAATGGGTTTTCCCATTAATTCCGAACCCATATTATCCAATGGCATTTGGATAAATTCATTGGTGTTGAAGGCGGTTTCACGATAGCAACTGGATATGTATTGACCATCATTGCGCGAAATCTCGCAGGTTGGGGCGCTGATTTTGCCGGAAAACTGGATGCTCCCGGAGATGGCGTTGTGGCTAACCTCTTGTTTTGAATGAGATGAAACGGGTAATGCTGCCAGCATGGCCAAAGCCGTAATAATAGATTTCATAAGCTATTCCTATTAGCATAAAGTAAAACCATCCATTAACAAAAAAGTCGATTATTGTCTAAAAAACAAACTTCCATTGTCTGGTGATTTAATTTCCAACGTGACTATAATGTATTGAGTAAATAATAATAACAGCAATCGTTCGTTAATTGAATTTAATAGTAGGGATGGCCAGGCAGTAAAACCATGATTTAGATCATAGTGGGGGGAATTTAGGGGCGATGTGAGTATTATTACTTTTGATGCTGCTTATAATAACGGGTGTGACTTTAAATAGCGATATTAATGTTAAGGCCGCATATTTATCGTTATTCTGCGGCCCTTAATCTAACGCTTTGGAGTTACAGCATCCCTGCGCTGCCACAGATACGGATCTTTTCTGCTACCACTTCTTTCATCGCCAATTTACCCGGAACGATGTATTTGCGCGGATCGTTGGCTTCGGGATGTTGCGAGAAATAGCTCTTCACCGCATCGGCAAAGGCGATTTTAAGTTCGGTAGCCACGTTCACCTTACACACCCCCAGCGAGATGGCTCGCTTGACCATCGCTTCCGGGATACCGGAGGCACCGTGCAGCACCAACGGGATCTCCAGCTGTTCGCGGATCAGCGCCAGACGGTCAAAATCCAGCTTGGGCTCCCCGTGGTACAGCCCATGAGCCGAACCGATGGCGACGGCTAGGGAGTCGATCCCGGTAGCCGCGACAAACTCGCGGGCGGCTTTTGGGTCGGTATAAAAACCGTCTGCGGCATCGACAATCAGATCGTCTTCCTGGCCACCCAGGCGGCCTAGTTCCGCCTCTACGCTAGCCCCATAGCGATGGCATAACGCGACGGCCTGCGCAACCAGCGCGATGTTCTGCTCAAAAGGCAGGTGCGAGCCATCGATCATCACCGAGCGGATCCCGGCTCTGACCTTGGTGGCGATATCTTCGAGTTCTTCGTGATGGTCTAGATGCAGCGCCAGCGGCAGGTCATGGCGCTGGGCTGCCGAGCGGCAAATTCCCACCAGATAGTCGGTACCCGCATAGCTAAAGGTGCCCGGGGTCCCGGCGATGATCACCGGGGATTGCAGTTCAGCGGCGGTTTCTGCCACTACCTGCACCGTTTCAAGATTGTGTACGTTGAACGCTGGCACGGCATAGCCCAGCCTTTGCGCTTTCAACAGCATTTCACGGTTGGATATCAGGTACATAACGGCTCCTCACAGCTCGGTAGCAGAGTAGGGATAAATGGTCACGCCTTTTACCACGCGGTTGACTTCCCCGGTTGGGCAGGGGTTATCCGGCGTCAGGCCGCGCGCCAGCGAGGTTTCAAACGCCAGCATTTGGGCAAACAGCAGATAGGGGAACAACAGCCAGATATCGTCGTCGGCATGATGCAAATCGGACTGGCCCGTTTTCTCCGTTGGCGAATTACCAAGACCAACCATTTGCCTGGCCAAACCGTCACGCTGGAGTTCGTCCCACAGATCCTGCTCATAACGCTCGGTATAGCGGTTGCTGGAGAGCATCAGCAGTACCAACGTCTGTGGATCGACCATAAATTTAGGGCCGTGACGCAGGCCTAGCGGCGAGTCATAGCGGGTGACGATCTGCCCGGCGGTCAGTTCCAACACTTTCAGCGAGGCTTCCTCCGCCAGGCCGGTGAAACAGCTACTGCCGAGCACGATGTAACGGCTAAAGCCGCTGCTGGCCAGGGTTTTTACTTGGGATTGCAGCGATTTACGCAGTTCTCTACAGCGCTCGATCATCTGTGCCAGTGGTTGCTTGGCGGCGTCCAGGGAATAGGGGCCTAACAGCAGCGCGGTGCTCAGCATCATGCAGCTGAAGCTGGAGGTCATGGCAAAGCTCTGGTCGTTTGAACCCTGTGGCATCACCAGGGCACAGACGTTTTTACGGCCGTGGGCATAGTTGGCCAACTGGCTATCCGGGTTGCACACCAGCATCAGGTGATAGCACTGGGGGAGCAGTTGATCTGCCAGCGCTACCGAGGCGACGCTTTCGGGGCTATTGCCGGAACGGGCGAAAGAGACCAGCAATGTCGGGCGTGATGGGTCGAGAAACTGCTGCGGATTGGCGACGATATCGGTGGTGCCATAGGCCGCAACATCCCGGCCGGTTTTTTCCCTCAGCCATGGGGCCAAGGCCCGGCCGGCAAAGGCTGAACTGCCAGCACCGCACAGCACAATCTGCAGGCGCGGGTTTTGCAGCAGAGGCGTCAGGAAAGCGGAGCATTGCTCCTGTTGGGCGACCAACTGCTGGTGCAAGGCCGCCCAAAGGTCCGGTTGCTGCCAAATCTCACGGGCGGTATGCAGCGCATGATGTTGCTCCAGCCAGTCCGCATCGTAAGAAAAATAACCTGTCATGATGGTAACTCCTTAAAAAACAATCGGTTTATACCTGATAAATGCCTGTTGATGCCTATTTAGTGGTCGGCGATAATCACCTGGACCCCCAGGTTTTGCAGCGCATGCAGGTAATTGGCTGGAATGCGGCTGTCGGTCACCAATCGGTGGATCTGGCCGATCTCGCGGATCATGCAGAAGCTGCTGCGGCCAAACTTACTGGCGTCAACCACCGCAATCACTTCGCGGGCCACTTCGCACATGGCGCGGTTAAGCTGGGCCTCACCAGGATCTGGCGTGGTGATACCGCCCACCAAATCAAAGCCGTCAACGCCGAGGAAAAATTTATCAAAGCGATATTGGCGGATGTGCTGCTCGGCAGCGGGGCCATACAGCGACCAGGACTTGCGCCGCACGCTGCCGCCGACCACCATCAAATCCACCTGTTCGTTACTGGCCAATTCGAAGGCGATATTCAAGGCGTTGGTCATCACCACCAGGTCTTTCTTGCCGGCCAACTGGGTGGCCATCTGGCTAGTGGTGGAACCCGAGTCGAGAATGATCGCGTCACCGTCGTTCACCAATGCGGTGGCGGCACAGGCAATGGCGAATTTCACATCGCGGTTGATGCGCCCCTTGTCCTGGAGCGGGCGATCGAAGGCGAACTGTTTATTGAGCATCGCGCCGCCGTAGGCCCGTACCGCACAGCCACTTTTTTCCAGATGGCGCAGATCGCTGCGTATGGTGACGGTAGAGACGGCAAATTGGCTGCTCAACTGTTCCACGCGCACCGTGCCTTCACGACACAACTGGTCGATAATTAATTCTCGCCGTTTAACGGTATTGATCATGAATAGCTGACTCCTGATTTACCCGTAGCAAACCCTGGCCGTGGCATAGGGGCCACAGCAATCGTTACAGGCGTATTTTCAGTCTTTCGTTGCAAATTACAGCAAACGAAACCGCGCAACGCAATCGAAAAATTTAAATATAATCTTATATTTCAACAGGTTATTGTTGCCGCATCTTTCGGTTGGTCATCAATCGAAAGCCGCATGGAAATAAACTGAAAACCGGTAATGCCTTATTTATTCGGCTAATATCCCTTTTGCCGCGCCAATTAATTCCGCCGTGGATGAAAGCTACCCACGATGAATAATGCGGGTGAGCTTTCCTTATATTTTTTATTGCCAGCTTTGGCGCAACAGTGCCGCACCGCGTACGCCACTGCTGTCGCCATACACCGGGGGATAAACCATCGCCGGTTCTGTCCCTGGCAGTAGCCAGCGGCACATGGCGGCGGGCAACTGTGCATAGAGTTCACTTACGTTAGAAAGCCCGCCCCCTAACACGAAAGCGTCCACATCCAGCAACAGTTGCAGGCTGGCCAACGCGCTGGCCAGGATATCGATGTAGATCCCCATCAGGTGTTGCGCTAATGGATCGCCCTGACGGTAACTGGCGATCAGGGCCGGGACGTTGGCGGCACTATGGCCAAAGTGTTGGCTCAGGGCCAGCAGACCGCTGCCGGAGACATAACGCTCAAAGCAGCCGGTCAGGCCGCAGTTGCAGACAAACAGCGGCAGATCGTAACGCTGAGCCAACTGGGCCGAGATGGGTGTATGCCCCCATTCCCCAGCCAGCCCATTGCGGCCCTTGTGGAGCCGTTTGTTCATCACCAGCCCACCGCCAGCGCCGGTACCGATGATGGCACCAAACACCACTTCCAACCGTTCGGTCTGGGGCGTGCTGGCCTCCGAAAGTGCAAAACAGCGGCAATCGTTTTCAATCTCTACCGGTCGCGACAGCTCTTGAGTGAGATCGTCCGCCAGGCAGTGGCCCGTCAGGCAGGGCACGTTTACCGCCAACTGCTTGCGGCTGCGTGGGTCGGTGATCCCCGGCAAGCCAATGCCGATGCTGCCTTGGGTGTGCAGGCTGCGATCGGCCTGGCTGACCAACTGCGCGATACAGGCGAGAAACTCGCGATAGTCGCCGGTGGGTGTACTGACACGCTGGCACAGCACCTGATTCAACTGGGCATCATAGGCGGCCATTTCGATTTTTGTGCCGCCAATATCAAAACCGTAACGCATAGCATGAGTAGCCACGGCTTTACTCCTCACCCAAGGTGATGACGGCGTTTTCCCGGCGGGCGCGTTCGGCGGCAAAGACCATCAGGTGGCTCTGCAACGTTTCCTGCGGGCCAGACAGCACCTGCGAAGGATCGTTGGCGCGCACGGCAGCGATAAAGTGCTGCATCAGATAATAATCGCC
This sequence comes from Serratia sp. N21D137, assembly GCF_047530005.1. Classification (NCBI taxonomy): domain Bacteria; kingdom Pseudomonadati; phylum Pseudomonadota; class Gammaproteobacteria; order Enterobacterales; family Yersiniaceae; genus Serratia; species Serratia sp. N21D137. The sequence goes on from NZ_JBLJAJ010000029.1 coordinate 62,225, forward strand.
GCCGCCGTGGCCAGACATGGTGTGCAGGTCTTCGGCCTCGTCCACGTCATACAGCGTTTCGCGGTCGTCAAGGAAGGAGGTGATGCGGATGTAGCGGCCATCGCCCTCCAGGCATCCCTGGCTGCCAAAAATGCGCGTTTTGCGATCTTCCATTTTGGTAAAGGCGGTCATGGTAAAGGCGGCGGTGCGGCCACCGCTAAACTGCATATTCACCACCTGATGATCCACCACGTTGTTATCACAGCGGTAGACACAGCGACCATAAGGGCCGTTGCGCAGCGCGGCGACCAGATGTTCCTGATCGACTTCTGGCGTCAGCACCCGCAGGAAGCCCGGCGTTGCCTTGTGGTTTTCGCCAAGGTAGATGCGTTTGGCGGAATAGGGGCATTCGGCCTCAACGCCGCAGTCCAGGCAGTTATCCGCTGCGCCCTGAGGCTGGTTTTCCTGGCGGAAGTGGCGTAATCCACCGAATGAGCTGACCTGCTCGCAAGGCGTATCCATCACGTAACGGATCCAGTCAATATCGTGACAGGATTTTTGCAGCAGCATAAAGGCTGCCTGCTGGTCGTTGCGCCAGTTGCCACGCACGAAAGAGTGAGCCTGATGCCAATAGCCCACCGGCTCCAGATGTTGCAGGCTAACGATGTCGCCAATGACCTTATCGCGCAGCAGTTGCTTGAGTTTCTGGGTATAGCGGGTATAGCGCAGCACGTGCCCGACGGAGAAGATGATCCCCTGGCGCTCCACTTCTTCAACGATGGTGCGGCACTCACTGGCATCAGGTGACAGCGGTTTCTCCAGCAGCATGTGATAACCCTGTTTGGCGAAGGCCAGGGCCGGTGCCAGATGCAGGGTATCTTGGGTGCAAATCATCACCGCATCGGCCAGTTTGCCTGCCGCCACGGCCTGCTGCCAGTCGGTAAAGACGTTTTCGGGCGAGATGCCGTGCTGAGCCACAAACTGCTGGCGATAGGTATCGCGCGGTTCAGCGACCGCCACCACCTGCATCAGTTCTGGGTGAGCCAATGCATAGCGAGAGTAAATCTCCCCACGAGCACCGGCACCAATCACCAACACGCGTACCAGACGGCCAGTAAAGTCATTAGACATTGCAAAGTACTCCCAAATTATCCCAGTGACTGGGTAGCGTTATTATTCAGGTTGTCACCGCTGGCCTGATCGAACAGGTGGGCGCGGGCCAAATCAAACGTCAAATGGATCTGTTCGCCGATGCTCGGTTCCCAGTCTGGCTGAGACGCAATCCGCAGCACGAAGCGTAATCCGGCCAGTTCACAGTGCAGCAACTCTTCGTTGCCCATGCGTTCAATGGTGGCGATACGGGCCGGGAAACAGTTTTGGGTGCCGGCAGCACACAGGCGCAGCGCTTCAGGGCGAATACCCAGGCAAACGCGCTGGTGCGGATAGTCTTCCAACTGTTTTTCCAGCGCGGGCGGCAGGGTCAGCAGATAGCGATCGTCGATACGCAGCTGTGTTCCCTGAGCATTACGCAGCAAGTCCAGATCGTGCAGGTTCATCGACGGGCTGCCGATAAACTCGGCGACAAAGCGGTTGGCGGGGTGGTGATACAGGTTGATTGGCTTGTCTACCTGCATGATGGTGCCCCGATTCATCACGCAGATGCGGTCGCCCATGGTCATCGCCTCGACCTGATCGTGCGTCACATACACCATGGTGGCGGCAGCACCCTCCTGTTTCAGTCGGTTGTGCAGTTCGATGAGCTGCACGCGCATGGAAACGCGCAGCTTGGCATCTAGGTTGGAGAGCGGCTCGTCGAACAGAAACACCTTGGGTTTACGCACGATGGCACGCCCAACTGCCACGCGCTGGCACTGGCCACCGGAGAGCTGGCCGGGTTTGCGATGCAGCAGATTGGTGATTTCCAGCTTCTCGGCAGCATCCTGTACCCGCCGGTCGATTTCAGCCTTGCTCTCTTTACCAATCAGCCCAAAGGCCATGTTCTTGTAGACGGTCATATGTGGATAGAGCGCATAGTTCTGAAACACCATGGCGATGCCGCGATCTTTGGGCATGGTGTCGTTAACGCAGCGGTCGTGGATCATGATTTGGCCTTCGCTGACGCTTTCCAGCCCGGCGATCATGCGCAGCAGGGTGGATTTGGCACAGCCGGACGGGCCGACAAACACCATAAACTCACCGTCCTTGATATCCAGATCCACGCCATGCAACGCCCGGAAACCGTTGGGATAGACCTTTTTCACACTGTTTAATTGAATACCGGCCATGTCTGTTTACCTTATTGTTCGCTGTTAGCCTTTAACGCCAGCGCTGGCGATGCCCTGGATGAAATAACGTTGGAAAAGAATGAACAGCATCAGCATCGGGATCACCGCCATCAAGGCACCGGCCATCAGCAGCGGGTATTCCACTCCGGCACGGCTGGACAGCGAAGCCAACCCCACCGGCAGCGTCAATTTTTCGGTGGTGGTGTTGACGATCAATGGCCACATCAGGTTATTCCAGCTCCACAAGCCGTTAATGATGATGCAGGCGATGATGCCGGGGCGGATCAGCGGCAGCATGATGCGCCAGAAGATGGCGAAGTAGCTGTAGCCGTCGATCAGCGCCGCTTCCTCCATCTCCTTAGGGACTGCCAGGAAGAACTGCCGCAGCAGGAAGGTGGCGTAAATGCTGAAGATCCCCGGCAGCACCAGGCCGGTAATGCTGTTGACCAGCCCCATCTTCTGCACTACCAGGAACTGCGGGATCAGAAATGCCTGGCCCGGCACCATCAGGATCGAGATGCACACCAGAAACACCGCGTCACGGCCACGAAAGTGCAGGCGAGAGAAGCCATACGCGGCCATGGTGGCGATCACCATTTGCAGCGTCACGGTGGAGAAGGTGGCCAGCAGTGAGTTGATATAAAAATCCGCGAAAGGGATCTCGCGCATGATCTTGCCGTAGGCCTGCAAGCTGGGGTTTTCCGGCAGCAGGGTCAGCGGGATCTGGATGCTTTCGGCCTGGGTTTTCAGCGAAGTCACCAGCATCCAGATAAAGGGCACCACCGAGGCCAGCGCCGCCAGCGTCATAAACAGATAGACCAGGGCTCGTTTGCTTATCGTCATCAATGGCTCCTCAGCTCACTCTCAGGCGTTTGCCGATCGCCATCTGCACCAGTGTGATCACCAGCGTCACGGCGAACAGCACCACGGTAATGGCAGAGGCGTAACCTTTCTCTTGCAGATAGAAAGCGTATTTGTAGAACAGATTGGTGATGGTCATCACGTCACCTTCCACCAGCGCTCGGTCGAACATCAGGAACACCACGTCGAAGATTTGCAGGATCTCGATAAAGCTCATCACCGACACAAAGAACAGCGTTGGTACCATCATCGGCAGCGTGATAAAGAAGAAACGGCGCAGGGTGCTGATACCGTCGATATCGGCGGCTTCATACAGCTGACGGGGGATGCTTTGCAAACCGGCCAGCAGGATGATGATTTTCAGCGCCAGCGACGACCAGATAATGATGATGGACACGCTGATGCGTACCACGTCCGGATCGGAGAGCCAGGCGACCGGCGTAATATGCAACAGGTTTAGCCCCTGGTTAATCAGGCCAAAATCCTTGTTGAACAACCACTGCCACACCATTGCCACTGCGGCAGGCATGGTCACCGCCGGTAGAAACAGCAGGGTGCGCAACAACGCTTTGCCACGAATGTTCTGGTTAAGCCCAATCGCCAGCAGCAACGACAGCAGCAGGATCACCGGCACGCACACCACCACATAAAACAGGGTGTTGAAGGCGGCGGTATAGAAGTCATCGTCCTCAAACAGGTTGATGTAGTTGTCAAAGCTGATGGTCGTCCAGCTCATAAACTGGTTGAGGTCGGTAAAGCTGTAAAAAATGTTCTGTAAAAACGGGATGAAGTAAAATACCGTCAGGCCGATCACCAGCGGCAGGATCATCACCCAGCCCCAGAAGCGTTCGGCCCGCTCCAGGCGGCTTAATGCGGCACGAGGTTTGCTCTTTGCCTGTTTTATGTTGGCCGTAGCCGTTTCTGCCAGCGACATGTCGCCATTCCTCACCTTTGACTGCTCAGTGTTTCCGCTGCGACCTACCCTCGGGTAGGTAGGTCGCAGCGGGGGGAATTACTGCTCCATGATGCGTTCGATCTTCTTGATCGATTTATCCATTTCCGTACGGGCATCCGCGCCCATAAAGATTTTCTTCAGGCTGCCGATCCACATGTTTTGCCACTTCGGCGTGTTGGTGCCTGCGGTTGGATAGGCCTCGGTCACTTCCAGCGTTTGGATGTACGGGCTGACGTCAACCTTTTTGACTTCCTCTACCCAGGCTTTAGCCGCGACCTTGTTGGCCGGGATCACCACTTTCGCCAAAGTGGCCTGCGAGGCTTCGCTGCTCATAAACTCGATGTACTTCCAGGCTTCTGGCTTGTGGTTACTCTTGGCGGACATGGCATAGGCCAGGCTGTGAGCCACGCCAGACTGGCGCTCGATCTTCGGCATCATCACCACGCCGATATGGTCGTTGATCAGCGGATTGTTGGCGAACGGTGCGGCCAGCCAGGAACCGGCATACACCATGGCGGCGCGGTTGGACTGGAAAATGTTCTCGGTCTTCACTTCGCTCATCTGCTGGGCGGTCGGCATCAGGCCGTCTTTCATCATCCCTTGTAGCTGCTGGTAGACCCAGATGGCGTTGTCGTTGGCGATATCGGTCGGTTGGCCATCTTTTGGCACGATATGATTGCCTTTCTGGAACAGCAGGTTCATATAGCTGTCCTGGCCGTCGATGCTGAGATCCATCACCAGCGGGAAGGCGCTGCCCTTCAGGCCGGTTTGCAATTCGGCGGCCTTCTTCTTCATGTCATCCCAGGTCCAGTCGCTGGTGGGATAGCTGACGCCAGCCTGATCGAACAGTTTTTTGTTGTACCACACGGCGATGGAGTCGACGTCGCGCGGGATGGCCATCTGCTGGCCGTCGAATTGATAAGCCTTAACGGAGCTGGCGACGATATTATCCAGATTGACCGTGCCGTCTTTTAAATAATCGCCCAGCGGTTGCATAATGCTGTTTTTGGCATATTGCACAAAATAGGGCATGTTAATCCAGAATATATCCGGTGCGACACCGCCGGCAGCGGCGGAGTCTAATTTAACAAAGTATTGCGCGGCAGGCGTTAATTCTATTTCCACTTTGATATTCGGGTTGGCCTGCTCAAATCGCTTGGCAATTTCCTGTTCGGCAGGTAATTGGTTTCGATCCCAAACCGCATAACGCAATGTTATCTGGTCGGCGGCATATAACATGGTCGGCAACAATAAAGCGGCTGCAACAGCGGAATGCAACAGAAAACGTCCGGCGTTTTTTCTAGGTGACATTGCTTTACCCTCGGTGTTGGCGAATACATTTTTTGGTGAACGTGATTTCTTTCTATCCCTTAACTTTCAATGTGTCAATGCAGCCCTTTTGCCCAAAAATGGGGCGCGTATCTTTCACTGTTGTTAACAACGAAAGGTCAAAGCCACCAACCGAAAGGCTTTTTTGTTGATGAATTGTTAATGTCGAAGGGCGAAAATCCGTTGTCGGGCGGCAGTTATGGCTTGCTGGGGTCATAGTATTAACTGATAACCCTTGCACCATAATGGGGATTAAAAACGTTTTTATTGTGCAGGCCGCGGCATCTTTCATTTTTGTGATGCAAATAAACAAAAAAATTAATTTTTTGCCGGGCGAGAGGGCATTCGCTAGCTTTTTTCGTTGGCCTATATTGCCTGTGGTGAAAAAACGCGCTAGCCTGAAATTAATTCAATCCCACCGTAAAATAATACAGGGCAGCTATTATGCGTCTCACGCTACTATTTACCCATTGCCTGGAGAAGGTATTTCATCGTCAAGCCGCACCGCAGGTAGAACAGCAAAACCAATTCAGCTGCCTGAATAATGAAACCCTCTCATGGCAAGGCGTGTATTGTCTGTACCGCGAGGATAATGAAACCCGCCGGGAATTACGTTATCAACTTGAGGGGCAATTGGCCGATGATATCAGCGTGCGCCATGTGCAGTCGGTGCCCAGCCATTTTCCCTGTTATGCCGAGGCCGATGAGAACTATCTGACGACCGAGCCTGGCCTATTTCCCGACCCGCTGATGCCCATCCAGGATCGGCGTTTTTTTGCCGCCTGCCGTTATTACGCTAGCCTGTGGCTGACCTTTACGCCGCCAGCACAGGGTATTGCCGGTGGCGACTATCCGCTAACGCTGCGGCTGTTTGATCAAGAGACGGGGGAAGAGTTGGCCGCAGCCAGTATGACGCTGCATGTGGTGCCTGCCGCGTTGCCAAAGCAGAGGCTGCTGCATACCGAATGGCTACATACCGACTGTTTGGCGGACTATTACCAGATTGCAGTGTTCAGCCCGCAATACTGGCAGGCGGTGCGTAACTTGGTCCGCAACGCGGTGGCAAATGGCGTGAATATGCTGCTAACGCCGATCTTTACGCCGCCGCTGGATACCGCCATCGGTGGCGAACGCACCACCGTGCAGTTGGTTGGGGTGAAACGCACCGTTGCAGGTTACCAATTTGATTTTGAACGATTGGCGCAGTGGGTAGCGATGGCGCAGGAGGAGGGGATCGAACACTTCGAAATTGCCCACCTGTTTACCCAATGGGGCGCAGCGCATGCGCCAAAAATTATGGTTGAGGTCGCGGGGGAAATGCAGCCGCTGTTTGGTTGGCATACCGATGCCCACGGCAGCGAATATCAGCAGTTTCTGCAGGCATTGATGCCAGCGTTAACCGGCTGGTTCCGGGCACGGGCTCTGCAACGGCAGGTGTGGTTCCACATCTCGGATGAACCTAAACTGGAAAATATCGCCGCCTACCAACGTGCCAGCGATTCGCTGCAGCCGTTGCTAGAGGGGTTCTGTACCTTCGATGCACTCTCCGACTTTGACTTCTATCAGCGTGGGTTGGTAGAAACTCCGGTAGTCGCCACCGATCATATCGAGCCATTCCTCGAGCATCAAATCCCGCAGCTGTGGGCCTATTACTGCTGCGTGCAAAGAACCGAGGTAGCCAACCGCTTCTTTGCCCAGCCTTCGGCCCGCAACCGCATTCTGGGTATCCAGCTTTACCTCTATAACATCAGCGGTTTCCTCCACTGGGGCTACAACTTCTATAACAGCAGCCATTCCCGGGAGAAACTGAATCCCTATGCGGTTACCGACAGCGGCAACGCCTTCCCCTCTGGCGATCCTTTTGTGGTTTACCCTGGGCCGAATTTCATGCCGATAGAGTCGCTGCGTTTGCGGGTATTCCATCAGGGGTTGCAGGATCTGCGGGCCTTGCAGTTGTTGGAGAGCCTGACCGATCGCGCCACGGTGGAGCAGTTGATCGATCAAGAGCTGGGGATGCGCATCACCTTCAAACGTTACCCTCATCAAGCCTCTGTGCTACTGCGGCTGCGGGAACAGGTCAACGCTCGTATAGAGGCCGCTCTGTAAACCAGAGAATAGAGGGGCGAGCATTCTCGCCCCTGACGCCTTATTTCATCTTTCCGTCATCAAACGGTCATGTTCAGGTCATGACGCTGGCTTAAGTTTGCAGCGACTAGGCCAGGAGATGACCCGATGTTTACTTTGGATAGCCTGCTGCAAGATGTCTTCCCACAGCATTCTCCCCCTGCCTGGCAGCGTAGCCTGCTAAGAACCTTACTGCGTGAAAAAGAATTCAGTCAGTTTGCCGCCGACTATCCTCACCTGAAAGGGTTGGATCTGATCGAGCAGGTGGTGGACTACTTTAATTTGAGCTGCGAACTGGTGGATGGGGATCTGGAAAACATCCCCAGCCAAGGCCCGGTGGTGTTGGTTGCCAACCATCCCATTGGTTCGCTGGATGGCTTGGTGCTGTTGCGGACGGTGGCGGCGGTACGGCCAGACGTCAAGGTAGTGGCCAACCAGTTGCTGAGCTGTATCGAACCTTTACGTCATCTGTTTGTACCGGTTGATAACCTGGGCAACCGTACCAACCGCCAGCAAATCTCAGCCATGCAGGCCCAATTGGATAATCAGGGCGTGCTGATCTTGTTTCCAGCGGGGGAAGTGTCCCGTATGAGTCCCAATGGAATACGCGATGGTCACTGGCATACCGGATTTCTGCGGCTGGCCGCCAAGGCGCGGGCGCCGATCGTACCGATCCATATCAGCGCCAGAAACAGCGGCCTGTTCTATTTGACCTCGCTGATTTATCGCCCGTTATCCACCTTGTTATTGGTGCGAGAGATGTTCAAACAGCGGGGCGGACGGATCAAAATCCGCATCGGCGGGCGCATTCCGTTTGCCCATTGGCATGATGGCCATACTCAAGCACGCGATCTCGCCGAGCGTTTCCGTCGCCATGTCTATCGGTTGGGTCAAGGAAAGCCAGGGCTGTTTACCAGCGAATCGGCCATCGCCTTGGCGGAAGATCGCCTCGAGCTGAAAAAAGCGTTGGCGGCCTGCGAGCGACTGGGTGTTACGCCGGATGGCAAAACCATTTTCCTTTATCGCCGTCAGGGGGAGGCCAGAACACCGATCCTGCGGGAGCTTGGCCGCCTGCGTGAGATCGCTTTCCGTGCCGTGGGGGAAGGCTCGGGGCGGCGGCGCGATTTGGACAGCTATGACGACGACTATTATCACCTGGTGCTATGGGATGAGGAGGAACTGGAGATTGTCGGTGCCTACCGCTTTATCCCCACGGCACCGCAGTTGGCCAGCAAAGGACTGGAAGGCATCTACAGCAACAGCCTGTTCCATTACGATCGCGATATGACACCGATCCTTGAACAGGGGATTGAGTTGGGCCGCAGCTTTATTCAACCCGCCTATTGGGGGAAGCGCGGTCTGGATTACCTGTGGCTCGGTATTGGTGCCTATCTCGCCAAATATCCGCAGTATCGCTATCTGTTCGGCCCGGTATCCATTTCAGGAGGCATGCCGGTTGCCGCCCGCGATTTGTTAATTGCCTTCTATCGCCTCTATTTCGCTCCAGACCATGCCATGGCCCAGTCACGGCAGCCTTATCCGGCCTCTTTACCACAGATATTGGCCCAGTTTGCCGGTGATGATTATCAGCAAGACTTGCTGCTGCTGAAAAGCCTGTTGAGCAACCTCGGCTGTTCGATCCCGACTTTATACAAGCAATACACCGAGCTGTGTGAGCCCGGTGGCGTGCAGTTTATCGACTTCGGTACCGATCCGGCGTTTAACCACTGTATCGATGGTTTAGTGTTGGTCGATCTGACGCGGCTGAAGCCTGCCCGCTATCAGCGCTATATTGCCGCTCATCTTTAGATCGGCTAACAACGTGAGGGAGGGCGCGCCCATTCATAAAATCAATGGGTCATGACACCGGCTCCGCTTTGACCGAAAGTGCGGCCGCGCCAAATTCTCCCATGGGAAATTGGTAGCCGGTGAGAGGATCGCCTAGAATTAGCGCTTTCTTACGCCGGAGTGCCCTATGTATCACCCCTATACCCCAACCTTGTTGTCTGCCGATGAGCCTGCTGCCGTGAGCGTTGAGCTGCCACAGGCGACTTCTCCTTTCTTACTGCTGTGCGATCACGCGGGGCAGGCCATCCCAAAACGTTTGGGCGATCTTGGTCTGGCCAGCGGCGATATCGATCGGCATATCGGCTGGGATATCGGTGCGCTGGCGGTTTCCCGTCTGCTGGCTCAGCAGTTGGATGCGACACTGATCCATCAGCACTACTCACGTTTGGTGATCGACTGTAACCGTATGCCGGGGATTGCCAGTTCGATCCCACCGTTATCGGAAGTTACGCCAATTCCTGGCAACCAAGGGATCAGCGCGGCCGAAGCGGGCGCCCGCGAACAGGAAATTTTTCAGCCTTACCACCAGGCCATCAATCACACGCTGGCCGCTCGCCGCGCCAATAACCAACCCAGCGCGGTGATCGCTATGCACAGCTTTACGCCGGTGTTTAAAGGCGATGCGCGGCCGTGGCAGGTTGGGCTGCTGTTTAACCGCCATCCACAATTTGCCCTGCTGTTGGCGGAGTTGCTGCGTGAAGAAGGGGATTTACAGGTTGGTATCAACGAGCCTTATGCGATGACTGATGCGACCGACTACACGCTGCCGGTACATGCGGAACGCCATGAATTACCCTATGTTGGCATCGAGATCCGCCAAGATCTCATCGGGGATAGTGCAGGCCAGGCAGCATGGGCGGCTCGTTTTGGCCGACTATTGCCATTATTATGGCAACGCTGGGAAATTTGACTTTAGTATTGATGGCGGTGATGATTGCGTAAGGAAAGCGTTAGCGTCGATGGACAATGCTGGGAGTGACGGGTGGAACATATTGATAACGGACGGTTTATCAAGCAGGAGCGTTTTGAAGTTCTGGCAATCTTGCGCGACATCTATAAGCAAAGAACACCGCTGCGTGTCGTTAATCAACAACACGAATTCATTGGCCAATTATTAAGCGTTGGCGCTGATAACATCGTCTTTGATTGTGATGCTCCAGAGCAGCTCTCCGGTGGGAAATTCAGCATTGTGATTGAAAACCACGATGCAAAAATCGAATTCTCCGTTGACCAGGCGCAACTGACCGAGCATAACGCCATGCCGGTTTACGAGGCGTGTCTGCCGAAACAACTGGTTTATATCCAGCGCCGCCGCCAGTTACGTATCACCACGCCTTATTGGCGTGAATTCTTCTGTAACGGTGAACACAGCGATGGCACCCCTTACCAACTGCGTATCCACGATCTTTCGCCGGGTGGCGTTGGTTTGCGTATTGATGGCGCGGTACCCGACTATATGCAGCCGGGGCTGGTGTTCAATAAGGCTCAGTTGGATTTGGGAGATTACGGCAAGTTCAAGGTGAATATGGAACTGATTGCCGTGAATCAAGATCACGATATTGATGAAGACCAAACGCAGCATTTCATGCGCCTGTCCTGCCGTTTTCTCAAGATGGGAATGCTGACCGAACGCAAAATTCAAAGCGCGGTGTTTGCTTTTGAATTGGATTTCAACAAGAAGAAAAAGCGTTGAGTGGCCATGGCGCAGGGGCTACCTGCGCCGTCTGCCGTTATTTCAACGCCCGCAGGTGGCCGATCTCCTGCCAACCGTGACGCGCCGCATCTTCCAATACCGCACACACCTCATGGATCGCCGTCGGCACTGCCTTGCTGAAAGGTTCCCCCTGCAGCAAATGAGCAATTAACAGCGCGGTGAACATGTCACCCGTGCCCTTTACCGGCGAATCGATTTTGGCATGGGTGAAGCTTTGCGCCTCGTCTGCTGTGACCAGCAACAGGCCAACTTCTTGATCGCCGTTTGCCACGCCAGGTGCACTGGTAACCAGCACCCACTGCGTATTACCTTTGAGTAGCGCCCGCGCAGCCTGTTCGGTTTGCTCACGCGTGCTCAGCGCCATGCCGCACAGCTGCTCCAGTTCGAATCCGTTTGGCGTCAGGCCATGGGCCAGATTGAGGTATGGCGAGCGATAGCTTTCAACCAGACGTTTATCGACGTAAACCCCTTCGCCATAGTCTCCCATCACCGGATCGATATAGATCTTGATACCTGGATTGAGGGCAATCACCCGTGGCAGCCAGTCGGCCAGAATCTGGCACTGCGCCACGTCACCCAGGTAACCGATAATGATGGCCCGCGCGCGGCACACGACTTGACGGGCGATCAGATCTTCCAGAAAACCGCTGAACCATTCGCTGGAGATCGCTCCCCCGTGCGGCGCGCCGTAATAGGGCGGGCAACCAAACAACACGCTCGGTACCTGCAACACCTCCAGGTTCTTCTTCAACAACGTGCGGTAGGCAATGCCATTCCCCACGCTACCGTAGACCACCTGCGACTGAATGGTGATCACATCAATGGGTGGTGGCCGCAGTTTAGAGCCTTGTTGCATGTAGACTTCCTTGGTTCATTGTTATTCAAGCGCAACGGTCGGCAGAGGTAACTCGCCGAGGTAGGGAAGTTTAACCTATTGAAGGGCATGGCTACAGTATGTCGCGGGAGAGTTTGATGATTTTTCGTTGGATCGCTTGCGAGTTTTCCTGCGGCTAATCGTGATGCGAATCACAAAGCTTGCCGTTGCCGGTTGCCTGGCGATCGCGTCCGCGGTATTACTTGCGCCGTAGCCTAATAAGCTACTCAATCATTTTTATGATGGCGTGTTACTGCGCAAGCAGGCAAGACCAAAATAGAAATGCACTTCTTCTGCCGAAGGGGAGCATTTTCATTTTGGTCTTTTTTTTTGCTTTTTTTGCCGGGGAAAACCTATGGATTATAACAAGTTGGGCTTGGACATATTGGCACTGGTCGGGGGGAAGGGTAACGTCAGTAAGCTGACGCATTGCGCCACCCGCCTGCGGATGGAGTTTAACGACGACAGTCGGGTAGATGCGAAGGCGATTGAAGCTTTGCCCGGCGTGATCAGCGTAGTCGAGCGCGGTGGACAGTTCCAGATTGTGGTGGGCAACAACGTGCAGCAGACTTTCCGCGCGTTGCAAAAAGTGATTGGCCAACCGTTGGGCAAACCTGACGGACAGCCGAAAAACAAGGCCAAGGGCGGTGTCTTTACGCAGATTATCAGCGTGATTTCGACCACCTTTACGCCAGTGATCCCGGCTATTACCGGCGCGGGGATGATCAAGGCGCTGCTGGCGATCCTCAAGTTAACTGGGGCGATCAGCGCGGCCAGCCCAACTTACCATCTGCTGGATACCATCGCCGATGCCGCCTTCTTTTTCCTGCCGGTGCTGCTGGCCTACGGCGCCTCAATCAAGTTTGAGTGTAATCCTATTCTGGCCATGACCATCGCGGGAGCCTTGCTGCACCCCAATCTTGCCCAGATGCTGGCTGCCGGTTCGCCAATCGATTTTATTGGCATCCCGGTGCGGTTGGCCGATTATGCCGGTTCAGTGCTGCCGATCATCTTCACGGTGTGGCTGATGTCCTATATCGAGCGCTTTGCCGAAAAAGTCTCGCCGACCATGATTAAATTCTTCACCAAACCGATGATCATCCTGCTGGTGACCACGCCGCTAGCCTTGGTGGCGGTGGGGCCGTTCGGTATTTTCCTCAACGATCTGGTAGCCAGCGGCGCGGCGATCATCGATGGCAAGGCCAGTTGGCTGATCCCGATGTTAATGGGCGGGCTGCAACCGTTCCTGGTGATCACCGGCACGGCGTGGGCAATGACGCCTATTGCTACCGGCCAGTTGAGTAAAAACGGCTTTGAGATGATTAATGGCCCCGGTATGTTGGCTTCCAACATCGCCCAGGGCGCGGCAACCTTGTGCGTAGCGTTCCGCACCAAGAATAAAAATTTGCGCCAGTTGGCCTCATCCGCCGGTTTCACCGCGCTGTTGGGGATCACCGAGCCTTCACTGTACGGCGTCACGCTGAAACTGCGTAAACCGCTGATCGCGGCCATGATTGGCGGTGGCTGTGCCGGTGTCTACGCGGGTGTCAGCGGTTTGGTGCGCTATGCCTTTGTTTCGCCGGGATTGGCGGCATTGCCGGCCTTTATCGGCGAAAACCCGATGAATATCGTGCACGCCCTCATCACCTGCGTCATCGCTATCGTCGTGACCTTTGCCTTGACCTGGATCCTGGGCTTTGAAGATCCGGTTGATGAAGAAGAGTCAACGGTGACAGACAGCGCACCGTCTGTTGATGACGCGTTGCTACACAGCCCGTTGGCAGGCCAACTGGTGGCATTGGAACAGGTGAATGACGACGTATTCTCACAAGGGTTACTTGGCAAGGGTGTGGCGATTGTGCCTGAACAAGGTGTGTTGCGCGCGCCCGTGGACGGGGAAATCGTGACCTTCCTGCCTTCGAAGCATGCCGTAGGCATTAAGGCCGATAACGGTATGGAAGTGCTGATGCATATCGGCATCGATACCGTCAATCTCAACGGTGAGCATTTCAGCTCTCAACTGCAGGTGGGCGATCGGGTGAAAACCGGTGATGAGCTGGTACGCTTTGATATTGCTGCGATTACCGCGCTGGGTTACGACATCATCACCCCGGTGCTGGTGGTCAACAGTGAGCAGTATCCGCACCTGAGCTGTCGGCAGCCTGGCCCGGTGAACTTTGGTGAGCAAATTGTCGCGCTGAATATTCAGGAGCAAAAAGTATGATTTACCAACAGCTGAACGATTTTCCACCAGGCTTCCTGTGGGGGGCCTCAACCTCGGCTTATCAGGTTGAGGGGGCATGGGACGAGGACGGCAAAAGTCCTTCCATTGTTGATATGCTCGATCATCCCGCCGAGACGGCAGATTTTAAGGTGGCCAGCGACCATTACCACCGTTTTCGTGAGGACGTTAAGCTGTTCGCCGAATTAGGGCTGAAGGCGTACCGTTTCTCCGTAGCCTGGACGCGCATTTTGCCCAACGGCACGGGTGAGGTGAATCAGCCTGGCCTGGCGTTTTATCGTGACCTGATCGATGACCTGCTCAAGCACGGCATTGAACCGGTGGTCACACTCTACCATTTCGATCTGCCCTATGTACTGGAACAACAGGGCGGTTGGAGCAATCGGCAGACCATCGATGCCTTTGTCGAGTATGCGGACGTGCTGTTCACTGCCTTTGGCGATAAGGTCAAATATTGGCTGACCATCAACGAGCAGAACACCATGATCCTGCACCCTGGAGCCATCGGTGTGCCGAAGGGCGGCGAGTTGCCTTCCAAGGTAGTGCTTTATCAACAGAGCCACCATATGCTGGTGGCGCAGGCGCGGGTCATGGCTTTGTGCCATCAGCGTTGCCCCAAGGGGAAAATCGGCCCGGCGATCAATACCACTTCCATGTATCAGGAAACCTGCCACCCGTTGGATGCCATCGCCGCCCACAACTGGGAAACGCTGCGCTGCTGGAGCTTTCTGGATGTCGCGGTACATGGCCGATACAATGCGTTGGCCTGGCGATATTTGCAGGATCGTGGCCTTGCCCCTGTGATTGAAGACGGAGATGCGGAGCTACTGCTGCAAGGGCGGCCGGATTATGTGGCGATTAACTACTATTCCACTGCCACTATCGCAGCCAGCCGTGGTGATGCCTCGGATATTACGGCTCGCGCGGGGGATCAGCAAATCATGCTGGGTGAACCGGGCGTATATCGGGCAGCGGAAAACCCGTATGTCGACAAAACGCCCTATGGTTGGGTGATCGACCCCGTGGGCCTGCGGCTGACGCTGCGCAAGGTTTATGAACGTTATCATCTGCCGATTTTAATTACTGAAAATGGCATCGGCGCGCCGGACCAGCTATTGTCTGGGGATATCATCAATGATGATTACCGCATCGATTTTATGCGTGCGCATATCGAACAGATGCAATTGGCGATTAACGATGGTGTCGATCTGCTGGGTTACTGCCCGTGGGCGGCGATCGATCTGGTCAGCACGCATCAGGGCTACGCCAAGCGCTACGGTTTTATCTATGTCAACCGTGGTGAACAGGATCTGCGCGATCTGCGGCGTATCAAGAAGCACAGTTTCGCCTGGTATCAGCGCCTGATTGCCTCGAACGGCCAACAACGTGGATAACACAGTTTAATGATGAAAGTCATCAAGGTGCTCAATAACAGCCTGGTGCTGTCCACCGACAGCGATAACCGCGAAGTTATCGTGATGGGCAAGGGCATCGGGTTTAACAGCAAAGTGGGAGATGTGCTGGCTGCGGCCAGCATAGAAAAAGTCTATGTGGTGCAGAATGGTCAAACCGGCCACGACCATCTGCGCCTGATAGAAGCCACGCCGGAGCAGCATATTGAACTGGTGCAGATGATCCTCAGGCTGGCCAACAGCCAGCTTGGCGGCCGGGTCAACGAACAGATCTTTTTCACCCTGGTGGACCATCTCAGTTTTGCGATTGAGCGCTGCCGTAAAGGCATCGTCATACAGAACCGGCTGTTGCATGAGGTAAAACGCTTTTATCCGCAGGAGTTTGCCGTAGCATTACAGGCGCTGGCGCAGATCAACGAGCGCTTGGATATCCTGTTGCCGGAGGCAGAGGCGGGGAATATTGCCTTTCATCTGGTCAATGGCCAGACCGACGTACAGAGTATGGAGCACACGCTGCTGGCGGTGAAGATGCTGAAGGATATCTTCAACATCATCAAATACCATTTCCGCATCGATATCGCCACAGACTCGCTCAATTACTCGCGTTTCCTGCTGCATATGCAGTTTTTCATTCAACGCATGATCGATAACAAACAGGTGAAGTCGAAAGACGATTTCCTGTTCTCGCAGGCGACGAAAGAGTACCCAGATGCCTATCGTTGTGCACTGGTGATCCGTGACTATGTGAAAAATCTGCTGGAAATGGAGATGTCCAACGACGAGCTGCTGTACTTGGTCATCCACCTGACGCGGATTGTCGATCGGGACGATTAAGCTTGTTCTACGGCGCCTACACCGTAGCGATAATGGCTCTGAAATGCATTAGACATCATGGCTTGGCCGCGTGCATTATGCCAGATAACAACTGAGATAATGTGGGAAACGCCATGTCAGATCCTAATGTGCTACAGGGCCAGGAGATCGCCGAGCCGCCGAGCAATACTCAACTGTTTACCGGCTTTCTGATGCTGGGCCTGATCGGCTTTGGCGGGGTGCTGCCGCTGGCGCGCAGTATGTTGGTGGAACAACGCCGCTGGTTAACCGCTGAACAGTTCACCGAACTGCTGGGACTGTGCCAGTTCCTGCCGGGTGGCAACGTCATAAACTTGTCGGTGGCGGTGGGGATGGAGTTTCGCGGATTGCGTGGTGCGCTATCGGCCTTGCTCGGGCTGATCTGCGCCCCAACGGCAATTGTGGTTGGTCTAGGCGTGATTTATGCCCGCTACCAAGACGATGCTCATGTGCAGCACGTGTTTGCCGGTTTAGCCGCAGCGGCGGCGGGCTTACTGCTCTCTACCGCATTGAAAATGCTGCTGCCACTGTGGGGAAAATGGTTGCCGTTAGCGATTGTCGCCATTGCTTTGGTGGCGATTGCCTGGCTACGTTTGCCATTGCTGCCCACCATGCTGGTGCTGGCACCGCTAAGTATTCTGCTGGCGTGGAGGAAACCTTCATGATGGCGGTGTTAATCTCGCTGGCGATCATTTTTACCGAGCTTTCGCTGATGGCGTTTGGCGGCGGCTTTAGCATCCTGCCGGAAATGCAGCGCCAGGTGGTGGAGGTGTATCAATGGATGAGCGCACAGGAATTTAGCGCGCTGTTCGCCATGGCACAGGCGGCACCGGGGCCAAATATGATGATCGTGCCGCTGATTGGTTGGCACGTCGCGGGTTGGGCCGGGCTGCTGGTTTCCTCCGTAGCCAAGTTTGGGCCGTCGTCCATTGTCACCATCCTGGTGATGGGCGCATGGCGGCGTTTTAAAGATAAACCCTGGCGGCGTATCGTGCAGGTTGGGCTGGTGCCGGTCACTGTCGGATTGGTTGCCGCGAGCGGTGTGCTGATTGCCCAGGCTTCAGCGACCAACTGGCGATTGGCGATATTAATTGTGTTAGCGACGCTGCTGAGTATGAATAAACGTATTCATCCATTATGGATCCTGGCGGGCGGTGCGGTTCTGGGATTAGTGATTGGGTGACGCCTTAACTTTCTAAAAGGGGCCGCATGCTGCGTCCTTGCTCATTAATCTCAAGCCACCCGTTTTGGCAGGTGGCTTTTTTATCATGGCAGTTGACGGTAATCCTCGTCGGATACCGGTTCCAACCACTCATTGGAGGAACCCTCGGCCGGGACCGCCACGGCAATATGCGCAAACCAGCTATCCTGGGCTGCACCGTGCCAGTGTTTGGCGCCTGCCGGGATATTGACCACGTCCCCGGCGGTAAGTTGGCGAGCCGGTTCATTCCACTCCTGATACCAGCCGCGCCCCCCGGTCACCAGTAGGATCTGGCCGCCCTGATGGTGGATATGCCAGTTATTCCGACAGCCTGGTTCAGGCCCCATTCCCACTCGAAACGCAACAAAGTGACCCACTGGCCAGACCCGGATAAAATCACCGCTCTGGCCCTACTGGAGAGCCTGTTGCATGCAGGGAAAACATCTGACTCAGAAAGAGCGGTTC
>NZ_JBLJAJ010000003.1:0-258498 GCF_047530005.1 Serratia sp. N21D137
GTACGTAATGACATGGCAGATCTCTCATCCCACGGCATAAGCAACTCCACTCAGAAGTACTCATACCTATGTTGTAAGTGTCTACCATGTCCCCGAACAAGTGTTCATGATGTCCCCGGTCTGTACACTCCCACAGTGAGAGGGTTGAGGTGAGGGACGTCACCTTAACTAACCAGTACTCCGCTGCCCCTATCGGGTAACCTCTGCCTTGGCCAACTTTTCGTAATAACACGCCAGTGCGCTGTGATCGGCATTGCCCAGACCATCTGCGCGCAGCGCCTGCATCATTTCCATCACCGCAGCGGTCAACGGTAGCTGCACCCCCACGCCATGGGAGGTATCCAGCGCGTTGGCCAGATCCTTGATGTGCAAGTCAATGCGGAAACCCGGTTTGAAATTGCGATCCATCACCATCGGTGCCTTGGCTTCCAACACCGTGCTGCCCGCCAGCCCACCACGGATCGCCTGGAATACCAGGTCTGGGTTGACCCCGGCCTTGGTGGCCAACACCAGCGCTTCGGACATGGCCGCAATATTCAGCGCCACGATCACCTGATTCGCCAGTTTGGTGACGTTGCCAGCGCCAATATCGCCAGTGTGCACCACCGAACCGGCCATGGATTTCATCACGTCAAAACAGCGATCAAACACCTCTTTATCGCCGCCCACCATCACCGACAATGTGGCATCTATCGCTTTAGGCTCACCGCCGCTCACCGGCGCATCAAGCATGGCGATCTGTTTGGCAGCCAGGGCTTCGCTGATTTCACGGCTTGCCAGTGGAGCAATAGAACTCATGTCTATCAGCACAGTCCCCGCTTTGGCTCCCTCAATCAGGCCATTTTCTCCCAATGCCACTTCCCGCACCTGCGGTGAGTTAGGCAACATGGTGATCACGATATCGCTCAATGCGGCCACCGCCTTTGGCGTGGCGGCAACATCGGCACCCAGCGCAGCCAGTTCAGCCACCGCTTCGGCATTGCGGTCCATTACCACCAACGAATAACCCGCCTGCAGCAGGTTTTTGCTCATGGGTTTCCCCATAATGCCCAAGCCAATAAATCCAATTTTCATCCCGTTCCCCTTATTCAACAGCCTGTTTAAACCGATCGCACAAGGCCTGCGTGGCCGTGCGGAATACGCCAAGATCGCTGCCGACGGCCACGAATCTGGCTCCCCATTCCAGATAACGGCGGGCATCAGCGTCAGCCGGTGCCAAGATGCCGCTGGCTTTTCCGTGCGCGCTGGCTCGCTCAAAAATATGACGGATCACCGCCTGCACCTCCGGGTGATTTGGCTGGCCGAGATACCCCAAAGCGGCGGAAAGATCCCCCGGCCCGACAAAGATGCCGTCCACGCCCTCTACGCCAGCTATCGCGTCCAGGTTATCGACCCCCTGCTGGCTTTCGATCTGCACCAGCACCGCTATCTGCTGGTTAATCTGGGCGAAATAGTCCAGCACGGTGCCGTAACCGTTGCTACGGTGTGACACCGAGACCCCACGGATCCCCGCAGGGGGATAACGCGTCGACGCTACCGCCAACTCTGCCTGCTCAGCACTTTCCACAAACGGGATCAAAAAGTTGTAGAAACCGATATCCAGCAGGCGTTTGATAATCACCGGTTCGTTGCAGGGCGGCCGTACCACCGCGGCGCTAGGGCTGCCCTTGAGCGCCATCAGTTGCGGCACGAAAGTGCCAATGTCATTCGGCGCATGCTCGCCATCCAGCACCAGCCAGTCGAAACCGGCCAGCCCCAAGACTTCGGTGGAGATCGGGTTGGCAAGCGCAGACCAGCAGCCGATCAGGGTTTCGCCCGCGAGCAACGATTGACGAAAAGGGTTATGGCAGCTCTTCATGAAATTTCCTCTGTAGACGGATTAACGCACCAGGCACGGGCGTTTGTTATCAAAGATCCAGCCAGGGATCAGGTACTGCATACCCTGCGCATCGTCGCGTGCCCCAAGCCCGTGTTTCTGGTAAAGCTCATTGCCCTGCATTAAACGATCCCGATCCAGCTCGATCCCCAATCCTGGCCGTTGTGGAACCTGTACGCGGCCACCGACAATCTGCAGCGGTTCCCGCGTCAGCCGCTGGTTGCCCTCCTGCCAGATCCAATGGGTGTCGATCGCCGCAATGTTGCCCGGTGCCGCCGCGGCCACATGGGTGAACATCGCCAACGAGATATCGAAATGGTTATTGGAGTGTGAGCCCCAGGTCAGGCCGAACTCATGGCACATCTGCGCAACGCGCACCGATCCCTGCATGGTCCAGAAATGAGGATCCGCCAATGGAATATCCACCGACTGCAACTGCAGCGTATGCCCCATCTGCCGCCAGTCCGTGGCGATCATGTTGGTCGCGGTAGGCAGGCCAGTGGCACGGCGGAACTCCGCCATCACTTCCCGCCCGGAGATGCCCTGCTCTGCCCCGCAAGGATCTTCGGCATAGGCCAACACGTTACGCAGCTGTTTGCCGAGTGCGATCGCTTCTTTCAGCGACCAGGCCCCGTTGGGATCGAGCGTGATGCGCGCCTGAGGGAAGCGCTGCGCCAACGCCGTGACGGCCTCAGCCTCTTCACTGCCCGCCAATACGCCACCCTTTAGCTTGAAATCGTTGAAGCCATACTTATCAAAAGCCGCTTCCGCCAGGCGCACAATGCTTTGCGGCGTCAGCGCTTGTTCATGACGCAGGCGATACCAGTCGCAGGCCTCATCCGGCTGGCTCTGGTAAGGCAGCGGCGTTTTGTTGCGATCGCCGACATAAAACAGATAACCGAGCATTTCCACCGAGTCACGCTGCTGCCCATCCCCTAACAGGGCCGCTACCGGCACATCAAGGAACTGCCCCAACAGGTCCAGCATCGCTGCTTCAATGCCGGTCACCACGTGGATGGTGGTACGTAAATCGAAAGTCTGTAGGCCACGCCCGCTGGCATCCCGATCGGCAAAGCGTTCGCGCACCCGGTTCATCACGTTCTTGTATTCCCCCAGGGTTTTGCCGACCACCAGGGACTGGGCCTCTTCCAGGGTTTGGCGAATTTTCTCCCCTCCAGGGATCTCCCCTAGCCCGGTATTACCGGCGTTATCCTGCAAGATCAAGATATTACGGGTGAAGAATGGGGCGTGAGCGCCGCTGAGATTGAGCAGCATGCTGTCGTAACCGGCCACCGGTACAACCTGCATGGCAGTAATTTTTGGTGCTGTTGTCATAGAGATGTCCTCAAAATTGTGGGTTCAGTTGCCAAACTCGCCGCCGTGTCATTGCCTGCTGGCCTTAGCCATGGGTTTCAGTTCGATACGCTTGATATCTCCCACGATGAACAGGTAGCTGGCCACCGCCAACAGCGCATGGATCCCGACGTAGACCAGCGCGCCGTTAAACGATCCGGTGGTACCAATGATGTAGCCGATGGCGATCGGCGTGACGATGCCGGAGATATTGCCGAACATATTGAACAGGCCACCGCTCAGGCCGCTGATCTCTTTGGGGGCGGTATCTGCCATCACTGCCCACCCCAGCGCGCCCAGCCCCTTACCGAAGAACGCGGCGGCCATGATGCCCACCACCATCCATTCGGTTTCAACGTAGTTGCAGAAGATCATCGACATCGACAACAGCATGCCCAGCACGATCGGCGTTTTACGGGCGAAGGTCAGCGACTGGGTACGGCGCATCAGGTAGTCGGAAATCACACCGCCGAGCACCCCACCGACAAAACCACAAATGGCAGGAACCGAGGCGACAAAGCCGGCCTTGAGGATCGACATCCCCCGCGCCTGCACCAGATACACCGGGAACCAGGTGATAAAGAAATAGGTCAGCGCGTTGATGCAGTACTGGCCGATATAGACGCCAATCATCATGCGTGATTGCAGCAGCTGCTTGATCTGGAACCACTTCTCGCCTTTGACCTTCACCTGCGTGGCCTGTTTCTGATCCATATTGATCAAGGCACCGCCGGCTTCGATATAGTCCAGTTCCGCCTGGTTGATGCTGGGGTGATCTTTGGGATTGTGCAGCACCTTAAGCCAGACAAAGCTCAGGATGATGCCCAGCCCGCCCATAAAGAAGAACACGTGCGACCAGCCAACGGCATGCGTCAGCCAGCCCATGATCGGTGCGAAGATCACCGTGGCAAAGTATTGGGCCGAGTTGAAGATCGATACCGCCGTGCCACGTTCATGGGCAGGGAACCAGGCGGCGACAATCCGGCTGTTGCCGGGGAATGACGGTGCTTCTGCCAGGCCGACCAGGAAACGCAGCGCAAACAGCGCTATCACGATGCCAAAACCGCTGAAGATATCCACGAAGCCTTGCAGCAAGGTAAACAGCGACCAGATGAAGATGCTCCAGAAGTAGACCCGTTTGGAGCCGAAACGATCCAGTAACCAGCCACCGGGGATCTGACCAATCACATAGGCCCAGGAAAACGCCGAAAAGATATAACCCATTCCAACCGGATCGAGGCCAATATCCTGAGCCATTGCGGTACCGGCAATAGAAAGCGTGGCACGATCGCCATAGTTAAATGAGGTGACGATAAACAGCATTACCACGATCCAGTAACGCTTATTGGTTCGCTTGATGGCACTGTTGGCAGCGCTGATAGTAGACATGGTGCTCTCCTGCATTACTATATTCATCCTGAAAAACCGCTAAAAATAGCTCAGAACGAAAGGTTTAAATTAAATTGCAGCCTTTTTTGAGCAGTTCGATTAATACGGCATCGGCAATTTTTAAACGCATTAACGCTTGGTGGAGAAAAGTATAGGGAACCGGCTGCCGCGACTCATCGGGCAAATAACCCAATAACAGGGCTAATATGGCGGCTTGTTTATGGCGTATGCCCAATCGGGCGCGGGCTGGCTCACGGATCCCCCAGTTGCGTGAGCTATCTCACAGCGGATTAGCACAATGCCAAAGATTGACTCCCGGGAAACGCCAAATCTAGGTCATTTGCATAATGCCCGACACCATTGCGAATGTTATGCTTTTTGCTGAGCCAGTTTTTCGATTATTACCCACGGCGTACATAAATCAGAGTACGTGAGGTTTCACTATGTCCGAATATGCAGTTGGCAGTATTAAAGCATTACCGCGCTATATTCAGGTTCATCGGCAAGATAACGTCGCCATTGTGGTTAATGACTATGGATTGCCTAAAGGGGCAAGCTTCCCTTGCGGTCTGACATTATTGGAGCATATTCCCCAAGGGCATAAAGTTGCGCTGCAAGATATTCCTCAAGACGGCACTATTTTGCGCTATGGCGAAGTGATTGGCTTTGCCGCACGGGATATTCGCCGTGGCAGTTGGATTGATGAATCGCTGGTATTGCTTCCCCCGGCCCCCGAGTTGGCCAGCTTGCCACTAGCCAACAATGTGCCCCAGGCATTACCGCCTCTGGAAGGTTATACCTTTGAAGGCTACCGTAATGCCGACGGCAGCGTTGGCAGCAAGAACCTGTTGGCGATCACCACCAGCGTGCACTGCGTGGCCGGTGTGGTGGATTATGTGGTGAAAATCATTGAGCGCGACCTGCTGGCGAAATACCCCAACGTTGACGGCGTGGTGGGTCTGAATCATCTCTATGGCTGTGGCGTCGCCATCAACGCTCCCGCAGCGGTGGTCCCTATCCGCACCTTACATAATCTGGCGCTCAACCCGAACTTTGGCGGCGAAGTGATGGTGGTGGGGCTAGGCTGCGAGAAGTTGCAGCCGGAACGCCTGCTGCAGGGAACCCCAGATGTACACCCCATCTCCGTGGATGAAAGCCGGATTGTGCGCCTGCAAGATGAGAAACACGTTGGGTTTCAGGCCATGGTGGCCGATATTCTGGCCGTGGCAGAGCAGCACCTGCAACGCCTGAACCGTCGCCAGCGGGAAACCGTGCCGGCCTCAGAGCTGGTGGTGGGGATGCAATGTGGCGGTAGCGATGCCTTTTCCGGGGTGACGGCCAACCCGGCGGTAGGTTTTGCTTCCGACCTGCTGGTACGTTGCGGGGCAACCGTGATGTTCTCCGAAGTCACCGAAGTGCGTGATGCCATCCACCTGTTAACCCCACGGGTTGCCGATCAACAAGTTGGCAAGCGCTTACTGGAGGAGATGGCCTGGTATGACGATTACCTCAACCAAGGGCAAACCGATCGCAGCGCCAACCCTTCACCCGGCAACAAGAAAGGCGGTTTGGCCAACGTGGTGGAAAAGGCATTAGGCTCGATTGCCAAATCTGGCAGTAGCGCGATTGTCGAAGTGCTCTTCCCCGGCCAACGCCCCAGCAAACGTGGGCTGATTTATGCTGCCACTCCCGCCAGCGACTTTGTTTGCGGCACGCAGCAGTTGGCTTCCGGCATTACGGTGCAAGTGTTCACTACCGGCCGGGGAACCCCTTACGGCCTGACTGCCGTGCCGGTGATCAAAATGGCAACGCGCAGCGCGCTGGCCGAACGCTGGCACGACCTGATCGATATCAACGCCGGAACTATCACCACCGGGGAGGCAACCATTGAGCAGGTGGGCTGGCAACTGTTTGAACTGATCCTGGATATCGCCAGCGGCCGCAAACAAACCTGGTCAGATCAATGGGGTTTGTTCAACGCGTTGGCGGTATTTAACCCGGCACCGGTTACTTAAGTGCAACGCCCCTCACCCTAACCCTCTCCCCAAGGAGAGGGAACCGAACGTGCAACTATTTAGCCTCCCGACTCCGTATTAGCTGGGGGTTTAAATATCGCGACACTGAAGCTTGAGGCTGGCGTACAGCTAGCCTAGTCTTCATCAAGCTGTAACCCCACATACAGCAACAGGCGTGCATCGAAATTGGCCAGGTTCAACCCGGTGAGTTCGGATATGCGATTGAGACGATACTCCAGCGTATTGCGATGAATATAGAGTGCCTTGGCGGTCGCGGTGGGTTGCACATTATTCAGAAACCAGGCGTTTAAGGTACGCAGCAACAACCCATTTCCGTCCATGGCCTTCAAACGCTCCAAAGGCCGAGCCAGCTCATCCGCCTGCCAACCGCTACGCAGGCTGCCCAGCAATACCGGCAGCATCAGATCCTGATAATAATAGGCCCATCGCTCAGGCATGCGCTGCTTGCCAACGGCCATGGTGGTGCGCGCAGTGCGATAGGAACGCACCAGGCTGCCTGGGCCAACGAAATAGTTGCCGAGCGCAATACGCACTCGTAAACGGCTGCTTTCATTGATCCGCACCAGCAGATTCTCCACTCTCCGCCGATGGGCCTCGGCATCCCAACGCCCATGGTGATTCAGCGCCGGTTTAAGTACCACCATTTCACTGAGAGAAACAATGGCGATCAGGTTGTCACGTTCCGGCAGCGTCAGCAGGTCCTGTAACTGCTGCAACTCGGCCATGGCGCTGTCGACTCCCAACTGGCCGCTATCCACCTCCACTACCGCCGCGACGCGGGGCTGGTTGGGATCTATCCCCAGGCGGTGCGCCCATTCCATCAAGGCCGGTGACAGATCCTCCGTACGGATCAGGTTCAACACGAACTCTTCACGAAAGCGGCTGTCCTGCGCCAACAAACTCAACAATCGCGCCTGCTCCAGCATCATTTCAGCGGTCATGCAGACCAGTTCACCGTACTGCCGCAGTTGCACCGGATCGCCGGTCAGGCCGATGACCCCAACGATATTCCCGTCAACGTGCAACGGCAGATTAATACCGGGCCGAACGCCGTGCAAATGACGGGCAACGGCATCGTCTATAGCGACCACCCTGGCCTGAGACAGCACCAGCAATGCCCCTTCATGCAGTTCCCCCAGCCGCTCAGGATCGCCACTGCCAATAATCCGGCCCCGGTTGTCCATCACGTTGATATTGCTATCAATAATTTTCATGGTGCGAGCGACAATTTCCCTGGCTAGCTTGGCATCAAGATGATACTCCGCCATTGCGTCTTATCCCCGTCGGATGATAAACCAACGTTCAGCATACCGACGCGCCTCTACTGGCACATTGTGCAGATGCCCAAATGCGTTTTGGCCGGGCGTGAGTTTGTGCTCAAACTCACAGTTTTTAGCCATAAAAAAAGGCACGCCGAAGCGTGCCTCTGTAGAACAACGTGACAACATTACTGCATCAGCAGATACAGCGTCGAGTCGCCACGTTGGATGTTCAACGCCAACACCGCAGGCTTGCTGTCGAGCACCTTACGCAGTTCGCCCAGGTTAGTGATCGGCTGCTGGTTCACACCCATGATCACGTCGCCTTTTTTCAGCCCGATGCGCGCAGCGGCACTGCCAGGTTTCACCTTCTCAATCTTCACACCTTTCACTTTGTCGGTGCTGTTGCTCAGTTCTGCACCTTCAATGCCGGTGTAAATATTGCTGGAATCAACCTGCTCCTGGCTGCTTTGCTCAAGCGTTACGTCAATGGTCACCGGCTTGCCGTCGCGGATAATACCCAGCGCCATCTTGGTGCCCACCGGCAAGCTGCCGATTTCAGCACGGAACGACGCAAAGCTGGAGATGGCTTTACCGTTCAGGGTGACAATCACGTCACCGGCCTTGATACCGGCCTTGGCAGCGGAGGATTTCGGCACAACCTGGCTGACGAATGCGCCACGCTGGGCGTCCACTTTCATCGCTTGCGCCAGCTCGGAGTTCAGCTCGGTACCCATGATGCCCAGCTCACCGCGTTTAACCTGGCCATATTCCACCATTTGCGAGGTCAGGTTTTTCACCATGTTGCTTGGAATAGCGAAGCCGATACCGATGTTGCCGCCGTCCGGCGCCAGGATCGCAGTGTTAATGCCAACCAGCTCACCGTTCAGGTTAACCAACGCACCGCCGGAGTTACCCCGGTTGATCGCCGCATCGGTCTGGATAAAGTTTTCGTAGTTTTCAATGTTCAAGCCGCTACGCCCCAAGGCAGAAACGATCCCGGAGGTCACGGTTTCACCCAGGCCATACGGGTTACCGATCGCCACGGTGTAATCACCCACGCGCAGCTGCTCGGAATCGGCCATTTTGATCGCTGACAGATTTTTGGCATCTTTCAGCTGGATCAACGCGATATCAGAACGCGGATCCTTGCCGATCACCTTGGCTTCAAAGCGACGGCCATCGCTCAATTGCACCGTGATCTTGCTGGCATTGTCTACCACGTGGTTGTTGGTGACCACATAGCCTTTGTCCGCGTTGATGATGACGCCTGAACCCAGGGCCTTAAAGGCTTCCTGGGTAGTTGGCCCACCCGGTGCGCCACCTTGGCACATTGGGGAACCTTGGAAGGGTGAACCATCCTGGCAGAACGGCGACATTTGCTGTACCGTTTTCGCATTCACCGCGGCACTTCCTTCCACGTTAATGCTTACCACTGAAGGCATCACTTTTTCCAACATCGGTGCCAGGCTTGGCATCGGTTGGGCGCTAGTGGAGGCAGAAGCCGTTTCTGCGGCGTTGGCGGTAGTTACCGGACCCATTGCCAAACCAATACTCAAAGCCAGGGCGCTTAAAACCAGTGCTGTTTTTTTCATCTGTGTGTCTCTTAAAAGTCGTTCAAAAGGAATACCGGGTCTTGGTGCTTAGTAAGAGCCTGCTGATAAGCTGAAGTTCCCCTGGTGCGGCGGGCTAATAGTAAACAAATATTGTCGGTCTTTACAAAACTCGAAATAATGTTCCAGCTTGAGAGTTATCTCGCTAAAATAAGCGAGAATTATCTCATGATTTTATTCCGCCGCCATTAAACGACGATATTCATCATAGGCATAAAGGTCGGTCATGCCGCTGATATAATCCTGTAACAACCGCGCCCGGAAATAATATTCCCTAATAGCCTGCTGCTCGGCAGAAAGATGCTGCAAACCTTCCACCGCCTCGACATAGGCCAGGCGATGTTTGGTCGAAAGCTTGTGAAACAGCCGCGTTTCAATCGGGAACGCCCGGTGGCTGTCTTCCCGCACCAGCTGGCTGAAATCGGCCAGCGACATGGCCAGCAGCGGGCTATAAATGTCCAGCAGGCCGTTGATCACCCGGTAACCCTGGAGTTCCAACTGCTCCACTTCCGGGTGGTTGAACACGTGTTTGAACGCAACGTTCTTGAAGATAGCCAGCAGGCGGCAAGCCGGGCTGGCATCCTCCAACAAGGCTCCGTTAAAGTGGCCGTGATACACCGAGTCCAGGTTATCAATAAACCGCTGGGCCGCATGGGGAACCAATTTGACAACGGTAAATACCCGCAGATACATAAAGAACTGATCTTCTGAACTGCGACGCGCCCCGCTGCGCTCTATTTTGCGAAACGCACTGGCCACGGTCTTATCAAACAGATCCCCTGGAGCAATCTCGCCCCATTCCTGGGTTAAATGCTGATACAGCTGCTCCACGGTAAAGATGTTCTTTTCTACCGCGTCTTCCAGATCGGCCACGCAATAAGAAATATCATCGGCGGCTTCCATAATATAGGTGAGAGGGAAACGATCGAACTCTCCCATATGTAATTCACGCCGCAAACGATCGACAAAGGCTTCTTCCGCCAGATAAAACCCCGGCTTCTTCATCAGATAGCTGTGGCTGGCGGGAATATCGCTCGCCCAATAGGCCGGGCGGGTATATTTCAGGATGCAGCCAACCTGCGCATAGGTCAGGTTCAATTTCAGCAACGTGTAGACCAGGCGGATCGCCTGAGCATTGCCCTCAAAATGGCTGAGATCGTGGCGAATACGGCTGCGCAGCCGGTTAAGGTCGCTCTCCCCTTCATGCAGGCGTAACACCTCTACCTGGCAGCGATCGTGGCTACCCGGCTCACTGCCACAGCTGGCGGGATCGAGCCGCTGGCGGAACCAGTCGTTGATGGCCGATTCGCCGAAATGGCCAAACGGCGGATTGCCGATGTCGTGCATCAGGCAGGCCATTTCGACAATGCTCTCGAAAGGATCGAGCAGCATGCTCAGGCCAAGCGCATCAATACGCTTTTCCTGTTTGAAGCGGTTGAGGATCTCTTTGGCAATATGCCGCCCCACCTGTTGCACTTCCATCGAGTGGGTCAGACGGCTGCGCACCGCCGCGTTACGCTCCAGCGGAAACACCTGCGTTTTCTGCTGCAAACGGCGTATCGCCGCAGAATTGACAATGCGACCGCGATCGCTCTCGAACTGGCGAATGATGTCGTACTCTTCTTCGGCTTCAATCGGCTTGCTAAAAGGCCGCTGAAAGCTGATCTTCTGCTTAAAGTCGATCCCGGACATCTGTTTCTCCTCCCGTTGCGCATTCCCTCCGTGATAACAATTCCCGGCGGCGGATGCAACGGTATTGCGGATTATCTCTCTCACAGAGCCATGATAGACTATGGCGCAATTTCCATACCCTATCAGCGAGTATTATTTATGAAAGTAGGCATCATCGGCGCAATGGAAGAAGAAGTTACCCTGCTGCGCGAGCAAATTGCGAACCGCCAGACCCTGCAACGTGCGGGTTGTGAGATCTATACCGGCCAAATCAACGGCGTGGAAGTCGCCCTGCTCAAATCGGGCATCGGCAAAGTGGCAGCGGCCCTGGGTACCACCCTGCTGCTGGAACAGTGCCAACCCGATGTGGTGATCAATACGGGTTCCGCCGGTGGCCTGGCCGCTACGCTGAACGTGGGTGATATCGTCGTGTCTGAAGAAGTGCGCTATCACGACGCAGACGTGACCGCCTTTGGCTACGAACCGGGCCAGATGGCCGGTTGCCCGCCAGCTTTCGTTGCCGATCCTGCGTTGATCGAGTTAGCGGAAAACTGCATCAAACAGCTTAACCTGAACGCGGTACGCGGCCTGATTTGCAGCGGTGACGCCTTTATTAACGGTGCCGAGCCTCTGGCCCGCATCCGCAACACCTTCCCAACCGTCGCCGCCGTTGAGATGGAAGCCGCCGCCGTTGGCCACGTTTGCCATCAGTTCGGCACGCCATTCGTGGTGGTACGCGCGATTTCCGACGTTGCCGATAGTGAATCCCATATGAGCTTCGACGAGTTCCTGGCGGTGGCCGCCAAGCAGTCCTCGCTGATGGTCAATGCCATGCTGCAAGCCCTGGCCAAGCGCGGTTAATGTGAAGCTGCGTCTGTGCGCCCTGCTGAGCTGGCTGATCCTGGGGATGCTGCTGCCTGCCAGCGCCGCCCAACGGGTGATCAGCCTGGCACCGAGCACCACGGAGCTTGCCTACGCGGCCGGTATGGGGGATACCCTGCTGGCCGTCAGCGCTTACTCCGATTATCCCCCTGCCGCCAAACAGTTGGAACAGGTCGCCTCCTGGCAAGGGATCAACCTGGAACGGATCCTGGCGTTGAAACCCGATCTGGTTCTCGCCTGGCGTGGCGGTAATCCCCAGCGGGTATTGGATCAGCTCGCCTCCTTCGGCATCCCGATTTTTTATGCAGATGCCAAGAATATTGACGAGATCGCCCAGTCGCTGGATGCGTTGGCGCAGTACAGCCCTCATCCGGAACAGGCACATCAGGCCGCTGCCAGCCTCCGCCAACAGGTAGAGGAGCTGAAAACGCGCTATGCCGGCAATTCGCCAAGGCCAGTGCTGCTGCAGTTTGGCACCCAACCGCTGTTCACCAGTTCGGCGGCCACGTTACAAAGCCAGGTGTTGTCCTTGTGCGGCGCAGAGAATATCTTTGCCGATAGCCCCGTGCCTTGGCCGCAGGTGAGCCGTGAGCAAGTGCTGGTGCGTAAACCACAGGCCATAGTGATCAGCGGGAATGCCCAGCAGATCGCCAATGTGAAAGCCTTCTGGGGCCCACAGCTGGACGTGCCGGTGATTGCCCTTGAGGAAGATTGGTTTAACCGTGCCGGGCCACGCATCATGCTGGCGGCACAATCACTGTGCGGTCAATTGGCGGAGATCCATTGATGGTATTTTGGCTGGATATTCTTGGTACGGCGGTGTTTGCCATTTCCGGCGTGTTGCTGGCGGGCAAATTACGGATGGATCCCTTTGGTGTATTGGTACTGGGGGTAGTGACCGCGGTCGGCGGCGGGACGATCCGTGATATGGCGCTCGCCAACGGCCCGGTATTCTGGGTAAAGGATCCCACCGATCTGGTGGTAGCGATGATCACCTGTGTGCTGACGCTGCTGCTGGTACGCCAGCCGCGTCGGTTGCCGAAATGGATCCTGCCGGTGCTGGATGCCATCGGGCTGGCGGTGTTCGTCGGGATCGGCGTCAATAAGGCGTTCGCCGCAGGCAGTGGACCGCTGGTGGCGGTCTGCATGGGAGTGATCACCGGCGTCGGCGGCGGGATTATCCGTGACGTGCTGGCCCGTGAGATCCCGATGATCCTGCGAACCGAGGTCTACGCCACCGCCTGCATCGTTGGCGGAGCGGTGCACGTCACGGCGTTCTACAGCTTTGGTATGCCGTTACAGCATGCCATGATGTTGGGGATGATCATCACGCTGGGCATCCGCCTGGCCGCCATTCGTTGGCATCTGAAACTACCGGCCTTTATCCTCGAACAGTAACTCTTGCCTCCGCCAGCTTCGGCGGAGGCTTTGCTGTTAATTAGTATATTCGACTATTATATAAGCAATGTGCTATTATTTTGCGCTATTAAAATGCGCTTGAATAATGTAATCATCCAGTTAACTCTTCGTTAAAAATTATCCCGCGCCATTAAGTTCCGTTCACTTTTGCCGATAGGTCCTATTGCTGTGGCCTGCGGATAGGTATTGTTTTGAATTTAAGCATGAAGAAAAATCTTTTGATCGCCAGCACACTGTTGTTGAGCAGCAGCGTGCTGGCCGAAAACACCAGCGGCAAGATGGGTATCAGTCTGACGATTGTGCCCACCTGCAGCGTAACCACGACCGGCAACACGCCACAGGTAGAATGCGGCAATGGCACAGTCTTACAGCCGAAGATGAGCCATAGCAAACGGATAGTAGACGATCGGGAAAGCGAACTGATCACCGTGGAATGGTAGGCACAAAAAAACCCGCGCACCGTACAGGCAGGCGGGTTTTTTAACGGCGGCAGATCAGATACTGAATGAAGAACCGCAGCCGCAGGTGGTTTTGGCATTCGGGTTAGTCACGATAAAGCGTGAACCTTCCAACCCTTCGGTGTAATCCACCGCGCCGCCAACCAGATATTGCAGGCTCATCGGATCAACCACCAGCGCAACGCCCTGTTTCTCGATGGTCATATCGCCGTCGTTGATCTTGTCATCAAACGTGAAGCCGTACTGGAATCCACTGCAGCCACCACCGGTAATGTAAACCCGCAACTTCAGGTTTGGATTCTCTTCGTCAGCAATCAGGAATTTCACCTTGCTTGCTGCTGCCTCGGTAAATTGCAGGGGCAGTGCTGTTTCATCACTCATACTCGTTACTCCCAACAGTGTTTCACATCAGGCGACGACGACGGTAACCTGATTAATGGTGCTGATTATCTAATACCTGAGTGTTGCGTTCAAGTATTCACCGCATTTGTTGTATTTTCTTTACCTGTTTTCTCGGCCAATGCCTGCTGCTGCCTTTGTAAGGTGCGGGCTAAAATGGCGGAATACAATGGCTTACCGCCCAGGAACTGCGCCACCAGGGTCGCGCCGAGGCAGGTAATAATCATCGGCAAAATCAGCTGATAGTTATCGGTCATTTCCAATACCAGCACAATACCGGTTAACGGGGCACGCACGGTAGCAGCAAACAGCGCCCCCATGCCCGCAATAGCAAAGGTGCCAGCCTCAAGCCCATACTCTGGGAACAGGTGAGCGCCAAAAAGACCAAAAGCGGTGCCTAGCAGCGTCCCCAGGGCGAGCATCGGTGCAAAAATACCGCCCGGTGCGCCTGAACCGAAGCAGAGCACCGTGGTGATCACCCGTGCGATAAAGATAAACAGCAGCATGCCGACGCTGTAATTACCCGCCGCCGCGATCGGAATCAAGGCCGAACCGCCACCCGCAGCTGCTGGCTCGATCAGCCCAAGCACGCCACAAGCGCCCCCTAGCAGAGCACCAATCAGCAGGAACTTGCTCATCTTGCCACCATGAAAACGGGCAAACATATCCTGGGTACGAAACACCAGTGCGTTAAACATCACCCCCACGGCGCCAAACACCGTCCCCAGCACCAGGTACAACCACAGCGTATTGAGCGGTGCCGAAGCAAGTTTACCCACCTCGATCAGCGGACTTTCACCATTAAAAATGCGAAAGACAATGCTCGACATAATCACGCCGATAAACACCGCCTTGATGGAGATCAGGTTGTAACGAAACTGCGGCCGCATCTCTTCGATCACGAACAAGATCCCCGCCAGAGGCGCGTTGAACGCGGCGGAGAGACCCGCTGCAGCACCGGTGGCCAGCATGGAGTGGCGCGCTTCCGCACTGCGCATACGGAAAATATCCAACACCATTCGCCCGGCATTGGCCCCCATCTGTACCGTCGGCCCTTCACGCCCTAGTACCATGCCTGCACCGAGCGTCCCCATACCACCGATAAATTTCACCGGGATCACCCGCCACCAGCGCACCGGGCGTAACTCTTCCAGTGCCCCTTCGATCTCTGGGATCCCTGATCCCCCGGCCTCTGGCGCAAAACGTTTGACCAGATAAAAGCCAAAAGCGGCCAACATGGCTGACAATATAAACGCCAGCGGCCACACCAGGAACGAGGAATTGGCAACAGAGGCCAGGCCCGACAGCCGCTGCTGCTGTACCCACTCCACCGCTTTATCAAAAGCGACGCCCAACAATCCCGCCAACGTCCCTACCACCGCCGCCATGATCAGGATGACAACCGGCGTTTTATCCTGGCGAATAAACTGACGGACTCTATAGTTGCGAGTCAGGCGCGCGCCTGAAGCCGCAGGAGGCTGTTGCTGTAATTCAGTCATAGTGGGTTCATTATTGAATTGAAAAATCAGACTAATAGCGATGTAAGCTATTCTAGCTCAGTCGTTGTCCTACCGCCCCCACAAAATCGGTATCGGTCCATGATCGTTTCATAACTGCGTACACTCCTCTAGAATAGCGCGGTCAAATCATTCAACAGCAAACCCAGGAGCCGGTTTATGAGCTTACACAGTAAGTCCGAAAGTCTGTACGCCCAGGCGCAACAGCTGATCCCAGGCGGAGTCAACTCCCCAGTGCGTGCATTCACCGGTGTAGGCGGTACCCCGCTGTTTATCGAACGTGCCGACGGTGCCTATCTGTTTGATGCCGATGGTAAAGCCTATATCGATTATGTCGGTTCCTGGGGCCCGATGGTGCTGGGCCATAACCATCCGGCGATCCGCAATGCGGTGATCGAGGCGGCACAGCGCGGCCTGAGCTTCGGCGCACCTACCGAGATGGAAGTGAAAATGGCCGAGTTGGTGACCAATCTGGTGCCAACCATGGATATGGTACGTATGGTGAACTCCGGTACCGAAGCCACCATGAGCGCCATTCGTCTGGCTCGGGGTTACACCAACCGCGACAAGATCATCAAGTTTGAAGGCTGCTACCACGGCCACGCCGACTGCCTGTTGGTGAAAGCCGGTTCCGGCGCACTGACGCTGGGGCAGCCGAACTCACCGGGCGTGCCGGCAGACTTCGCCAAGCACACGCTGACCTGTACCTATAACGATCTCGACTCCGTGCGTACCGCATTCGAGCAGTACCCTTCAGAGATCGCCTGCATCATCGTTGAGCCGGTGGCGGGCAACATGAACTGCATTCCACCGCTGCCAGACTTCCTTCCGGGCCTGCGCGCCCTGTGTGACAAGTATGGTGCGCTGTTGATCATTGACGAAGTGATGACCGGTTTCCGCGTCGCGCTGGCCGGTGCTCAGTCTTATTACGATGTGGTGCCAGATCTGACCTGCCTGGGCAAAATTATCGGTGGTGGCATGCCAGTGGGGGCCTTCGGTGGCCGCCGTGAAGTGATGGCCGCTCTGGCACCTACCGGGCCGGTGTATCAGGCTGGTACGCTGTCCGGCAACCCGATTGCCATGGCCGCCGGTTTCGCCTGCCTGACCGAGGTTTCCCAGGTTGGCATTCACCAGACCTTGACCGAACTGACCAACAAGCTGGCAGAAGGCCTGTTGGCGGCGGCCAAGGCAGAGAATATTCCGTTCGTGGTCAACCATGTAGGCGGCATGTTCGGGCTGTTCTTTACCGATGCGCCAACGGTCACCTGCTATCAGGACGTGATGGGTTGCGATGTCGAGCGCTTCAAGCGCTTCTTCCATCTGATGTTGGATGAGGGGGTTTATCTGGCCCCGTCGGCGTTCGAGGCTGGCTTTATGTCTGTCGCACACAGCGAGGAAGATATTCAGCGCACCGTCGATGCCGCGCGCCGCTGCTTCGCCAAGCTGTAATCTGCTGGCGGGCGCCACTCTGCGCCCGCCGTTATCTTCAGAGCAAGGTACCGTAAATCGTCAATATCGCCACGACGACCACCACAATCAGGGTCACTTTACGCGCTAACGTTACCGCGGCGCGCGGCGTCTGAACCGGGTCCATATGCGGTTCACGGGCCAGAGAGAACTGCGCCAAACGCGTCAATACCTGATACTGCGAAGTATGACGATCCCCCAGCGAAGCAAACCACGCGGGCAGCGCCCTTTCGCCATGTCCAATCAGCGCATACGCTACCCCTGCCAGACGAACCGGGATCCAGTCCAACACATGCAGCAGGAAGTCGATCCCCGTTTGCGAGCGTTGCAGCGGTGTATGATGCCGTGCCAGCCAGGTTTGGTAGGCCCGCAGAAAAGCATAGCCCGCCAGAGCGAGCGGCCCGTATGGCCCGCACACCGCAAACCAGAACAGCGGTGCCAAATAGTAGCGATAGTTAATCCACAACAGGGCATTTTGCAGTTCACGCAGGCGCTCTGCCTCGCTGCACTGCACCGGTAAACCGTGGATCAGCGCCAGCTCTTCCGCCATCTGATCGCTGGCGTGGGTATCGCCCTGCCGCGCGGCCTGCAAATAGGCCCGATAATGTTTGCGTGTGATCCCGGCCCCAACGCACAGCAGACCCATCACAATCCACAGCAGTAGCGCCACAACGCCGAAGAACAGGCCCTGGGCCAACCACAGAATGCCCCAGACGATAAACATCCAGACCAGGGTCATTGCCAACGTTTGTGCCAAAGAAAACCGATGCAGCCGCTGAAACACCACTTCTAAACGATGATCCAACTGCCAATGCTCACCCAGTTTAAAAAGGCGTTCCCACGCCAAAACCAGTAACAGCGTAAACAGCGTCATTAGCTAATCCTCTCCTTCTGTCTGTTCCCCAGCATAATGCTTGCGATGGGACGAGTGCCAGCAGCAGAGTAGCATGTTTCCGCGAAGTGAATTTAATGCGTTGATAATAAATGGATTTGTTACCTGCGCTGTCACATCAAGCACTGTCCCCGGCAGTCGCGGCCTGTGGATGCCAGTCAGTACAAAAAATATCTTAACGTACACTCTTTTTCGTTTCTCAAAGGTAGCCCTAAAATAACGCGGTGAATGGCCTATATCCAGTATCTTATTAATACTGAATATAGGCCTGATTACCCCATGATGAAAACGTTATGGGTTAAAAAATACGTTCGTCACCATTGGCCTTCAATAATATTAAGGCTCCAACGCTTCCGTATATTCAGACACACTCACTCTAATTGCTGAGTATTGGAAAGTATTCACGGAAAGAGGGTAATTAGAGGGATCACTGAATGGCTCTTTATACCTTACCACGGAGTAACCGAAGGAATCGGGAACGATCACTTCTGTGGCACTTTGACTTGTCTGATAGTATTGCCCATCGGATAAATCCTTAAATGCGAACTGGTAGGTAGTATTTCTCTGGAGCAACCCATTATCATCGACACTACGATCATCATTGGTCATCCAACCGCCTGTTAGACGAACATAAGTATTATCAATGGTATCGCCAACTTCTGCTTTATACAGTCGATAGAGAACATTTAACGGTAGCTTTTTCATAGTAAATCCTCGTAATACACCTGTGGTGTAAGTTATAAGTTATTGCAAAATTCTATTGATAATTTTATTAACCCAGCAGAACACTGTCTGGATAAACAGTATGTCAAATAAGGGAAGGTTGAGATATTCAATGCGGTTGTGCTGTTGGTAGAACAACTTGCAGCATGGCTAAGGTGGCACGCCGTAGGGGCGCGGCATGTGTTAAGGTCAGATGTGGACGTAAAATTGTGGCACATTCAGTCCCCTCTCCCTGTGGGAGAGGGTTAGGGTGAGGG
Organism: Serratia sp. N21D137; assembly: GCF_047530005.1. Taxonomy (NCBI): domain Bacteria; kingdom Pseudomonadati; phylum Pseudomonadota; class Gammaproteobacteria; order Enterobacterales; family Yersiniaceae; genus Serratia; species Serratia sp. N21D137. Next base: position 19,212 of record NZ_JBLJAJ010000003.1, read on the forward strand.
GGATTACAACATCACTAACCTATTGATATTATGTAGAACTCGCGACTGGCACGGGGCTATAAAACAGAGTAGCATGTGCACTCACCGCTTATAGCCCATTTCCGGAGTTTGCCATGCCGACCCGTCGCTACAGTGCCGACAGCCGCCGTACCGCGCTTCTCGAACGTATTGCCAATGATGTCCCTGCCGCCGTCGCCCAGGCGCTGAGCGAAGATCTGGGGGGCACCGTGGATGCCGAGCGCGATATCACCGCACAACTGCTACCCGCAGATAAGCAGGCCAATGCCACGGTGATCACCCGTGAACCCGGCGTTTTCTGTGGCCGCCGCTGGTTGGAAGAGGTTTTTATCCAACTGGGTGGACAGGTGAAGATCGAGTGGTTGGTGGAAGATGGCGATAAGCTGGTGCCCAACCAGCCGCTATGCCGCCTGAGCGGCCCAGCGCGTATACTGCTGACAGGCGAACGCACCGCGCTGAACTTTGTGCAAACGCTCTCCGGCGTAGCCACGGCGGTAAGCCGCTATGTAGCGTTGCTGCAAGGCACACAAACCCGGCTGCTGGACACCCGCAAGACACTGCCTGGCCTACGCACCGCGCTGAAATACGCCGTGCTGTGCGGCGGTGGCAGCAATCACCGTCTCGGCCTCTCGGATGCTTTCCTGATCAAGGAAAACCACATCATTGCTTCTGGCTCGATCAAAAACGCGGTAGAGAAAGCCTTCTGGCTGCATGCCGACGTGCCGGTAGAAGTGGAGGTCGAATCGTTGGATGAGCTGCAACAGGCGCTGGATGCCGGTGCCGATATTGTGATGCTGGATAATTTCAGCGTCGAGATGATGCGTGATGCCGTTGCCCTGGCCCAGGGACGCACGCAGTTGGAAGTTTCCGGCAACGTCACCGATCAAACCCTGCGCGAGTTTGCCGAAACCGGGGTGGATTATATCTCTGTCGGGGCGCTGACCAAACACGTTACCGCGCTCGATCTGTCAATGCGTTTTAACTGAGCCTGTTATTGGCAACGCCTCTTCCTGGGGCGTTGTACCTTATGTGAGAGCCACTCACACTGCATCTCCCTATCTACCAATGCGGATTCAAGCGAACACGTTGATAAGCTCAGCAATAGTACCAAAGGCTTGGGGTCAGTTCCCCGACCATCTGGACTCCGTCATGGGGCAGCCAACTGTCGGTAAAGACGCGTTGTATCGCGATAAGCTGGGCATAGTGGCGGATCCCCAGCTTGTGCATGGCTATGCCCTTCTGTGTGGAGATGGTTTTGATACTGCGCCTCGTCAGCGCGGCAATTTCAGCGGGAGTCATGCCCTGTATCAGGTACTCGACCACCTGCCGCTCTCCCATAGACAACGTTTCCTCATCACACCCCGGTAAAGTGCAGCCAGCCCGGCTATCCTCACCCAACAGAATCTGACGTAAATGCGTATGCCACAAGACTAACGGTTGTCCCAGATCCACGATATGTCTCACCCCCAGACGGCGCAACCGAGTCACCAGATAAGGAATGGGGTCATCCAGAATAGCCATCAGCGCAACGCCGGGAAAAGAGATCCGCACCTGCTGAATAAAGCGCAAGGCTGACAATAAGTCTGCCTGTTGCCCAACGTGCAATGACATAACCAGCACATCCACCGGCTGTTCATCCAGATACCATTGCGCTTCAGCGGCTTTCTGGCAGTGCCAGACCCGCGATAGCGAGTGGGTATTGAGCAACGGCCAGATCCCAGCCTGAAAGAAACGGCACGGTGAAACGACTGCCACCCGGTACCGCTTCTGGCTAATCATGTCGCGACATACCAGGGGGAATTCGGCGCGTTGTAGGGCGCATCGGTGACCTGACTGCGTAAATGCTGGAACAGTTCCGCATCATTGCGAACCCCCAACTTGCGCATGCTATTGCACTTATGTGCGCTGATGGTTTTGACACTGCGATGCAGTAAATCAGCCACGTCAGAAACGCTCATTCCTTGCTGCAAGTACTCCAGTACCTTATGTTCCGCCTGCGTCAACACCACCAAGCTGTCCTGCACTTGCGCAGGAGTGGCACTGTGCAGCAGGTACATGGCCATACTGGGGCTACAAACCTTGGCACCGGTCAGCGCCTGTGCCATATCACGGCGAGTCTGCTCCTGCGACTCCTGGCGGGCAAGCAGGCTGATGTGCGGCCGGAGATTCAATCGCGTCAACAACGCAATGTCCCGGCAATAGGTGCACACCACAATACGCAGCGCGGGCGCACGTTCAGAGAGCATCAGCAACTGTTGCGTGTCGCGGGCAATCTCCTGCGGCGAGCCACTGAGCACCACCGCCAACAGGTCAATCTGTGGCGGCGCCCATTGCGCCAGCAATTGCTCAAGCGAAGAGACCATCACCACCAGATGCATAGGGGGATCAAGGTTCTGAATAAAATGTGCCATCCCTGCCTGAAGCAAGGGGATAGGGGCAACAACGGCTAATTTGACAACCGATAAAGGCGTATTCATGAGCGACTCCTAGATCAGTAATCCATTACGCGCCAGGTAATCTCCACGGGTATAGAGATCGCTATCACTATGGAAACCGAGCTTAATCATGGCACGGCGTTTATGGGTGCTGATGGTGCGTACATCCCGAGCTAGCACCCGCGCCGTGTCGGTCACGGTTCTGCCAGCAAACAGGCACTCCAGTACGTCCATCTCACGTCCGGTTAGCGATAATGACGGCGCGCCATTGCCAATCAGGTTCACCGCCGACGGGCTAAGACTGGACAACCCCGCCATCGCGCAGAGAACGCCTTGTGTCAGTGATGACAGGGGATCCTGTTTAAGGTAGATACCGCTGACCCTCAACGTTCTCAACTGTGCAAGCAGGTGCGGTTCCTGCAAAGAGGTGGCGACGATAAGCGGCACCCGTGCCCAGTACTGGCGTAAATGGCTAATCATTCGCAGCCCCTCCAATACCGACTCACCTTCGCCACAGAGTTCGGTGATCACCACATCCACCTTGCCTTGCTGCATCGCCACTGGCAGATCGCACACCTTTTCTACGTGCACACAATCCATGATCTGAAACTGTGGTGGCTGGAATGCAGAGCAGATCCCGGCACGCGTTATCGGGCAAGCATCCATGAGCAATACCCGGTCGATGCGGCATGCCGTCTGCATTTTCGGTAGGGGTGTGTTGTTCCATACGGTTGATGTCATCATGATAATAGTTCCGTTATTAATGACTCAGCTTGTCCTGATAGGTGCTGGCACCCAAAATAGACTCGGGTGCCGATGTTAAAGCTTGCTACGCCAATACACACAGCGGCCAGGGAAACCAACGCCGGCCGTCTAAACTTGACCGTGTTTTACCCGCCGCGATAACTGACTTGGCTCATCAGTTATAGGAAAAGTCGACTGACATTACCGAAGCAATATTACCCGGCGTAACCACCCCTTTAGCATAAGCACTGGCTCTCAATGCGAATGTTGCCGTGTTTCCTACCACTGTCGTTTCCATGGTAGACCCCGGGTTTTGCAAGGTATACGGGGACACATCTTGCGCCACTTCTACCGCCACGTTATCTGCCATCCCCGTACCGCTAGTCGTCGCGTAACGCCCGCCAGCCTCGGTATCCGCCGTACCGCTGAACGAGGCGGTAACCTTGGTGGTTGCAGTTGGACAGTCCTTCAATATCAGCTTGAATGGCTTCGCCGTGGAGGTGTTTCCTGCCGTCGCCAGGTCCTTCGCCTGACTGGTCCCCAGATCAACGTTCAAGTCTGAGTTGGTGGTATCTACCGTGCAGGGAGAAGCGACCACAACGCCGGTAATATTAACTTGAGTTGGAGCTGCCACTGCCTGATTAACACCGGTCCCCAAAACCAATAAGGCCAGCAGCGTACGTTGAGTTTGTTTTTTCATGAGGTTTCCTTACTGTTCCCGTCTGTATTCAGGCAGGGAATTCCTGCCTGATTTCCTTGAGTTAAAAAAACTTAATTAATTTCTGCATTAATGGTGGCCACGGCATTAAACTGCCCTATCGCCGGGGGATTGCCAGTCACGTTCATCGGTGCCAGACTCATAGAGCTGGTGCCAGTTTGTGATGAATAGTCGAAGGTGACAGGCAGATTTCCATTGACCGGCGGCACGATATTACCGTTCGCGTCACGTACCCGAACCCCGATATCATTATTGTCCGTCTTCAATGCGGTTGGGTCCCCCCCCGATGGCTCACCACTAAAGGATAAGCTGACGACAACACCGTTAGAAATATTGTTACAGGCCAGCGTCATATCAACGACTTTGGGGGTAAACCCCTTGGCAATTTCACCGGGATCCTTGATGTCATTTGACATGATATTGCCAAACTTGACATTAATGACCTGCCCGGCATTAATTTCACAAGATTGTGGTACCGTTACCGATCCGCTCATATAGACAGACGACATCGGCATCCCGCCATAGGATCCACTGACTTTTGAGCCATAAAGGTCCAGGATCTTAGTGCTTGGGATGACGACCTGCCCCACAAATGGCCGGGTAAAGTATAAAGACACATAGCCATTAGCACCGGATATCCAGTTCGTTACACCCGAACAGGCGCTGACAAATTTATTGCCCTCGTCGTTGAATGGGGTGGCTACGTGTTCCCTCCTTTCCCCTCCAATCCATAATTCAGTAGCCACTTCCAGATATTTATTTAATGAATAAAAATGTAATCCATCAAAGTCCCGCGTAGCTGTCAGATTGCCCGGTACCACTGCCTTATAGTAGGTTATGGCCGGGGTGGTACAATCACAGTTGGCAGCGTAATTCGCCGCTAAATTCCACTGGTAGGTTCGATTAAAATACATGCCAGCCTTGTTGTCCGCTGGATTGTCGTACTGTTTGACAAAGGGGAAGTTATATATCTGCGTGCCGCGTACAGTGGTACACCACCCGGTTGCCGCAAAGCTTGATACGGAAGACAGGCACAGCAGGCCGCCCAATGTTAATTTAACTAACCTGATTAACTTCATCATCGTTCCTTACCGGCACTGCGCATTCAGCATCTGAATGCCAGCACTTTCCGTTGTCTGTTTTGTCAGTGAGTAACTCACCTGACACTGTTGGTCTGAACCGCTGCCCCACTTCACATTCAGGCTGCCGCTGTCTGCCATCCCGGTCAGATAAACCTGGCCACCGTCCCCGACGATAAAGCCCTGTGCCGTTTTCTGTGCCGGATCGCTCACCGTGGCACCGAACGGTACCGGTGCGCCGCCCTGGCGTAACAGAGTCATCAGTATTCGCTGGCCCACGTTGGCCTGGAAGTTGGCTCGAACTACAGCACCACGGGTTGGCACCACGTTCTGAGAGGTCAACTCCACCTCAACGTCATCCGCCAAAGTCTCGGTATTCAACTGCACCTGATTCTTGCGATAAGGACTGACGTACGGCACGATGGCATAACCACGCCAGTCGGTTTTAACCCCGGTCTGGTTGTTAACCCCCGTGCCACCAGCTCCTGGCGCTTTCACCAGCGCAATGGTTTCCCCCAACGGCTGGCCGAAGGTCACCCCGTCCTGGTGCGCTATAATGCCGCCCTGCAGGCCGTAGTTCAGTCGTTGATTGTTGCGATCGTAGGCATAGCCCGCCAACACTTCCCCATAGGTACCGCGATAGTCGGCATTCAGGTTGCCGCCGTTGCCGATGCCCTTGTTGCCATAGCTTTGCTGTACGCCCCAACTCAGGTTGTTGTCCGCTAACGCCGTACCGTTCAGACCGACGGAGTTGTTGGTGGACCCCTTCTGGCTGGTGTTCAGGTTGTAGCTGGCATAAGTCCTGCTCAACCAACGATCCAGCGGCATGCTGACGTTAAGCGCAAAGATCTGATCGCGGTCATAAATGGCGCCACTGCTGTTGCCACTGGCCGTCGAGTTTTCGTTATAGCTGTAGCTCAACCCGTAGCTGATACCGTTCCAGCTGTTGTTATAGCCGACACCAATCGAGCGTAAGGTACGATCGCTGTTCCAGTAATCTTCGCTGACCCAGTTTAATGACAGGGTTCCCGCCGCATCTCCCAGGTTCTGGCTGATGGTCAACTCGCTGCGGTTGCGCTTGCGGTCGGTGAGCCGGTAACTACTACCGTCACGGTAGGTGTCCAATACTTCCTGCAAACTGTAGTAGCCCGCCGTTGAGTAACGGTATCCGGCAATCGAGAAGTTGGTACCCGTCTGTACCAGGTTCTTGCTGTAACGAACTCGCCATGATTGGCCATCGGTCTTAGGTTGGTCTTGCATCGTAGACCATGCCTGGGTCACGTCTGCCGATATGGCACCGATGTCACCCATGTTCTTGCCCAGCCCCAAGGCCACAGACTGGTACTTACTGGCAAACTGGCCACCGCCGTAGGCGGTAAAGCCATTGGGTAAACCATAAATCGCTGTACCCTGGCTAAACAGGGTCTTGTCTATGCTGTTGTCATAAGAACGGTACTGCCCGCTGGTGAGCGAGTACTTCAAACGACCTTGACGCTGCAGCACGGGCAGCGAGGCAAACGGCACCACCATCTGCTGTTGGCTACCGTCGGCTTCCTTAATGGTCACCAGCAGGTCGCCGCTGCCCCCGGTAGGGAACATATCGTTGATTTCAAACGCACCTGGCGCCACGTAGGTCTGGTAAATCACATAACCGTTCTGGCGGATAGTCACCTGCGCATTGGTTCGTGCAATACCCCGTACCATTGGCGCATAGCCCTTCAGGCTGTCCGGTATCATTTCGTCGTCAGAGGCCAACTGCCCACCACGGAACGGTACGCTGTCGAACACGTCCGAAGGCGAACTGCTATCCCCCAGCGTCATCTGACTTTTCAGCGCGATAATGTCACGCTGGGCATAGGTATAGATGGTGTCCCATTTATCCTGGCCGTCACTGCTTCGGCTCCAGGTCGTGTAGTTACGCAACCGCCACGCCCCGAGGTTGACACCCGGCCGCAGGTTGACGAACTGGCTGTTGCTGTCTTGGTTATTCCCATTGCGTGCATAAGTGTTGGCTCCGCTCATGCTGTAGTTGAGCAGCAATGCCGGGATACCTTGATCCCATTGGCTTTCAGGAACGTAACCACGCGCTTTCTGTGAGAGGGCTGCCTGAGGAATACTGATCAGTAATTGCTGTTCGCTGAAACGGAACTTGGCGCTGGCCTGGGGAATGGCACTGATGTTGGCGCATTGTGACTTGGCATCACCGAGCCCTGGGAATAAATCGGTTTTCACCCCCAAGGCATTAAGTTGCTCTACGCTCAGACAAGGTTGCAGATGCTCTTTGCCATCATCCCCTTTTTGCATACTGAACGTCACATCTCGTGTGTCCTGCTGTTCGTTATTGAGATAGATATCGACCCGATAGGTGCCCGGTGCCTGACCTATGCCTTCTTCAAAAACCGTTAAATCTGTTGCGCCCTGGTTTGGGTTATCCATTTGCAGCAGTGCAGGGTTAAAATAGTCACGCGCCTGTACGCTAAAAGATAGGGTTCCCATCAATGCCAGCTGGGTAGCGATCAAATACGCCAACCGGCTGACGCGCGGCGAGTGCCCGGCCTGGCTTTTATAATTATTCATCCGTTTGACTCCATTGCCTACAGGGTGAAACTACCCCTGTGTCCTGTGCCCCACAGCCTGTGGGGATCCCTGCTCTCTGAAGGCTATAACGACGCGAGTTGCTCTTTGCTTACCGCCCCGTAATCATTGATAATTTTCCAACTGAGCGGGCCGCCGCTCACTCCGGTTGGCAGTGCAAAGCTTGCCGTACTCATCGGAGCCACATAGGTCACATCGCTCAATTTCTTGCCTGCAACCTTCACCTCATAGAAGTTCATATAAAACGGCGTCGGGTTGTTCACCTGCAGGTGATTACCACTGCGTTGCCAGGTCAGTTTCTCTGTGACTTGCTCCGGCGTGCCTTTGATGCCCTCCGGGCGGTAAATCAGCTTGATGCGCGTCTTCACTGCAATTTGCAGCGTATTGCGGACTTCAGCTTTGCTGGCTGCGGGGATGGACTTGATGTTCATCCAATACAACGATTCTTTATCTGAGGGCAGATTGCCCCCGGCACGCACCACGCGCAGGACGTTTTTCTGGTCGCCATCCAGGCGGAACAGCGGTGGGGTCACCACAAAGGGGGCTTTCTCAGCGCCACCTGCGGTGGTCTCTACCCAGGTCTGGATGAGGTACGGCCCCTTGTCCGGGTTACTGACGCTCAGTGAAGACTCCTTTTTACCGCCTTCATAAATCAGGCGCGTACCGCCCACAACCACACCGGCCTGAGCAGCACAGCTCATCATCAGCAAGCTCGTCAGCACCGTGGCAGGAATAAATTTCATACAAACACCCCGTGAAATGAGACATAAAGGCCAGCTCAACTACCGCCGGCCTGAAATCAGAACAACTAATCTCTACGTCGAATTGGTAAAGTCTTAGTTGTAGTTAAGGGTGAAGCTAGCGGTGGAGTTCGCAACACCAGAAGTGATGGTGGCGGAGGTAGAGATATAGCGTGCAACGAAGTTCAGATCGTTGTTACCCACAACCAGTGGATATGATTTAGATGCGGTAAACAATGGAACCACAGCATTAGCGTCATCGCTCAGCTGAATACCAACACCCGTTGCGCCACCAGCAGTCAGTGCCAGAACGGTGTTGTCACCAGATACAGCGATACCGTCAAATTTGACTGAAGCTTGAGTTGCCGCAGCCGGGCAACCTGTCAATTTGATGGTGAAATTGGTTGCAGAAGATTTAACACCCGCAGTCGGAACGCCACCCACGTTGAAGGAAGTGGTGGCGACTTCACCCAGATTCACCTGCAGTGGGCTGCTTGGGTTGTTAGTCACAACACAAGCGTCATCGGTGATTTTACCAACGAAATCGACTTGACCATCAGCAGCGGCAGCAGCGGTAACGGCAAACACAGAGGAGGCCAATACGGCAACAGCAATCAGATTCTTTTTCATACAACACTTTCCTTTAATGTAATGCACCCATGTGCATAGCAAAATTAATTGACATAGCCTTATGTCGTTCCCTGTTTATTTAGCTCCAAGCGAGAACCTCTCCCGTTAAATAACCCATCAAGCCGTTAAGCCTTATCGCACCGACGAGTCATTTTGAACTAAAGTGTACCGTCCAATTATTTATGCTAAATATCACACTTAAACAGCATTAAATTCCAATAGGTGATCAATTAATAAACAATAGTAAAAAATTAAAGCTATGCTTGGTATCGAGGGGGGATTTTATAGAACCATCAGAAGTGGGCTTGAACAGCCACTATTGGGGAAGGTCAATAATGAATAACTGGCTAGAAATAAACACAAATCATTGATATATATTGTTATTTTAAAATTAAGAATGTACCTACAACAAATTTGTTGACTCGCGAAAAGATAATCCCTAGAGTGCGTGACAGTTTAGTTCAAAGTGTACCGGGTGAATTAAATCATTACATTTGTTTACCAGACTTCTTTAAATCTCCGCGCGTTGCTGGCCGTATAAAGTACGGTGTGCTGAATATTCTTATGCCCAAGAAAATCCTGAATCAACCGAGTATCTATCCCGCGGTCGGCCAGCGCGAATCCACAACCATGTCGCAGCATGTGAGGATGGGCGTTAACCTCCAGACCAGCCAACTCGCTGTAATTACGCATTAACCAATAGATACGCTGGCGGGATAGATGATTCCCTTTCTCGGAAAGGAATAACCAGTCGCTGTCGGCGCCTCGATAAGTACGTCTGACCTTTAACCAGGCGCGTAACGCTTTATGTTCTTGGGCATATAAAGGATGAATGGTGGAAAAGCCGTTTTTCAGGCGATGGATATAAATGCTTTTACCCTCCAAATCGATATCGGAAAGGCGCCAGCGGTTGATCTCACTGACGCGACATCCGTGGATAAAACACATCCAAATCAAACAGTAATCGCGTTCGGCATGTTTACCATGCTGAGTAGCTCCTAGCAGACGCGCAACTTCGGAAGGAGTCAGATGCTTGCGATTATTCATAGTGCCTCACTGTGACTTTACTAAAAAATGTGCAGGGCTATTCATCCTTTTACATACCTACAAGATTCATAGGATCGCTGATGCAAGAGTTGCTACAGCTTCAACCTATCCCAGAATCAGTATAGCGGAGAGGAAAAAAGACAACAGCCATGGAATTGCTAAGGATATCCGACAAAAAAAAAGAAACGCCATAGAAAAGCCAATGATCTATGATTTAAAGGGTTATTCTTTCTTAAGTGTGAGATAAATCCGAAAAAACTCATTCTCAATGTAATGAAATGCTCTATCAATAATGAGTGCAGAAGCCAACGCTGGATTGATATATTATATCTTCATAACATTCTTATCCATGACTGCATAATAGGTTAGAGGTGGCTATATATACGATAGTAGACTCAACCTAGATTGGATGAGTCTAACTATTATAGATGAATTAAATAAACTGCTTTTCAAGCAGATTTTAATTATATTCTGATCGAACGAAAACGCCCCGCGTTACTGGCTGTATAAATTACCGTATTCTGTATATTTTTATGGCCCAGATAATCCTGGATTAAGCGAGTATCGATGCCGCCATCAGCCAGCGCATAGCCACAGGCGTGGCGTAACATATGCGGATGCACGGGGACATTCAGTCCAGCAAGTTCACCATACTCGCGAAACAGGCGATGCATCTGCTGGCGAGAAAGCCGCCCCCCCTGGCGTGAAAGAAACAGAAAATCACTGTCTGCTTCAAGATATTGCGGGCGCAGAGCCAGCCAACTGACCAGAGCGGAGTGCTCACGCGGCTGGATCGGATGTTGGACAGAAAAGCCATTTTTCAGGCGATTAACGTACAATTTTTTGCTAAGTAAATCCAAATCTTGCAGGCGCAGATTACAGAGTTCGGAGACGCGCAATCCATGAATGAAGCAAACCAGCAACATACATTTATCGCGGACGGTATTCTTATGCTCAGGAATTGCATCAAGTAAACGCTGTACTTCATCCATGCTCAAAAACTTACGATTGGTGTTAGCCGACATGCGGTATTTCCCTATACACATTTTTCCAGATATTGGATTTAACGACATAAGAAAATTCTGGTCAAGCTACAACCTGATGCTCATCATAACTTTGTGGAATAAATCGAATTTCAGCGGGTTTAGTGCCATTAATTCATTTCACATCGTAGTAATAACGTGTGGGACAGTCTGTTTTTTCAACAGGCAATTCTAACATCGGTGCTTTATTTAACCACGCAAACCGTAAGCTAGACTCACCATTTGATAGAAGGAGGGGGTGATCGTAGATGCTCTGAAGTAAGGAAATAGGGAGTTATCGAAAACGCTTGGGGTATGCAGAGATACCCCAATAGAAGAGTTAATCAGGCTTACCTTAGACGGTCAAACCCCCGTCAAGGATCAGGCTTTGGCCTGTCATATAACGGCTATCATCTCCGATGAGAAACGCGGTGGTACGCGCTACTTCGCTGGCTTTGCCCAGGCGGCGTAGAGGGATTTGCTTGCGCAGCGCCTTCAGCGCCTCCGGCGGAATGGCCTGCGTCATCTCGCTTTCGATAATCCCGGGCAGCAGACAGTTCACCCGGATACCAAAACGGGCCACTTCCAGCGCCAGAGATTTCCCCAGGCCGATCATCGCCGCCTTACTGGCCCCATAGGCCGTTTGCCCGATGTTGCCCTTGATGCCCGTCACCGAAGACATCAGCACCATCGCCCCTTCCCCCTGCGCCATCATGGCGGGCAACAGGTGCCGATTCCAGTAGAAGATGGCGTTGAGGTTGGTGTCGATCACCTGCCGCCAGCGCTCCCCGGTTTGCTGGATATGCAAACCATCCTGCGTGATCCCGGCGTTATGGATCACCGCAAAAGGCGCGCCAAGGCGAGCCAGCAGTTGTGGAGCCACAACATCCACTGCCTGCTCATCGCTGCCGTCACAGACACAGCTCTCCACCAACCCCGGCAAACCCGCGCAAGCTTCTATAACTGCCGACTCCGCCTCAGAGCCACTACGGCAGGTGAACACCACGTTCCACTGCCTGGCCAACTCCTCCACCAACGCCCGACCAATCCCCCGGCTACCGCCAGTCACTAACACCCATTGTTTAGTCATAGGATCACTGTTGCGCGTCGACCAGGCTTTGACACAGTTCACCCAGCGTCATATTCGGCTTGTCGATGAACATTTCGGCAGTCAGCGTGGCCCCAAACTCACGTTTGGCCAACACCATCAACTCCACATAGTCCAGGCTGTCCAGCTTCAACTGATGCAGCGGCATCTCTGGCGACAGATCGCTCATTTCGAGATCTTTGGCATCGCAAATCATTTCAGTGACGGTGTAATAAACCTGTTGATACTTTTCCATGATGAAATCCCTGTAGTTAATTGTCGGCCAATGGCCATGTTTTTAAGGTCACCGAGGTGACGAGCAACGGATACTGCTGCGTTCTGGCCTCGATCACCGCACGTAGCACAAACCCGTTGCTTCTATCCCCAATAATCAGCATCGGCTGGATGTGGTAATACAACCGATCTTCGGATTCAAACAGCGCCGTGGGGGTAAACAAACGGGCGCTGAAGTGAGTTTCATGGTGCGTTTGCACCACCGGGATCTGGGCAAACACGTCGATCAACGTGGCGGCCCGGAGTTCAGGTAATGCGGTGGCTAGCGCCGCCAACGTTTCCGGAGACTTGACCAACAGTTGGAACAGCAGGGCATCGAAAAAACTCCACGCCTGCGTGGCTTCCAATGCCTGCCCCGGGAAGGGCTGGCAAAGCGCCATCACCTCGGCCACGGTCAGCGCATGTTCGTGATTGCAAGCCGCCAGTTCCAACGGGCGGCCCGCAGCCAGCTTGCTATTGAAGCAGTTTTTCTGCGTCGCGCAATCCAACAACTCGCCGGTGATCTGTTTGCCGTTAGCCCCAATCAGCAAGTCATACGGCGTCTGGCACAGCACCGGCCGACGCATGCGGGTACTGAATACATAAAAGTCATGTTCCGGCGGGCTTGCAAGCAGCGCCGCACTCAACAGACGTTTCATATCCAGCATTGCCCGCATCCCGTGAACGCTCAATTGATCGGCCCCCATTTTGCGGACGTGTTGCAGATCAAAGTGGATCGGGTTGTAGTCACCGGAAAAGGCGGCCCACTCCTCGGCATCGCGCAGGGTGTAGTTGAGGATCATGCTCATGCCTGCCCAATGACCAGCGCCGCGTTGGCACCACCGAAGCCGAAGCTCAGATTCAGGATGTTCTGCAATTTGGCCGGGCGGTGCCCTTCACTGATGTAATCCAGATCGCACTCCGGATCGGCATTTTTCAGGTTACAGGTGGCTGGCATCAACTGATGCTGCAACGCCTGCAGGCAGATAATGGACTCAAAACTGCCCGCCGCCGCAATCAGGTGTCCAGAGTAAGACTTGGTGCTGGAAAGCGGCGTGCGGTAGGCCGCCTCGCCAAAGGCCAGCTTGATTGCCTGGGTCTCATTCAGATCGTTGAGCGGCGTGGACGTGCCATGGGCATTGATATAATCGATATCTTCCGCCGTCACCCCAGCCTGGTACAGCGCGTGCTGGATGGTTTTCACCCGGGCAATCTTGTCTTCCGCTGGCGCGGTAAAATCAAAGGCATCGGAGTAGTTGCCGTAGCCTTTGATCTCCCCAAAGATCGTTGCCCCACGCGCCAGTGCGGCTTCGCGCTCTTCAAGACACAGTACGGCAGCTCCCTCAGACAGCACAAAGCCGTTACGATCGAGGCTAAAGGGGCTGCAGGCCTTGCTAGCATCGTCCTGTTCACTTGCCAGGGCGCGCAGAATATCGATGTTCCACACGGCTGCATCGGTACGCAACGACTCACCGGCACCGGCCAACATCATCGACGCACGGCCGCTGCGGATCACCTCGGCCGCATCACCAATGGCGATCGTTCCGGTGGCGCAGGCGGCAATCGGGCTATTTTGATAACCACGCAGGCCCCAGAACAGGCTGCACGCTGCCGTAGCCGCATTCGGCATGGACAGGAAGCAGCCAAACGGTGAGCCCAACCCCGTACGCAGATAGCCTTCGTAGTTAAGATGGGTTTCATCCTGACCCGCCCAGCCGCTGCCGATGATAGTGCCGCAGTCCAGCAGATCGTAATACGCCGCCGGGCTCTCACCGTGGAAGGCCATCTCCATCGCTTCGCGGGCCGCCCCCAGCGCAAGACGGGCAAAACGTGGCAGACGACGGCGGATCGCCGCCGGGACGCCCTTCAGGCTGGGTTCATCGTCGATCACGCCGAAGAAACGTGACTGGATCCCCTTGGCAGACATATCGACATGGCGATAGCCCAGTTGATAATCCATGATCGCTGCCCAGCTTTGCTCGGCATTCATCCCTAATGGTGTGACCGCACCGAAACCTGTAACCACCACGCGACGTGGCAAAGCATCTTTATTCATGACTTCATCCTGTTATATCACCGTTTTTTCCACACCGCCGCCCAACGCCAGCCACAGTTTCATGGTGGCATTGAGGTAGTTGTACTGTAGATCTGACAAATTGGTTTCGATGGTCAGCAAATCGTCCTCGGCATCCAGCAAGCTCTGGAAAGAGACCGCCCCCGCCTGGTACTGGCTTCTAGCCAATACCAGCCGCTGCTGGCTAAGCTGCAGATTCTGTTGCTGATTGATTTTTTGCTGTTGATAGCTGAGCCGTTGCGACATGGCGTTATCCACGTCGGACAGCGCGCTATAAACCTTGCTGCGGAAGACGATCGCCGCCTGTTTGACGTCAAGATTGGATTTCTCAATGGTCAATTGCACCGTGTTCCACTGCACAAACGGCAGCGCAGCGTTGGCTCCCAGCGTCCTGACAGGATTGCTGAACCATTGAGAGAAAATGCTGCTGGCAGAGCCGAGTGACGCAGCCAGTGACAGCGATGGATAGAAGCTTAAACGCTCCACATCCGAACCGGCCAGGGCTGCTCGCAAACGCCCTTCCGCCGCCTTCACGTCTGGACGGCGGGCAATGACCTCAACCGGCAGCACTTTGGCAATTGGCACATCCTGATTGATGTCCAGCGAGCTGCGCTCTGCCTGGCGATCGGTGGGCGAACGGTTAAACAGGATCGCCAGCGCATTACGGTTCTCTTCCCGCTGCTGTTGCAACGTGCGATAGGTGTTCTCGCGATTAAGCAACGACTGTTTCGCCTGTAACAGATCGAGCTGTCCGGCAGCACCGGAAGCATAACGTGACTGCACCAGTGCCAGCGTCTGCTGGCTGATTTCCAGGCCCGCTTTCTGCTGTTTTATCTTCTGGTTAAGGTTGGCGATCTGCCAATAATACTGCGCCGTATTGCCGATCAGCGTTAGCGCGGTGTTTTGCCGATCCTGCTCCGTGGCTTCAGCCTGCCACTGCGCCTGTTCTCTGGCACGTGCCAATTTCCCCCACAGATCCAGCTCATAGCTCAGCGACAACGTCGTGCTGTAAGACTCCGTCGGGGTGGTATTGCTACGCAGGTTCTTACTGTTGTTGGCGTTACCCTTAACTGAAACATCAGGCGTTAAGTTGGTATCGGTTAACCCGGCCGCCAATCGGGCCTGCTGGAGCTGTATGCCCGCGATGGCCAGATCGTTGTTGCTGGTCAGCGCGCGTCCGATCAGCATCGAGAGCTGTGGATCCGCGAAGTTATCCCACCAGTGGTCAGTGTGTTGCAGATAGCCAGAACCGGTATCCTGCACTCGCCACTCAGCGGGCACCGACAACATTGGCCGCTGATAGTCGCTTTTCGTCAACGAGCCACAACCGCTCAGCAGCAGGGGCAACAGCATCACCAGAGAAAGTTTGTTGTTCGTCATTCGCGTGCCAGCGCCTCCGTGGGATGAAGACGTGCCGCATTGCGCGCCGGGAAGAAGCCAAAACCCAGGCCGATCAGTGCAGAGAACCCGCAGGCAAGTACCAACGGTGGCCAGGTAAAGATCATGGTGAACTCTTTGGTTACCCACGAGAAGATCATCCCGGCCAACCCGGAGCCAATAATGCCGATCAGCCCGCCAAGCGAGCAGATCACCATTGCCTCAATCAGGAACTGGCGCATAATGTCCGCTGGCCGCGCACCGACCGAAAGACGAATGCCAATCTCGTGGGTACGCTCGGTGACCGACACCAGCATGATGTTCATCACACCAACGCCTCCCACCAGCAGTGAAATCCCGGCAATAGCGGTGATCAACAGATTCATCGAATCCGACGCCTTGCGGATGGCCTGCGTCATCTGATCGTTGGTCTGGGTGTAAAAGTCACGCTGGCCATGAGCCTGTTCTACTAGTTTTTCCACGCGTCCCTGAACCTCATTCGGTGAAAGCCCGTCACGTACACGCAAGGTCATGGACTCGATCGGCATATCACCGGACATACGCTCCAGCAGCGCGGTATAGGGCATCCAGGCGCCCAGCATCATGCCGCTGAATTTGCCGCCTTTACGTTCGGCAACGCCGATCACCCGGTAAGGCGTACCGCCAAGCTGGATGATTTCCCCTTCTGGTGTTTCATCCGTTTCAAACAGCGTATCGCGTAATTCCGGATCAATAATTACCACCGGTTCCCGCTCGTCCAGATCGCGCTGGGTAAAACCGTTACCAGAGATAAAATGCAGGCCCTGCACGCGGAAATAGGCATTGCTGATGCCAGAAATCGCCACCGTAACCTCTTTGCCACCGCGCACCGCGGTAACCGCTGTGCTGACCACTGGCGATACACTGTCGACATAAGGCTGGCGAGCCAACAGTTCTACATCGGAAACCTTCAATGCGCGCGCAAAGTCAGGGCGCACTTTCCCTCTCCCTTCACCAGGGCGGATTTCCAACGTACTGTTGCCCAGTTGGCCGATCTCCCTGAGAATATTTTGCCTTGCACCCTCACCCACCGCCATCGACGACACCACGGAGGAGACGCCGATAATGATGCCCAGCATCGACAGGAAGGCTCTGGCACGGTGCCCCATCAGCGCACGCCAGGCCATCTTGATCGCCTCTTGCACGCTCTGCCAGAACGGGTTACGCCCAGTAGCAGCAACCACCGGCAATACGGGACGGGTTTCCAGTGGCGCAACCGCTTCATTGCACCGATCGGCAATAATTTCACCGTCGCTGATTTCGATAATACGCTGCGCCTGATTGGCGACATCCCGATCGTGAGTGACGATAATGATGGTGTGCCCCGAGCGATGCAGAGAGTGCAGAATCTCCATTAACTCCTGCCCACTGGCGCGATCGAGCGCCCCCGTCGGTTCATCGGCCAGAATGATTTCGGCCCCGTTCATCAACGCTCGGGCAATACTGACGCGCTGCTGTTGCCCGCCGGAGAGCTGCGCCGGTTTGTAGTTCATCCGCTGTTGCAACCCAAGCCGGGTAAGCAGGTATTCAGCCCTCGTCTGACGCTCCGCCGCTGGCATGGCGGTATACAGGGCAGGAATGGCGACGTTTTCGCTGGCGCTCAGGTACGGCATCAGGTGATAGCGTTGGAAAATAAACCCGATGTACTGGCTGCGTAATTGGGCCAACTGCTCACTGCTGGCGAGTTGGGTGGAGATCCCCTTGATCTGCATCTCCCCCTCGGTTGGCTTATCCAGGCAGCCGATGATATTCATCAGCGTGGATTTCCCCGAGCCGGACGCCCCCACGATCGCCACCATCTCGCCAGGCTGGATGGATAGGGAGACATTTTTCAGCACCGCTACCGTCTGCAACCCGGAGACAAAATGACGTGAGATCCCGCTCAGTGAAATCAGCGCAGGGGTTGGCTTAACCATTGCTAGCGCTCCCCATCAACACCACGCGGTCGCCCTCTTTCAGTCCTTCTTTCACTTCGGCAAACTGGCGGTCGTTCAAGCCGATGCGAACCCATCGTGATTCAAGCTGTTTGCCGTTCATCACCTGCACCTGATAACGATCTTTACCCTGTTGTTCACCAAAGGCGGCCACCGGGACACGCAGGGCGTTCTTCGCCTGCTCGGTAATGATAAATACCTGAGCGGTCATAGAGGTACGCAGCAGACGTTTGCTGTTGGCAATGGCAAATACCCCACTGTAATACACCGCCGAGGCTTGCTGATTAGAGGAACTGGACGGGTTATCTTCCCGCAAAGCGTCGCTTGGCGCTTCCTGGATCGAGCCCATCACGCTTTCGTAACGCTGCTTGGGATCGGCCACCACGTAGAACCACAGCGGTTGCCCCACGCGTACCTTCAGGATATCGGTCTCTGAAATACGGGTGTGTACCGTCATGGTATCCACATCCGCCAGCACCAGAATGGTCGGGACGGTCTGTGACGATACGATGGTCTGCCCTTCCTTGGTGACGATCCCCAGCACTTCACCGTCGATCGGCGCAACGATGCGGGTAAAGCCCAGATTGGCCTTGGCGGTTTCCAGCTCCATCTGCGCCTGGACGATCTGCGCATCGTTGACCTTCAACTGGGCAACCTGGGTTTGGAACTGCGCCTGCGCCTTTTCCAATTCGCTTTTCACCCCAGAACCATCACGATCCAGCTTTTGCTGACGCTTCAGTTCCTGTTGATACTGTTTAAGCGTTGCCTGGGTGACTTGTTTTTGTGCTTCGGCACTTTGCAGGGCTGCCTCAGATTTACGCAGTGCGTTTTGTTGCAAGGTCGGGTCGATTTCCGCCAGCAGTTGCCCGCGGGTGACACGATCGCCCTGCTTCACATACAGCTTTTGCAATTGTCCGTTAACCTGGGCACCAACGCTGACCTGCAGTGCCGGTTTAAGAATGCCGGTGGCAAGCACGGTTTTTTCGATATCGCCACGGGTGATCTCTTCGGTGTCATAGGTATGATCCTGCGCTGGTGTCGAGACGTACCAGACGATCGCGCCGATCAAGGCCACCAGGCACAGCAAGGCGAGCATTACCAGACGGCGAGCCTTGCCAAACATCTTCAGCTTCATCAGCACACCGCCGTAGTCAGTGTCGGAGATGTTTCGACGCTGGCCACATGGCCATTGCTCACGCGGAACACCCGATCAAACATCGGTAATACGCTCTCGCTGTGCGTCACGGTGATCAACGTTTTATGCCGTTCGCGACAATGCGCCAGCAAGGTGGCCATCACCTGATGCGCCGTTTCTTCATCCAGATTGGCCGTAGGTTCATCAAGCACCAGCACCGGGCGATCGCTGTACATGGCCCGAGCCAACAGTAGACGTTGGCGTTGCCCCTGAGACAGCCCAGCATGGCTTTCACGGATCAGGGCATTCAGGCCGCCCGGCAATTTCTCGATCACCGGGGCAAGATTCAGCCCCTCCAGCGAGCGCTCAATCTGCCGATGCTTTTGCTCATTAAAGTTCTCATCAAACAGCGTGATGTTTTCCAACACCGTGGCATTGAACAAGATGTCCTCCTGGCTTTGCAGGAAGAACAGCGCATGCACCTGCTGATAATCGAGCGGCTGACCATCCACCATGACGTCCCCTTGCTGTGGTGGCATCAGGCCGGTCATCACCTTCAGCAAGGTGCTTTTACCCGCGCCAGATTCACCGATAATGGCAATGCTTTGGCCCGGCGTGAGCGACAGCGAAAGATCGTGCAGCACCGGTTGCTGGGCGTCATAGGCAAAGGCAATATGGTGATAACGCAGCAGCGAGGTGAACGACGGGATGGGCGCAGGGACCGCATCATTGCCTGGCTCCGGTGCAGAACGTGACGGAAACAGATCCCGCGCGCGGGTATCAATCACGTTCAGCTGATTCTTTTGCAGGATGGAATAGAAAATTTTGGTGATGTAAGAGGTGAAAATTTCACGCACAAAGCTATAGGCAAAGAACTCCCCGAGCGTGATAGTTTCGTTTTTCAACAACGGCAGCGCCAGGAACATAAACAGCACCATCTCCAGGCTGCCTATCAACTGATACAGGCTGCTTTTGACCTGCTCGTACATTCTCTGTTGCTGGCGGCAGGTAAACAGCGCCAGGGCATATTTGGCAAACAGGCCCTTGCGTTGACTATCGAGCCCAGCAGACTTGATGGTGGCGAACCCTTGAATGCTCTCCAGGATAAAGTCGCTCTGATCGGCCGTTTTGACCTGCATTTGCTGGGTAAAATAGCGGTCACGATAGATGGCCCAGATGCTAACCAGCCCCATCAGGGTGACACTGATACCAGACACCATGGCCAGCAGTGGACTCATGTAGCACATCACCGCTAGCGCGATGGCACCGATGATCCAGTCGGTACGCAGGCCGTTATCCAGCTCGATTTTAATGCCCGAGGCCATCTGCCAACTGGCAAAGCGGCTAAACACGTCACCTGGTGCACGTTTATCAAAGAAGTTCAGCGAGTTACTCAGCAAGCGCGAGAAGCCCGCCACGCTGTTGACCACCACAAAGCGTTTAATAAATCGCTCGGTGATCCAGCGCACGCCGAAGGCCAACGTGGTCGAAACGACAAACGCCAGCAGGAAGTAAAAATAGGGGAAATCTGTTTTTCCCGCAGAGGAAAAGACCTGGTTGATGGCGCTACTGACCATCGTCGGCATGATAAACAGGGTTAACGAGATTAGAAACGCCAGTATCATCAACCGGTAAATGCCGGGGATACGTGCCGTTTCTTTCAGACTCATGGTGTCGAACATGCGAAAGCGCTTACTGCGCTGCACGTTGGCCAGCGCCTGCGGATCGGGCTGGGTTTCATTGTCCAGCACCAGCGCAAAACCGCTGATGTCCAGCTTTAGCGCATCGATAGGCAGGAGTTGTTGGCCGATACCCGGATTCATTACGCAGACATGGTTGCCTTTACGGTAGGCCAGCACCACGTAATGGCTGGCGCCATAATGCAAAATGGCGGGCAGCGGCAGTTCTGCCAGTTCGTCATGCTCAAAAGCCACGGGATAAGCGGGCATCGCCAATTCGCCCATGATATCGCACAGCCTGGCCAGCGAGGTGCCATGCTGCGAGGCCGGATAGCGTTCGCGCAGGCTTTCCAGCGAGACATCAATCCCCTGGGTTTCCGCCATCATGGCGATGCAGGCCAGCCCACATTCATTCGTTTCGCCTTGAAAGACCAGCGTCGGGATTATCTTTTCCATGATCTGACTTCTTCAATTTCCGGTTTATTCATTGATAAAAAATAACGAATGTGCGTGCCATAACAGCCAGTCCTCGGGGTGGCGGACGATCGAACTCTCAACAATTTCCGGCAGCCTGGCCTTCACACTGCGCGCCGGCATCGGCGGGTCAATGTGGATTTTTATCTCTTTGTCGTAATACAGGTAATAAAACACCACCTGCGCCGACAGCGCTCGGGCAATGCGGATCACGCCGCTGTGCAAATTGGCCGGGCGATCAAACAGACGACAACTGAGCTTTGCCGTTTGCGCCGTATTGGTATTGACGGTGTAATCCGGCGAGATATCCGGAAAAATCATGATATTGCGTTGATGATCGGCCGCTTCCATAATCGCCCCCATCAGATTGCCGGCAATTTCACGGTTATCATCATGGATCGAGCAGTAGGACAGATTAACGCCCCCTAATTCCCGCGCCTTGGCGTGATACACCTCCACGCTCACGGAGACAATGGCCGTCGCCTTTCCCGGAAATACCCCCGCACCGACCATACCGGCCAGCACGTCAGAGAGCATATGCAGCGGTGCCAGCACCACTGGGTGCCCAGCCTGATGCAAAGGCTCGACGACCGCATTAAGTTCTGCCTGGCAGCGAGCCAGTTGAGCTGCGACCTGAGGGCTCTGACCGTAGGTTGCGGCCAGCTCCAGTAAACGGCGGCGCTGACTGGTGCGGGCAAAATTCCCTTGGTAGTCAGCCCCGAGCAGGGATTGCTTGTTCGCCTCGGCCACAAAGGCGCGCCGACGATCTCCCCGGTTACCTAATCGCAGCCAGCGGCCCAGTGCCGCCAGCCCAAGGAACCAACGGTAGCTGCCATGGCGCAGCAGCCAACAAACCGTCTTGCCGTATGCCCTGCGCAAGGGCAACAAAACGCGAGCAATGCCTGTGAGCGCCTCTCTCCACGTCAGATATATCCATACGGCAAATAAACGCATTATTTCTCCAGCGGTTTATCATTCTGCAACAATGACAGCAGATGATCGGCAAACTCAGGGAAATCGCGATCCTGCACGGCCATCCACTTTTTGTTGACGATAAACGTTGGGGTCGCCCTGATTTTGTAATGCCCGGATACTTTGGTCATATAGTCCAGTAGCTCTGCTACCTGCGGTGTCTGGCTTGCCTTGTTATAGGCATCAAGATCGATACCGTTTTTCGTTAACCATTTATCGCGATTGACCGGGTTACTTAAATCAATTTTACCTTTGATAATGGCGTTATAAGCGCTCTCACGGTGCTGTGGTTCAATGCCCATCACCGTCAGCGTGGCAAACAACGGGGCAAAGCTCGCCAGGCCATCATTGTTTTGGTTGGCGATATGCACACGGACCAGTTGAGTCCCGGCGGGCATCCGCGCTTCCATCTTGGCAACATTCTCTTCGTTCAAGGCGCAATAGTGGCAGCCGTAAGAGAAGATCTCGATAATCGTATTATCCGTGTTTATCGGGCTGGTTTTAACGTCGCTCTCGCTGACCATGGTCAGAGCCTGTTGTTCAGGACCGGCATTCTGATTCAGCACAAAATAGTGGAAATAAGCCGTGGTGATCAGCGAAGATATAATAATAACCAAAAGGGTATAGGCGAAAAGATAAAAGGGCTTCTTGAACATGAGCGCTACGTCCTAAATTACATATACCCAATATCTTTCAAGGTTGCATGTGAATAATCACAAACCTTAATGTATAAGGGTAAATCGATTAGCACTTAATAACGGAGGGATATTGATTGTTTTAGTCAGGCAGGCTGCAATAATCCTTGCAGCAGTCACATCCCTGTCCATTAAAAATGCACGAGAATCAAACAGGCTGATGCGATAAACCTCACCGCACCAGCACTGGCATCAGTCCCTGTCAGACAGGGAACCAATGTTTACATTATGGCTGGGCAGGGCAGCTGCTCAGTGGAACTGGCTTGCTGTCAACGCTAACAACCTTGCCATCTTTGTCTACACAAGTGGTAACCGCATTACAAGTAGTTGGGGTAATGTTTACATACTCAACGCTACAGGTTTTGCAAGTGCCGCCAACGATTGTGCTAGCTTCAGAAACGTTTAATTTTTTCACAACATCATCCTTATATAAAAGTGAAATAAATAGCCCTAGTTATGTCTATCATCAACGATAGAACAAATCTACGCTCAATATAAAGGCACGATAACCCATGCCTTTATTAAAGCGCAGAATAGATGATATTTATTAACTTCTCTGTTACGGCGAGGGCAAAGATACCGTGATCTCCAAAGCAGATCAATGGTATTTTTATTGATAAATATTATATAAGAATTATATTACGGAATTATTGATAAAGGAGTATTCTTAGAAAAAACAGGTTCCACACTCTAAAAAACAGGGTTAAACCCTATCGTTATCGCATTAATTAAAAAAAGCCAAATACAGGATCATTCTTACCTCATAAGAATAATCATACCTTGTGAGTGGAAAATTTTAGATAAAAAACGGACGCTTTCCAGCTTAGTCAACGGCTCTGGCGGATGAGGTAATACGCAAACAGGCATCATTTCCTCCCGGTTGTGATGCACTACGCATTATTTTTCAACGCCGCGTAACACGGACGTATTGTGGTGGAACAGCCACGCATAATCCGCATTCCTCCCTCGCTACCTGCCGTTGGCCATTTTAACGTTGCCTCCTGATGACACGGAGGAAACAACAGATGGAAACACAACGCGGTTTTAGCCTAATCGAATTGATGGTGGTGATTGCCATCGTCGCCATCCTCAGCGCCATTGGCATCCCCGCCTATCAGCGCTATATCCAGAAGGCCGCCATGACCGATATGTTGCAGGCCATGGTGCCGTACAAAATGGCGGTTGAATTGTGCGCATTGGAAGGCGGTGGCCCGTCTGGCTGCGATGCTGGCAGCAAAGGGATCCCTGCAGGAGCGACAACACGTTACGTCAGCAGTATCAAAGTCACCGGGGGAACCATCAGCCTGGTCGGCACACAGAGCCTGCAAGGCCTGACGGTGACGCTGGCTCCCACAATGGACTCCACCGGCCCGATGCGCTGGACGCGCCAATGCAGCAGTAGTAACTCCAGCCTGCAGGAAACCTGCCAGGAAGTTTTCCGTTTTGATGATGCAGCGCAGTAGTAAAGGAGGGACGGCATGGAAATCAGCGATGAAATCCACACGCTGTGCCAACGCTATCAGGCACTGGCACTCAGCGAAGACGAGCAGCGGCTGACTATCGCCCTGCATGGTGAAATCCCTGCGGCACTGGTGAGCGCTTTGCGTTTCGCCACCGGCAAAAGCGTGGGGATTGAGCAATGGCCCGTTGCGCGGCTGGAACAGGCACAGAATCAGCGGCAATCCCTCGCCCTGGTTCCACCGCCGGAAAATACCGAGGAGCGGCCCCCTTCGCTAAACGACGACAGCGACACGCCGGTGGTGCAATTTATTAACCAAACGCTGCGTAGCGCCATTCAACGGCGTGCCTCTGACGTGCATTTTGAACCTTATCAGCAGCGATTCCGCGTCAGACTCAGGATCGACGGTGTGCTACAGGCGATCGCCTCTCCGCCCTTTTCTCTGGCGGCCAGGATCACTGCCAGGCTGAAGATCATGGGGCAACTGGATATCGCCGAGCGCCGCCTGCCACAGGACGGCCAACTCAGCGTGCAGCTGGATAATGCCAGTTTCTCAATGCGGATCTCCACCTTACCCACGCTGTATGGCGAAAAGGTGGTACTGAGGATCCTGCAAACCGATCGCCAGGAGCTGCCGCTCGAGCAGCTTGGTATGAGTCTGGAAGCACTTGGGTGGTATGCCAATGCCCTCTGCAACCCGCAAGGCATGATCCTGGTAACCGGCCCGACTGGCAGCGGTAAAACCGTGACGCTGTACAGCGGGTTACGCCAGCTGAACGATGCGCAGAGCAACCTGTGCAGCGTTGAAGATCCCATCGAGATCCCGGTGTTCGGTATTAACCAGACGCAGATCAACAGCAAAACCGATCTGGACTTCGCTCGCGTGTTACGGGCCCTGCTGCGCCAGGATCCGGATGTCATCATGATCGGCGAGATCCGCGATAAAGAAACGGCAGAAATTGCCGTCAAGGCGGCACAAACCGGGCATTTGGTGCTATCGACCCTGCACACCAACTCCACCTGCGAAACGTTGACCCGCCTGACCCAAATGGGCATTCCCGGTTACCTGCTGGCGGCCTGCCTGAAACTGGTGATCGCCCAGCGCCTGGTGCGACGTTTGTGCCCCCATTGCCGCTATCCACAAGTTGAGATCCTGCACTTCCCGGCTACCCTTTGGCCGGAACCCCTGATCCCGTGGCGTGCAGCTGGCTGTGAGCATTGCTTTGGCGGTTATTACGGCCGGATCGGCGTTTACGAACTGCTGAAGATCACACCCGAAATCCAAAATGCCCTGATGCAAAATGCCTCGGCGATCCAGTTGGCCGATATAGCACAGCAGCAGGGCCAAACAACGCTGCTACAAGCGGGCCTGGAGCTGGTCGCCAAGGGAATAACCTCGCTGGAGGAACTGTACCGCGTAGTCGGGGTGAACACTCAAGGTGAGAGTACAGCATGAGAACTCGCCGTCTGTTTGTTTGGCAAGCCATCGATAGCCAAGGTGGAATTCGCAGTGGCGAACTGCTGGCGGAGGAGAAAAATCAGGTCTATCAGCATTTGCTGGAGCAAGGATTGCAGCCTTACCAGCTGGGGGCGGGGAAACGGGTCTCCGCACGTCAATGGCGTGGCGAGCCGATGATCCAATTCACCCGTCAGTTGGCAACTCTGCTGCAAGCCGGGTTACCGTTGGTCAATAGCCTACAGTTGCTGGCTCAGGAGCATCAGTCGGCGGCCTGGCGCTGTCTGTTGCTGGAAATCAGCAATAGCGTGGCGATGGGGCAACCCTTTTCCGAGGTGATCGCAGACCAACATCGCGTATTCCCGCTAATCTACCGCCAACTGATCGCCATCGGCGAATTGACGGGTAATCTGGATCGCTGCTGCCTACAGTTGGCACAGCAACAAGAAGCTCAGCAAAGGCTACAGAAAAAAGTGCTGAAGGCGCTGCGCTACCCGCTGTTTATCTGCCTGGTGGCCATTTCAGTCACCATACTGATGTTGGTGATGGTGCTGCCAGAGTTTGCCAAGATTTATCAGTCATTTGACGCCCCGTTGCCCTGGTTTACTCAAAGGCTGCTGGCACTGTCCGGCGCATTGATTGCTACCGGGCCTTATCTGTTGCTCACGGTGGCTGGGCTGGCAGGATTTTATTGGCGTAGGTTGCATCCGTTAGCCGATTGGCAACAACGTGAGCAGGCAATGTTGCTACGCATTCCGTTGATTGCCTCGTTGGTCAAGGGCAATTGCCTGAGCCAGGTGTTCCGTATTCTGGCCATGACGCAGCAGGCCGGATTGACGCTGGTGGCAGGGCTAAGCGCCGCGAAACTTTCGGTGAATATTGTGTTTTATTGCCAAGCGCTGACGGCGATCGAACAGCAGCTCTCTCAAGGGTATCCTTTCCATAGCGCACTAGCTCAACAGCCGCTGTTTCCTTCGCTATGCCAGCAATTAGTGCGGGTGGGGGAAGAATCCGGCACGCTCGATGTCCTGTTGGACAAGCTGGCGCTTTGGCACGAACAACAGACCTATGAGCTCGCCGATACGCTGGCGCAAACGCTGGAACCTTTGTTGATGATAGTGGTTGGCGGGATTGTAGGTACGTTGGTGATCGCGATGTATTTGCCGATATTCCAACTGGGGAATGTACTGGGGTAATGCTTTCAATTTTTCCCCTGTTTGATACGGGCGCAGCATTGCTGCGCCCCTACCAGGTCAGGCAATTATTTGCTGCCGAAAACGCGGTTTTCCTGCTCCGCTACGCGGATAAAGGTGGTGCGTTTGGTCAGCTCTTTCAGACGTTCTGCGCCCACATAAGTACAGGCAGAACGCAGGCCACCGAGGATATCACGCACGGTAAACTCGACTTCACCACGCAGCGGCAGCTTGACGGTTTTACCTTCCGCAGCACGGTAGCCAGCTACACCGCCCACATGGCGTTTCATGGCAGACTCTGAGCTCATACCGTAGAACAGCATAAACTTCTCACCGTTTTCTTCCACCACGGTGCCTTCACATTCGTCGTGCCCGGCCAACATCCCGCCCAGCATGACAAAGTCTGCGCCGCCGCCGAAGGCTTTCGCCACATCACCCGGTACGGAACAACCGCCATCGCTGACAATCTGCCCACCCAGACCGTGCGCAGCATCGGCACATTCGATGACCGCGGAAAGCTGCGGATAGCCCACGCCGGTTTTCACACGGGTGGTACAGACCGAGCCAGGACCAATCCCGACCTTGACGATGTCGGCACCGGACAGCACCAGCTCTTCCACCATTTCACCGGTAACCACGTTACCCGCGCAAATCACATGGCTAGGGCAAGCTTCACGGGCTTTTTTCAGGAAGGCAACAAAGTGTTCGGAATAGCCGTTGGCCACGTCGATGCAGATAAATTTCAACGCTGGGGAAAGGGCCAGGATCTGCTTCATCTTGACGAAGTCGGCTTCAGAAGTGCCGGTAGACACCATCACATGACGCAACACGGAGTCGGAAGAGCGCTGAACAAAC
Source organism: Serratia sp. N21D137 (assembly GCF_047530005.1). Classification (NCBI taxonomy): domain Bacteria; kingdom Pseudomonadati; phylum Pseudomonadota; class Gammaproteobacteria; order Enterobacterales; family Yersiniaceae; genus Serratia; species Serratia sp. N21D137. The sequence continues at coordinate 46,942 of NZ_JBLJAJ010000003.1, forward strand.
TCGGCCCATTGCTCAACGGTGTAGTGTTTATGAACGGCGGTAAGGACGTCGAAGGTTGCCAGGGCCTCGGCCATGCGGAAGGTGCCAACCGTATCCATATTGGCGGCAATAATCGGCACACCGGACCAGTTGTAACCTGAATGTTTGAAGGTAAACTGGCGCTCCAGTTCAACTTCCGAGCGGCTTTTCAGCGTGGAACGCTTTGGGCGGATCAACACATCTTTAAAGCCTAACTTCAAATCTTCTTCAATACGCATGACTTATGATTTCCTGGTTTTTGGCGACGGATCGCAAGGGGATTTCGAACCTAGTTATTGCCAGTTCCAGTGATGCTATCATACGCACTAATAATCGCTCGGCAAGACTGCGATTTCGCCTTTATTTACGGTACAATCCCACAAATTTACCTGCGACATCCCAATGTGATTGCTACCTCATTTTCCCAATGCTGCGGCTCAAATTACCCCTATCAAAACACCAGGCACAGGGCAAGTCACACGCACCCGCTTGCACTTCTGCGCGATCGCTTTATGATTCGTTTATTATTTTTGGCGAATATCAGGATCCCCTTTGACCATGGCCTACCTAGTGGCATTAACCGGCGGTATCGGCAGCGGTAAGTCCACCGTTGCCAACGCCTTTGCACGTTTTGGCGTGGCCATTGTGGATGCGGATATCATTGCTCGCCAGGTTGTTGAGCCTGGAACCCCGGCATTGGATGCCATTGCGGCACATTTTGGTAATGAAATGTTGCAGGCGGATGGATCCCTCAACCGTGCGGCTTTACGTCAGCGGATCTTCAGCGATCCCGACGAAAAGCGCTGGCTAAACCAGTTGCTGCACCCGCAGATACAGCGGGAAACGCAACGCCAACTAGCCAACGCCCAGAGTTGTTACGTACTATGGGTTGTCCCCTTGCTGGTAGAAAACGGCCTGCAGGATCGTGCCGACCGCGTTTTAGTGGTGGATGTCGACAGCGAAACACAACTAGCCAGAACCATGGCCCGCGACGGCATCAGCCGTCAGCAGGCGCTGAATATTCTGTCTGCACAGGCCACGCGCGAACAACGTCTGGCCGTAGCGGATGACGTAATTGACAATAGCGGTAGCGCACAAGGAATTGAATCCCATGTCGCCGCATTGCATCAACACTATATTGAGCTGGCAACCTCAGCGACCCGACAGGATCACACCGAATGAGTGACGCTTCCCCGACCGTTCTCTTTGAACACCCGTTAAATGAAAAAATGCGCACCTGGCTGCGGATCGAGTTTTTATTACAACAACTGCATGGCCAAAGAGCACTGAGCGAAACCGCTATCGCCCTGACCTTTTTCCGTACCGTTGCGGACCTGCTGGACGTATTGGAACGTGGCGAAGTGCGCACCGAACTGCTCAAAGAGCTGGAACGCCAGCAGCAAAAATTACTGCAGTGGGCAGAATTGCCCGGTGTCGATATCTCGGTGGTCAATCAGCTACGCAGCCAGTTGAAAGGCTGTGCATCTGCACTGATGTCTGCTCCGCGTATGGGCCAGGCGCTGCGTGAAGACCGGCTGATTAGCCTGGTTCGCCAACGTCTGAGCATCCCCGGTGGCTGTTGCAGCTTTGATTTGCCTACACTGCATATGTGGATGCATGTGGCACAAAATGAGCGTGATGCCGACGTGGCAGAGTGGTTGCAAACCCTCGAACCCTTGAATCAGGCGCTGACCATCGTGTTGGATCTGGTGCGCCAGGCCGGGCCGTTCCGCAATCAGATCAGCCTCAACGGCTTCTTCCAGGATAACGCCGAAGGGGCCGATCTGTTACGCTTGCGTATTAATCTGGCTTACCAGCTTTACCCGCAGATTTCCGGCCACAAGACGCGCTATGCCATCCGTTTCCTGCCGCTAGACAGCGAAAACGGCACAGTGCCAGAGCGTCTTACCTTTGAGCTGGCCTGCTGTTAATCACCCCTTGGGTTTAAGAGGGAGAAAGGAATGAATATGACCGTAGTAAAATGTCCAACCTGTGGCAAAGGCGTGGTATGGGGTGAAGTGAGCCCATATCGTCCATTCTGCTGCAAGCGCTGCCAGCTGATCGATCTGGGTGAATGGGCCGATGAAGAGAAGCGCATTCCGAGCAACGAAGATCTGAACGAAAGTGAAGATTGGAGTGAAGACAGAGACAGCAACAACCATTAAAACGGTATTATTGGCCTGGCCTTGCCAGGCCGAAAATTAACTACACGGCACTGGCCTGCGCCACCAACAGCTTGATGATACTGACGTTGGCTTCGGGGAACTCTTCCTCACGCAGGTCGGCCTGCTTTACCCAACGCATCGGCTGCCCTTCACGGCCATAGGGTTCGCCCGCCCAATCCTCCACCAGATAGAAATTCAGCGTTACGATCCGATCGGTGAAGCGGTGTTCCAGCACCTCCAGTAACCGTGCCTGATTGGCGCGGATCCCGGTTTCTTCCAGCAATTCGCGGCCTAATGCCTGCTCCGGCGTTTCGCCCTGCTCAATCTTGCCGCCAGGGAATTCCCAAAAGCCAGCCATGTGCGAATCCGCAGCGCGGCGTGTGATGAAGATTTCCTGCTGTGGGTTACGGATAATCCCTACGGCGATGTTCAGGTGCTTCATCGCATCCTCCAGAAGTTACTACTTAAAAAAAGGGCTCAGCATGCTGAGCCCTTACCGTTAACCGTTCACTGCACCCGGCTTACTTTTGCAGGCGGCCGTGGCACTGCTTGTATTTCTTACCGGAACCGCATGGGCAAGGATCGTTACGCCCTACTTTACGTTCAGCAACAGCAGGAGCGTTCGGATCGGTGACCGCCAGGGCATTTTCTTCCTGGTGGCTCAACTGTTGCTGGCGTGCCAGACGCTCGGCTTCTTCACGGCGTTGCAGCTCCAGAGCTTCAACCTCTTCCGGCATGCGTACCTGAACCTTGCTCAACACGCTGATCACTTCATATTTCAGCGATTCCAGCATGGTGGCAAACATGTTGAAGGACTCACGCTTGTATTCCTGCTTCGGATCTTTTTGCGCATAGCCACGCAGGTGGATACCCTGACGCAGGTAATCCATTGCCGCCAGGTGCTCTTTCCACAGGGAATCCAGCGTCTGCAGCATCACGCCTTTTTCGAAGTTGCGCATCATTTCGGCGCCAACAACCTCTTCTTTGCGCAGGTAATCTTCCTTCGCCTTCGCCATGATACGTTCACGCAGCGTTTCTTCGTGCAGCTCAGGCTCTTTATCCAACCACTCGGCGATCGGCATATCCAGATCGAAGTCGTTTTTCAGGCGTTCTTCCAGCCCTTTCACGTCCCACATTTCTTCCAGCGACTGCGGCGGAATGTAGCTGTCGATGGTGGTTTTGAACACGTCTTCACGGATACTGTTGATGGTTTCACTCACGTCGGACACGTCGAGCAATTCGTTACGCTGGCTGTAGATCGCACGGCGCTGGTCGTTGGCCACGTCATCATATTCCAGCAGTTGCTTACGAATATCGAAGTTACGGCTTTCAACCTTGCGTTGCGCATTGGCAATGGCTTTGGTGACCCACGGGTGCTCGATGGCTTCGCCATCCTTCATACCCAGTTTACGCATCATGCCTGAAACACGATCCGAGGCGAAAATACGCATCAGCGCATCTTCCATTGACAGGTAGAAGCGGGAAGAACCGGCATCACCCTGACGGCCGGAACGGCCACGCAGCTGGTTGTCGATACGGCGTGATTCGTGACGTTCGGTACCGATAATGTGCAAGCCACCAGCGGCCAATACGGCGTCGTGGCGAATTTTCCAGGCCGCTTTGATTTCGGCAATCTGCTCTTCTGTCGGATCTTCCAGATGGGAGAGTTCGCTCTGCCAGCTGCCGCCCAACACGATATCGGTACCACGGCCGGCCATGTTGGTGGCGATGGTTACCGCAGCAGTCTGACCCGCATTGGCCACAATATCCGCTTCCATGGCGTGGAATTTGGCGTTCAGAACCTTGTGTTCGATCCCAGCTTTGGTCAGCTCACGGGAAACCACTTCGGATTTCTCGATCGAGATAGTCCCCACCAGCACCGGCTGGCCGTTGGCAGTACGCTCACGGATATCTTCAATGATCGCCGCGATCTTCTCTTTTTCGGTCATGTAGACCAGATCCGGCATATCTTTACGGATCATTGGGCGGTTGGTCGGCACCACGATGGTATCGAGCTTGTAGATGGAGCTGAATTCGAAGGCTTCGGTGTCCGCTGTACCGGTCATACCGGCCAGTTTCTCATAGAGACGGAAGTAGTTCTGGAAGGTGATCGAAGCCAGCGTCTGGTTTTCGTTCTGGATTTCTACGCCTTCTTTGGCTTCTACCGCCTGGTGCAGACCATCGGACCAGCGGCGGCCCTGCATGGTACGGCCAGTGTGTTCGTCAACGATAATGACTTCACCGTCTTTAACGATATAGTCAACGTCGCGGGTGAACAGCACGTGGGCACGCAGCGCGGCGGTGACGTGGTGCATCAGCATGATGTTGGTTGGTGAATACAGCGATTCGCCTTCATCCATGATGCCTGCTTCCATCAGCATCTCTTCGATCATGATCAGGCCGCGTTCGGTCAGGTGAACCTGACGTGCTTTTTCATCGACTGAGAAGTGCCCTTCACCCTGGAAGGTGTCGGAGTCTTCTTTTTCCTGGCGGATCAGCTGTGGGATAAGCTTATTAACACGCTTATACATTTCTGAGCTGTCTTCGGCCGGGCCGGAGATGATCAGCGGCGTACGCGCTTCGTCGATCAGGATGGAGTCAACCTCATCCACCAGCGCATAGTGCAGCTTACGCTGTACGCGCTCTTCCGGGCTGAACGCCATGTTGTCACGCAGGTAGTCAAAGCCGTATTCGTTGTTGGTACCGTAAGTGATATCTGCGGCATAGGCTTCACGCTTGGCCGGAGCAGGCATACCAGGCAGGTTGATACCCACGCTCAACCCCAGGAACTCGAACAGCGGACGGTTGTTTTCGGCATCACGCTGGGCCAGGTAGTCGTTGACGGTAACCACGTGCACGCCACGGCCGCTCAGGGCGTTCAGATAGGCAGGCAGGGTTGCGGTCAGGGTTTTACCTTCACCGGTACGCATCTCGGCGATACAGCGGTCGTTGAGCACCATCCCGCCCAGCAGCTGTACGTCGAAGTGACGCATACCGAAGACTCGCTTACTGGCCTCACGCACTACGGCGAAGGCTTCCGGGATCAGGCTTTCCAGCACTTCACCCTTTTTCAGACGCGCGCGGAATTCATCGGTCTTGGCCTGCAGTTCGCTATCAGACAGTTTTTCCATGTCTGGTTCCATACGGTTGATCATCTCAACCGCTTTGCGCATGCGGCGCAGGGTACGATCGTTACTGCTACCAAAAACTTTGGTCAATAGTTTGATTAACATGATTCTTTATATCTCTTACGCGACGACACCATAATGGCCGTCAACAAGCTGTTGTGTTGTTTGTTTTTTTGCTGCCCTGAGGGCAAAGATTAGCCGAGGGCTGCAGGCCCGGCGCGAATACCTTGCACCTGAGCGAGCCACAGCCCGGCCTGATGCTGCGCCAAAGAAGGAACGATGGGGTGATGGGTATCACGAATGATAGTCGGTGGTTTTGGCTCGTGCGTCAGTAGCGCATTGAGCGTGGAGAGCAGGGCAAGCTGAGCCACCTGTAATGGCGGTTCAACCGCAACGGCCTCCGCTTCCTGCACTCGGGCATAGACGGCCTGAGGTGCCAGAGCAAAAGAGAGGTGACGAATGACGGTTCGAAGCGCATGCTGGTGCCAGTAATCAACGTTAAACGTTGGGCGACGATGCACTTCTTGCAGTAACGCCAGGCTGTTAAAGGCGTGACTGACGGAATTTTGCCGGTTAAGGCTGGACGAGGTGCTCGGTAATGCGCTTTGATCGACGGTGCCGGACAGATTTTGCGGTACGCCAAGCGTAGCCGCTACCATCCCCAACAGGAGATGAGGCCAGAAATAACGTCTGCCAAATTGTCGCCAACGATTTAGAATACCGATCACGTGTTTATTATCCGCCGGAGCCCATTATGCGCGATAGCCGTCCACAATTATTAGATATCCTGTTTGACGACGCGTCTGCAACAGAGAAAGGACCGCTGCATAACGTTCAGCAACGCGCTACCGCGCTACTGAAACTCAATCGTGCCGTGAAGGGGTTATTGCCCGCTCAGTTGCACCCTTGGTGCCGTGTCGCCAACTTCAGACAGGGTATTTTAGTGCTGGAAACCGCCAATGCCAGTTGGATGATGCGCTTACGCTATGAACAACCCAGCCTGCTATCCGCACTACGAGCGCAAATTCTACCATCTTTGTCTTCAATCGACATCAGGATTAATCCCTCGTTGATGGCAAAAGGCAGCAGCCAGGTACAAAACCACGGCAAAAGCACGGAAAATGGCCAGCAAGCAGAGGTGCCTATGCGTCATTTGAGCCTGGAAAGTGCGGATGCATTACGGGGATTGGCGGCGCAGAGCCCAGAAAAATTGCGCAAGATATTAGAACGACTGGCCGCGTTGGCAGGAGAGAGAGCCAACGAGACCGGTCGTAATAAGTAATTGACGTCTTGGCCGCTTAGGCCAGTACGGTTGACGGAGCCTTGAATGCCAACGGCATTTCGGCTTCATCCTGGAATGTCACGAATTCCCAAGCTTCCTGTTTCGCCAGCACGGCTTGCAGCAGCTTGTTGTTCAGCGCATGGCCTGATTTGTACGCGGTGAACGCGCCAATGATGTTATGGCCGCACATGAACAGATCGCCGATGGCATCCAGCATTTTGTGGCGCACGAATTCGTCTTCGAAGCGCAGGCCGTCTTCGTTGAGGACACGATAGTCATCCACCACAATCGCGCAATCGAAGCTGCCGCCCAGGGCCAGGCCACGGGACTGCAGATACTCGATATCACGCATGAAACCGAAGGTACGCGCACGGCTGATTTGGCGTACGAACGAATCGGCTGAGAAATCCAGACGATAGCGTTGGGTACTGGCATCAATCGCCGGGTGGTTGAAGTCGATGGTGAAGTCCAGGCGGAACCCGTTATGCGGGGACAGCTCTACCCACTTGTCGCCATCTTCAACACGTACGGTGTCTTTCAGACGCAGGAATTTCTTCGCCGAATTCAGCTCTTCGATGCCGGCATCCAGCAACAGATAGACAAACGGGCTGGCACTACCGTCCATGATCGGGATTTCGGCAGCGTCAACTTCAATAATGATGTTGTCGATACCCAAGCCCGCCAACGCAGCATTAAGATGCTCAACGGTGGAAATACGCACGTCTGACTCATTCACCAGGCAAGTACAGAGCATGGTATCACGCACGGATTTTGCATCAGCCGGGAAATCAACCGGTGGATTCAAGTCAGTGCGACGATAGATGACCCCGGTATTAGCCGACGCTGGGCGCATTGTCAGCGTGACTTTCTTGCCGGTATGTAAACCGACACCCGTCGCCTGAACAATACGTTTTAATGTCCTTTGTTTGATCATCGTTTTATCTCGCAATGTTATCAATCCAACCAGCCCAGCATACAGCAAGGCCGGCGGGACAGTTTAGCACAAAGAGCGGAGATTCCAAATTATCAGCTTATTCCTAATCTGCCTGCTTGCGCAGGAAGGCCGGAATATCCAGATAATCAGGCTCTTTGTTTGGTTGCGCGCTCTGATCGTTTACCACCTTGGCGGCAGGTTTCACTTCCTGCTGCAGCGGTGACATACCATGCTGCTGGTAACGGTGATCCATCACTGGCTGGCTGGCCTGTTTATTGGTTACCAGGGTGATTTCAGGACGTTTGTCCATACCGATACCGGTCGCAACTACGGTCACGCGCAGTTCGTCGTTCATTTCCGGATCCAGCGAGGTACCGATTACCACGGTCGCATTGTCGGAAGCGAAAGCACGGATGGTGTTACCCACGGTTTCGAACTCATCCAGACGCAGGTCGAAGCCAGCGGTGATGTTGACCAGCACGCCACGGGCGCCGGACAGGTCGATATCTTCCAGCAGTGGGCTGGAGATCGCCATTTCCGCCGCTTCTTCGGCACGGTCTTCGCCACAGGCAACGCCAGAGCCCATCATCGCGTAGCCCATTTCGGACATCACGGTGCGCACGTCAGCAAAGTCGACGTTCATCAGGCCCGGACGTGTGATCAGTTCGGCAATACCCTGCACCGCGCCTTTCAGCACGTCGTTGGCCGCGCCGAACGCGTCCAGCAGAGAGATGCCACGGCCCAGAACTTTCAGCAACTTGTCGTTCGGGATGGTGATCAGCGAGTCCACGTGCTTGGACAGCTCGGCGATACCCTGCTCCGCGAATGCCATGCGCTTCTTGCCTTCAAAGTTGAATGGCTTGGTCACCACGGCCACGGTCAGAATACCCAGATCTTTTGCGACTTCTGCCACCACTGGCGCAGCACCGGTACCGGTACCGCCACCCATGCCGGCCGCGATGAAGACCATGTCTGCACCTTCCAGGGCGGCGCGCAGGGCTTCACGGTCTTCTTCCGCTGAATTACGACCCACTTCCGGGTTCGCGCCTGCACCCAGACCTTTGGTAATACCGCTACCAATCTGGATGGTTTGGCCAACTGCCGTTTTACGTAGCGCCTGAGCGTCTGTATTAACGGCGAAGAATTCAACACCTTCGATGCGCTCGCGCACCATGTGTTCAACGGCATTGCCACCGCCACCGCCGACGCCGATGACTTTAATCACCGCGTCATTGGTTAGTTCCATTGGTTCAAACATAGTTTCTCTCCGTTTTGTGCCTGTCGCTGCGAGATCATAAAAAGATTACTCAGCATGATCTCTTTGTCTAAACATTAAAACTCTTTTCTCAGCCAGCTATTGATGCGTTTAAACCAATTGCCCACCGAGGCGCGTTTTTCTACTTCTGCCTCACCGCTCAGGTGAGACTCTTTTCCATAGTGCAGTAGCCCGACCGCTGTAGAATAGTAAGGCTCTTGCGCGTAATCCGTCAGACCCGTGATGTTCAAGGGTTGGCCGATGCGTACCTGGGTATGGAATACCCGTTGCGCACAGGCTGCCAGGCCATCAATCTGGGCGGCACCGCCGGTCAGCACAATACCCGCTGCCAGATGATGCTTCACCCCTTGCTGACGCAGTTGCTCCTGCAATTGCAATATTTCATCGTTAACCAGATTCAACAGTTCGGTGTAGCGCGGCTCAATCACTTCAGCCAATGTCTGTCTTTGCAGACTCCGAGGAGGCCTTCCCCCCACGCTAGGAACCTCAACACTTTCATCCTTGCTAACAATCGACCCAAGTGCACAACCGTGTCGAACTTTAATCGCTTCCGCGTCGGTCGGCGGCGTGCCGAAGGCGTAGGCGATATCGCTGGTGACCACGTTCCCGGCGTAAGGGATCACTTTGGTGTGGCGCAGAGCACCGCCGGTATACACCGCCATATCCATGGTGCCCCCGCCGATATCTACCACACAGACGCCGAGTTCGCGCTCATCTTCGGTCAGCACCGCATAGCTGGCGGCCAGACCGGCGAAAATCAGTTGGTCCACTTTCAGACCACAACGTTCCACTGCTTTGACAATGTTCTTGGCCATATCGTTATGGCAGGTGATCAGGTGGACCTTGGCCTGCATACGCACGCCGGATAACCCAACCGGGTTTTTGATGCCTTCCTGATAGTCGATGGCGTATTCCTGAGGGATAACGTGCAGGATGCGGTGTTCGTCGCGCACACGCACCGACTTGGCGGTATGCACTACGTTCTCCACGTCTTCCTGCGTCACTTCCTCTTCGGAGATCGGCACCATCCCGATCTCGTTCTGACAGCTGATATGCTTACCCGACAAGGCCAGGTAAACCGAAGAAATCTGACAATCCGCCATCAGTTCGGCCTGGTCAATAGCGCGCTGTACGCACTTGACTACCGATTCCAGATCGTTAACGCCACCCTTATCCATACCGCGAGACGGGCAACTGCCCACCCCGATAATGTTGACCATGCCATCGGGCAAAACTTCCCCCACCAATGCGGAGACTTTTGCGGTACCGATCTCCAGTCCAACTACCAGTTTTCTGTCCGTCGACTTGATCATTGTTGTTTTGCCTGTGCCTGATTCTGTTGCTGATTACTGTTTGGTCGATCGCCCATGGCTGCCTGCGGGTCGATAAACGCCGGAGCCCAGCCGACTGAGGCACCGGAGTCATAGCGTAAATCGACATAGCTGACGCGCTTGTTTTCCGCCTGCGCCTGCTGCAACAGCACCGGATAAAGCCCGATGAAGCGTTGCAAGCGACCCATGCGATCGTCACGTCCCAGTTCCAGCCGAACATCGTTATCCAAAGCCAACTGCCACGAATGGCGGGCCGTCATGGACGCCATCTTAAGCTGGTACTTGCTGGCTGCCAGCACGCCGTTCATCGCGCGGTAACCTTCCAGAACATCCTGTTCGCTGCCTTCCGGACCATAGAGCAACGGTAATTTCTGATTGCCCAAACGCTGTGCCGGAATGCTGAACGACTTGCCCTCGGCATCAACCATGTGCAAATCATTCCAATGCGCCACCGGGACATACTCCACCAGGTGGATTTTCAGCTCATCCGGCCACTGTTTACGTACGCTGGCCTGCTTGACCCACGGCAGACGCTCGATCTGCTGCTGGATGATGTCCACATCCTGCGTCATAAAGGTGCCCGGTGCTCCCAAAGCCAAGATCGCCTGGCGAACATCGTCGTTAGTGGTGAAATGGCGTTCACCGGTCAATACCAGCCTTGAGAGCGGCAGACGGCTGGCATCTTGCATCCAACCCACCACTACCCAGCCGCACCACAGGATGGTGCCTAGCACCATCAGCAGGAAAATCATCCCTGCCAGTTGGGTGCCATTGCTGCGACGTGGGCCGTTATCCGCCTCGCGCTCGCGTGCATTCAGAGCCGCTTGCGACATCTCAGTCAGCCAACGCCAGAATGCCCGCAACCAACTGCGAGAAAGTTAATCCGGACTGCCGGGCCGCCATCGGGACCAGACTGTGGCTGGTCATGCCCGGCGAGGTATTCGCCTCCAGCAGGTAGAAGCTGCCATCACTGTCTTGCATGACATCAACACGCCCCCAGCCGCTGCAATCCAGCCCACGGTAAGCCCGCAGTGCCAGCGCAGCCATAGCGGCTTCCTGCTGTGCATCCAGGCCGCTCGGGCAAAAATACTGCGTATCGTCGGAAATATATTTGGCCTGGTAATCGTAAAACACGCCAGCGGGCTGAATACGGATGGAAGGCAGCACCTGATCGCCCAGGATCGCCACGGTGTATTCCGGGCCGCTGAGCCATTTCTCTACCAGCACATCCTCATCATGACGGAAAGCCTCTTCCAGCGCCCCTTCCAGGGCTGCGCGTTCGGTCACTTTGCTCATGCCAACGCTGGAGCCTTCGCGGCTTGGCTTCACAATCAGTGGCAATCCCAAAGCTTCAATGGCGGCCAGCTGGCTTTGCCGATCGTCGCCCAGATACTGACGGCGGCTCAACGCCACGTAAGGTGCCACCGGCAGCCCCATCGACTGCCATACCATTTTGCTGCGCCATTTATCCATGGTCAGCGCCGAGGCCATCACGCCGCTGCCGGTATAAGGCAACTGCAAAAACTCCAGCAGACCTTGCAATGTACCATCTTCACCGCCACGCCCGTGCAGCGCAATGAACACTTTGGTGAACCCCTGCGCTTTCAGCTCGGTGACAGGGAAGTCACGGGTATCGATGCCATGAGCATCAATGCCCGCTTCTCGCAACCCGGCCAGCACGGCCGCGCCAGATTGCAGTGAAACTTCACGTTCTGCGGAGGTACCACCCAGCAATACGGCGACTTTATCAGCCATGATGATCCTCCTCTTTGATCTGTGGTTGCAGTTTTAGTTCAGCCAGCCGGCGCGCGATTTTACCGACATTGCCAGCCCCTTGCACCAGCACCAGGTCGTCGCCTTGCAACAGCTGCGCCAACAGCGTTGGCACGGTATCCGCATCGGACACCAGGATCGGATCCAGTTTGCCGCGATTGCGAATGGTACGGCACAGGCTACGGCTATCAGCGCCAGGGATCGGAGCTTCACCCGCCGGATAGACATCCAGCATCAGCAACACATCAACCTGCGACAACACGTTGGCGAAATCGTCATACAGATCGCGAGTACGGGTATAGCGGTGCGGCTGGAAGATCATCACCACCCGCTTGGTTGGCCAACCGGCACGCGCGGCCTTGATGGTCGCATCCACTTCCGTTGGGTGGTGGCCATAATCGTCCACCAACATGGCACTACCCTGTTTTTCGTTCACCGCCGCCAATGGGAACTCCCCCAGGAAATCGAAGCGACGCCCCGTTCCCTGGAAACCGGCCAGCGCACGCAGAATGGCTTCGTCGGCAATGCCTTCTTCCGTCGCCACGGCAACCGCCGCCGCCGCGTTCAAGGCGTTATGGCGGCCCGGTGCATTCAGGGTGACCGTCATCAACGGCTTATCCTGACGGCTCAGGGTAAAGTGCCCCTGCGGCCCGATCTGGCTATAGCTCTCGATACGCACATCCGCATCCTCGCTAAAGCCGTAAGTGGTGATATGGCGACCCACGCGCGGCAACAACTCACGCACGACCGGATCGTCAATGCACATTACCGCACGACCATAGAACGGCAGGTTATGCAGGAAGGTGATAAACGTCTGCTTCAAATTCTCGAAGTCGCCATGGTATGTATCCATATGGTCGGCTTCGATGTTGGTGACAATCGCCACCATCGGTTGCAAATGCAGGAACGACGCGTCGCTCTCATCCGCTTCCGCAATCAGGTAACGGCTAGAGCCCAAACGCGCGTGGGTACCCGCCGCTTTCACCAGCCCACCGTTAACAAACGTTGGGTCAAGACCGGCTTCGGCGTAAATACTGGACACCATCGCCGTGGTAGTGGTTTTACCGTGCGTACCGGCGATGGCAATGCCATGGCGATAGCGCATCAGCTCGGCCAGCATTTCTGCCCGCTGGATCACCGGAATGCGCGCCTCGCGGGCTGCGACGATCTCCGGGTTGTCTGCCGGGATAGCGGTCGAAACCACTACCACGCTGGCATCCAGCACGTTTTCTGGGCGGTGATGGAAGTAAATCGTTGCCCCAAGCTCACTCAACTGCTGGGTGACCGGGTTCGGCGCCAGGTCGGAACCGCTGATCTGATAACCCTCGTTGGCCAACACCTCGGCGATACCACCCATGCCGGCACCACCGATGCCAACAAAGTGAATGTGCCGGACGCGTCGCATCTCGGGCACGAAAGTACGTAGTTTCGCCAATTGTTGTGTATTCATCACTTCTCTATCTATCAGGTTCGATTTAGCTCAACAGGGGTAACCCCGACGGCCTTACAGGGCTGCACGAATAATTTCTGCCGCCACGCGTTCTGTTGCATCCGGGATCGCCACCGCACGGGCCTTTTCGGCCATCTTCAACAGCGTTGGGCGATCCCAGCTTGCCAGCAGTTCCGCCACGACATCGGCAGTAAACTGCGGTTGTTCGATAATTTTGGCCGCACCGGCCTCTTCCAGAGGGCGCGCGTTCCAGTATTGCTGACGATCTTTGTGCTGGAACGGCACAAAAATGGCCGGTAATCCCGCCGCCGCCACTTCGCTGACGGTCAGCGCGCCAGAACGGCACACCACCACGTCCGCCCAGGCGTAGGCCTCTGCCATATCATCAATAAACTCGGTCACCTTGTGCCCGGTCTGCCCTACCCTCTCGTAGTCCTGCAGTACCGTTGGCAATGCGCCCTTACCTACCTGATGCCAGAGGACTATTCTATCGCCCAGCAGCGCGGCGACTTCAGGAACTGTCTGATTCAGCACGCGCGCACCTTGGCTACCGCCGATAATCAGCACACGGATTGGCCCTTCACGCCCGTTCAGACGCTCGGCAGGTAGCGGCAGCGCCAACACATCGGTACGTACCGGGTTACCCACGACGTCCGCATTCGGAAACGCCCCTGGGAACGCCTGTAACACTTTCTTGGCAATCCTTGAGAGCCAGCGGTTAGTCAGGCCCGCAATGCCGTTCTGCTCATGCAGCACTACCGGGATACCACACTGCCAGGCAGCCAAACCGCCAGGGCCGGAAACGTAACCGCCCATCCCCAGCACCACGTCCGGCTGATAACTACGCATGATCGCCTTAGCCTGACGCACCGCCTGCCAGATACGCACCGGTGCGGTCAACTGAGCCTTTAGGCCTTTGCCACGCAGCCCGGAGATGCGGATAAAATCAATCTCGATCCCGTGCTTTGGCACCAGATCGGCTTCCATTCGGTCTGCGGTGCCGAGCCAGCGAACCTGCCAGCCCTGCGCCATCAGATGATGCGCGACCGCCAGCCCCGGAAACACGTGCCCGCCGGTACCGCCTGCCATCACCATTAAACGCTTAGCTTTACCGCTCATCCGCTACCTCTTCACAAACGCCTGCGCTTTGGTCAGGCGCGTTTCATAATCAATTCGCAGCAACAGCACGATCGCCGTCGACATAATGATCAGGCTCGAGCCGCCGTAACTTATCAGTGGCAAGGTCAAGCCTTTGGTTGGCAACATCCCCGCTGCCGCACCGACGTTCACCAATGCCTGGAAACTGAACCAGACACCGATCGAACATGCCAGAAAACCGGAAAATCGCTGGTCTATCTCCAACGCCCTGCGGCCTATCGACATCGCGCGAAAAGCGACGAAGAATACCATTAACAGGGCCAAAACCACACCGATATAGCCCAGTTCTTCGCCCAAAATGGAGAAGATAAAGTCGGTATGCGCCTCGGGTAAATACTCGAGTTTCTGTACCGAGTTGCCCAGCCCTTGCCCCCAGAACTCGCCGCGGCCAAACGCCATCAGCGACTGGGTTAGCTGGTAACCACTGCCAAACGGATCGGCCCATGGGTTCCAGAACGAAGTCACACGGCGCATACGGTAAGGTTCCGCGATAATCAGCAGCCCCACGGCAAACACGCCCGATCCGATGATCGCCAGGAACTGCCACATCTTTGCCCCGGCCAGAAACAGCATCGCCAGCGTGGTGATAAACAGCACCACCACCGTCCCCAAATCCGGCTGGGCCAGCAGCAGCACCGCTAGCACCACCATCACACCCATTGGCTTACAGAAGCCCCAAAAGTTGCTGCGGACTTCCTCTACCTTGCGCACCAGATAGCTCGCCAGGTAGCAAAACAGCGACAACTTGGATAATTCAGCGGGCTGGATACGCAACGGACCCAGTGAAATCCAGCGTGAAGCCCCGTTTACCGAGCTACCAACCACCAGCACCACCAGCAACAAGACTATCGATAACAGCAGCATGACGTTGCTATAACGCTGCCAAACGGCCATCGGGATACGCAGTGTTACCAACGACAGGCCGAACGCCAGGCCAAGGTAAAGTGCATCACGCTTGGCAAACAGGAACGGATCCTCTGCCAGGCGTTGGCCGATAGGCATCGAGGCCGACGTCACCATCACAAAACCAACAATCGCCAGGCCAAAGGTCAGCCACAGCAGGGTACGGTCATACAGCACCATGCTGCTCGTATCGCTTTCACGCGATCCCATCACCCAGTCTTTCAGCTTGTTGGTCAGGCCGAACGTCGGCACCCGTAGTCTCATCCGCCCAGCTCCTGTGCCAGACGGGCAAACTCGTTGCCACGCACTTCAAAATTACGGAACTGATCCAGGCTGGCACAGGCCGGTGACAACAGCACCATATCGCCTGATGTCACCTGGCGGGCAATGGCTTGCATCGCCTGCTCCATCGTTTCTGTCTGCGTGGCGACTTCCGGACGCAGCTGTGCCAGCTGTGCGCCATCGCGGCCAAAGCAGTACAAGCGCACGTTGTCACCTTGCAGATAGCGCGCCAGCGGCGAGAAGTCCGCAGACTTGCCATCACCGCCCAACAGCAGATGCAGCGTGCCCTTAACCTGCAGGCCGTTCAGCGCCGCCTCGGTGCTGCCGACGTTGGTGGCTTTGGAATCGTTAATCCAGCGCACGCCATTGTGTTCCCACACCAGTTGGAAACGGTGCTCCAGGCCGGTAAAGGTCGTCAGCGCTTTCAGGCTGGACGCACGCGGCAGCTTGACGGCATCGGCCAGGGCCAGGGCCGCCAACGCATTGGTAAAGTTATGGCGACCGGTGAGCTTCATCTCGCTGGTATTGAGGACTTTCTCACCATTCACCCGCAGCCAGATTTCGCCCTGCTGGCGGTTGAGGTGGTAGTCCCCTACGTCGGCACCAAAGCTGACACAGCGCTCATCAGCACCGCGCACCGGCATGGTCAGCGCGTCGTCCGCATTCACTACACAGACTTGGGCATTTTCATAGACGCGCAATTTGGCGGCACGGTATTGCTGCAGGCCAAATGGATAGCGATCCATATGATCTTCGGTCACGTTCAAAATGGTTGCCGCTGCGGCATGCAGGCTGTGAGTGGTTTCCAATTGGAAGCTCGACAGCTCCAGCACGTACAGTTGGCACTCCTGACGCAGCAGGCTCAGCGCTGGCAGGCCGATATTGCCCCCAACGCCCACGGCCCAACCAGCGGCCTTGGCCATTTCGCCCACCAGCGTGGTGACGGTGCTCTTGCCGTTGGAACCGGTGATCGCCACAATTGGCGACTGGGCTTCACGGCAGAACAGCTCAACGTCACCGACGATCTCAACCCCGGCATCGGCGGCAGCGCTCAAAGCCGGAGTCGCTAATGCCATGCCTGGGCTAGCCACAATCAAATCCGCAGACAACAACCATTCCTGGTTCAGAGAACCCAGATGACGTTCAACGCTCTCGGGCAGTTGATCCAGGCCCGGTGGCGAAATACGGGTATCCATAACCCGCGGCGTCACGCCACGGGTCATAAAGAAATCAACGCAGGAAAGGCCGGTAAGGCCCAACCCGATGATGACCACTTTTTTACCCTGATAATCCACCATAATCAGCGCACCTTCAGCGTCGCCAGGCCAATCAGCACCAGCATCAGCGAAATAATCCAGAAGCGCACGATCACCCGTGGTTCTGGCCAGCCTTTCAATTCATAGTGATGGTGGATCGGCGCCATGCGGAAAATACGTTGCCCGCGCAGCTTGAACGATCCCACCTGCAGGATCACCGACAGCGTTTCAACCACGAACACGCCGCCCATGATCAGCAACAAGAACTCCTGGCGCAGCAGCACGGCGATGGTGCCCAACGCGCCGCCCAGTGCCAGTGAACCCACATCACCCATAAACACCTGAGCCGGGTAGGTGTTAAACCACAAGAAACCTAAACCGGCCCCGACGATCGCGGTGCAGACGATGACCAACTCACCGGCATGACGCAGATACGGAATATGCAGGTAGTTGGCGAAGTTCATGTTACCGGTCGCCCAGGCCACCAGCGCAAAGCCCGCCGCTACAAACACGGTTGGCATGATCGCCAGGCCATCCAGCCCATCGGTCAGGTTGACCGCGTTGCTGGTGCCGACAATCACGAAGTAGGCCAACGCCACGTACAGCAAGCCCAACTGCGGCATGATGTCCTTAAAGAACGGCACAACCAGCTCGGTGGCTGGCGTGTCTTTTCCTACGGCATACATGGCAAAGGCCACGACCAGGGCAATCACCGACTGCCAGAAATATTTCCAGCGGGCAATCAACCCCCGAGTATCTTTGCGCACCACTTTGCGATAGTCATCGACAAAGCCGACGATGCCGTAACCCACCAGTACGAACAGCACGCACCACACGTAAGGGTTGGACGGATAGGCCCACATCAGCACCGAAATGGTGATGGAGGTCAGGATCATGATGCCGCCCATGGTCGGCGTGCCGCGCTTGCTAAAGTGCGATTCTGGCCCATCGTTACGCACTACCTGACCAAAGGACATTTCCTGCAGGCGTTTGATCACCTTCGGCCCCATCCACAGGGAAAGGAACAGCGCGGTCAGCAGGCTGACAATGGCCCGGAACGTCAGATAAGAAAAGACGTTGAAGCCTGAGTAATATTTGACCAAATGTTCGGCCAGCCAAACTAACATGGTGCTTTCTCCTGTAACGCGCGTACTACCTGCTCCATTGCGGCACTACGTGAACCTTTGATTAACACGGTAATTACCGCATGTGCTGAGAGTAGTTCCGCTACGCGCGCGGTCACTGCTGTTTTATCCTGATAATGTTCACCGTTACCGGCGGCAGAGCTCAATACCTGGCTCAGCCCACCCACGCTGATGACTTTATCAATACCGGCCAGACGGGCAGCTTCACCCACCTGGCGATGACACTCTTCGGCCTCTGCGCCCAACTCAGCCATATCGCCAACGACCATCACGCGATAACCTGGCATTTCTGCCAACACCTGCGCCGCTGCCGTCATGGAGCCGACGTTGGCGTTGTAGCTGTCATCGAGCAACAGCTTGCCTTGCGCCAAGGCGATCGGGAACAAGCGCCCAGGCACCGCCTGAAGCTGTTGCAAGCCTGCACTCACGGCGGCCAGCGTAGCGCCAACCGACATCGCCAGTGCTGCTGCCGCCAACGCATTCGCCACGTTATGGCGGCCCGGCAATGGCAACTCAATCGCCACCGTGCCGAACGGGCTGTGCAGGGTGAAGTGAGTCACGCTCCCTTTCACCTGGATATCGCTGGCAAAGAAATCCACAGATTCCGCAGCCTGGGGAGAGAAACGCCAGACTGTCTTGCCCTGTAACTGCGCCTGCCAATGCGGCCAGTCGTTGCTATCGGCGTTGAGGATCGCCACGCCATCCGCCGGCAAACCGGCAAAGATTTCGCCCTTGGCCTGCGCAACGCCTGCCAGTGAACCAAAACCTTCCAGATGGGCAGCGGCCAGATTATTCACCAGCGCGCTCTGCGGTTGCGCCAAAGCGGTGGTATAGGCAATCTCACCGATATGGTTGGCACCCAGTTCAACCACCGCAAAATCATGCTGCGGCTCTAAACGCAACAGCGTTAGCGGCACGCCGATCTCGTTATTGTAATTCCCGGCGGTATGCAGCACTTCGCCACATTCACGTAAAATGGCCGCGGTCATCTCTTTCACCGAGGTCTTGCCCGATGAACCGGTCAGCGCCACCACTTTGGCTGGCACCTGCTGACGTACCCAGGCGGCAAACTGCCCCAGTGCCAGACTGGTATCTTTCACCACCAGTTGCGGAGCCTCCACCAATAAGCGCTTACTTACCAGCAAAGCGCCTGCGCCAGCGGCGACAGCATCGGCGGCAAAGTCGTGAGCATCGAAACGCTCGCCTTTCAGGGCCACAAACAGGCAACCTGCAGTGACCTGACGAGTATCCCTCGTCACTTCGGTAATGATGCAGTCGGTGCCGATCAGCTCGGCATCCAATACCGCCGCCAGCGTCTGAAGCGAGACCGGGATCATGCCAGCACCCCCAGCAAACGTGCGACGGTGGTGCGATCGGAGTAATCCAGACGACGGTTACCCACCAGTTGGTAATCCTCGTGACCTTTACCCGCCACCAGTACCACATCCTGCTCTTTGGCTTGCATGATGGCGCTGGTCACGGCTTCGGCGCGCCCGTGGATCACCTGTACATGCCCGGCATCCAGCAGCCCGGCCAGAATATCCTTGATGATGGCCTGCGGTTCTTCGGTGCGCGGATTGTCATCCGTTATCACCACCCGGTCGGCAAACTGTTCGGCAATGCCCCCCATAAGTGGGCGCTTACCTCTATCACGGTCGCCACCGCAGCCAAACACGCACCACAGTTGCCCTTGGCAATGCAGGCGAGCGGCTTCCAGCGCTTTTTCCAGCGCATCCGGAGTGTGGGCATAATCCACCACCACCGTCGGCTTGCCTGGCGCATTGAAGACTTCCATCCGGCCACAGACCGGCTGCAGCTGATTGGCCGTGTTAACCAGTTTCTCAAACGGGTAACCGAGTGACAGCAGCGTTGCCAATGCCAGGATCAGGTTACTGACGTTGAAGGCCCCCATCAGGCGGCTTTCGATCTCGCCGTTGCCCCAGCTTGAGCTGAAGTGGATGGTGGCACCGTTATCGTGATACTCCACCGCGGTGGTTTTCAGCCAGCGGCCATGACAGCCAGGCTGCAAATTGTCCTGCATGGTGACGGCCACCGCGTCTGGCAGTTTGGCCAGCCAACGCTGCCCGACTTCATCGTCGGCGTTGATGATCGCCTGACCAACGTCGTGGCCAGCAAACAGTGACCATTTGGCCGCTTCGTAGCTGGCCATATCGCCGTGATAATCCAGGTGATCGCGGCTCAGGTTGGTGAATACGGCTGCGGCAAAGGGTAAAGCCGCCACGCGGTGTTGCACCAGGCCATGAGAGGAGACTTCCATAGCGGCCAAGGTGGCCCCTTGCTGCGCCAGATCGTTAAGCACGTGCTGCACATCGACCGCAGAACCGGTGGTATTTTCCGTTGGGCAAACCTGGCCTAACAAACCGTTGCCCACGGTGCCCATCACGGCGGCAGTTTCGCCCAACAGTTGGCTCCACTGGGCTAACAGTTGGGTGGTGGTAGTTTTACCGTTGGTCCCCGTCACGCCAATCAAGCGCAGACGTTCGGCAGGCTGATGATAGAAACGCCCGGCTAACGCCGACAGGCGCTGGCCAAGTTGGCTCAGGTAAATCACCGGCACGCCGTGCATTTCGCAAATTTTACCGTCTTCAGCTTCGCCTTCCGCTTCGGCGATAACGGCGGCAACCCCTTGGGCGATGGCTTGCGGAATATAGCGGCGTCCATCCGTTTGATGGCCAACTACGGCGACAAACAGATCCCCGGCAGCCGCAATACGGCTGTCTAATATCATTTCCCGCAGCGCGCGCTCGGGTGCCGTTGGCACCCACGGAGCGAGTAAATCGCGCAAATTACGATCGGCCACCTGAACCCTCTTTGTTATTAATCACTAATTCGCTTTTGTCACCGGTGGGCAACGCATCTGGCTGAACGTTCATGATCCGCAGCGCGCCCCCCATGATGGCACCAAACACCGGCGCGGAAATCGCACCACCGTAGTATTTCCCACCCTGTGGGTCGTTGATGACCACCACCAGAGCAAAACGAGGCTGGCTAGCTGGCGCCACCCCCGCGGTATAAGCGATATATCGGTTGACGTATTTACCATCCGGCCCGACCTTTTTAGCGGTACCGGTTTTAATGGCAATACGATAACCCTTGATGGCGGCTTTCACCCCACCACCGCCCGGCAAGGCGACGCTTTCCATCATGTGCACTACCGTACGCACGGTAGCCTCAGGGAAGACGCGTTCACCGGCAACCGGAGGATCAACCTTGGTGATCGACAATGGGCGATAAACGCCCAGGCTGCCGATCGTGGCATAGACTCGCGCTAACTGTAACGGGGTTACCATTAGCCCGTAGCCGAAAGAGAAGGTGGCCCTCTCTATGTCAGACCACCGTTGTTTTTTTGGGTATAAGCCACTGCTTTCTCCGACCAGCCCCAAATTGGTCGCTTTTCCCAGCCCAAAACGTGAGTAAGTATCTACTAACGCTGAGGACGGCATCGCTAACGCCAGCTTTGAAACACCGACGTTACTCGACTTCTGCAAGATCCCGGTCATGGTCAGTTCCGAATAACGCGCCACATCTTTGATTTCATGGCCGTTAATGCGGTAAGGAACGGTATTGAGCACGCTATTTTCTTTCACTACGCCGCGCTGCAACGCCGTCATTACCACCATCGGTTTCACGGTAGAACCAGGTTCAAAAATATCGGTAATGGCACGGTTACGCATGGTGTCTTTCGGCGTATCGGCCATATTGTTCGGGTTGTACGATGGGCTGTTGGCCATCGCCAATACTTCGCCGGTGTTCACGTCCACCAGCACTGCGGTACCAGACTCCGCTTTGTTGAAGGCGACGGCGTTATTCAATTCACGGTAAACCAGCGCCTGCAGGCGTTCATCGATGCTCAATGCCAGATTGTGCGCCGCCTGGCTGTCTACCGAGGAGATGTCCTCGATCACTCGGCCATAGCGGTCTTTACGTACTGTTCTTTCGCCCGGTTGGCCGGTCAGCCAGCGATCAAAGCTCTTTTCGACTCCTTCGATCCCTTCGCCGTCAATGTTGGTCACGCCGATGATATGAGAAGTAACCTGGCCAGACGGGTAGTAGCGGCGCGATTCCTGGCGCAGGTAGATGCCAGGCAATTTCAGCTTGTGGATGTAATCACCAATCGCCGGGTTAACCTGCCGGGCCAGATAGACAAAACGCCCCTTCGGATTGGCATTGATACGATTGGAGAGCTGATCGAGCGGAATTTGCAACGCGTCGGACAGCGCTTTCCAGCGCGAATCCAGCGTAATACCCCCGCGTTCGTTCAACTCTTTCGGATCGGCCCACACGGCATTCACCGGCACGCTCACCGCCAGCGGTCGGCCATAGCGGTCGCTAATCATGCCGCGAGCGGTGGGAACCGACTGCACGCGTAACGAACGCATGTCGCCTTCTTTCACCAACCGATCCGGATTGATCACCTGCAAATAAGCCACACGCAGCATCAGTCCAACCAGCGCCAACAGAATACAGCCGCACAGCAACGCAAAACGCCAGCTGACAAAGCTGGCCTGATCTTCCTGGCGTTTCAACTTCTTACCGGGACGTACTGCTTTCATGCGTTAGCTAATTGCTCCGTATCGTGACTTCGGCTAAACCACTCATGGCTTGACAATAATAATTTCCTGCGATGGATCAACGTGTTGCATCTGCAGTTTTTCGGTGGCGATACGCTCTACGCGGCTGTGATCGCCAAGGGCATTCTCTTCCAGGATCAGGTTGCGCCATTCGATATCCAGCGCATCTCTCTCCAGCACCAACTGTTCGCGCTCGGCGGTCAGCAGGCGGGTACGGTGCGCGGTGGTCACCACAAACACGGCGGAAACCAGCGCGGCAATCATCAAAATCAGCGGGATCTTGGCGTTACGCAGCAGATCGCCTCCGATGACGCCAACTAAACCGTGGCGCTCATTACCAATCACGCAGGCATCCTCTCGGCAATACGCAGTACGGAACTGCGCGCCCGTGGGTTTTCCGCCACTTCAACATCACCTGGCTTCATTTTGCCCAAGGCTTTCAGCGTACGGCCGCCCATTTCACGCAACTGCGCTTCGGTTAGCGGAATTCCTGCCGGAACCTGGGCACCACGGCTGTGGTGGCGCATAAAGCTTTTGACGATACGGTCTTCCAACGAATGGAAGCTGATGATCGACAGGCGGCCTTCTGGTGCCAACACGGCTAATGCACCGTCCAGCGCACGCTCGATCTCTTCCAGCTCGCTGTTGATGTAGATACGGATCGCCTGGAAACTGCGGGTTGCCGGGTGTTTATGCTTATCACGGAACGGGCTGGCATGGGCGATCAGCTCGGCCAGTTCCTTGGTACGGGTCATCGGCTCTACGCGGTTTCTTTCTACGATGGCGCGGGCGATGCGTTTGGCGAAGCGCTCTTCACCGAAGGTTTTCAGCACCCAGGCAATATCGTCGGCTTCCGCTTTCATCAACCATTCGGCGGCGGATTGGCCGCTTGAAGGGTCCATACGCATATCCAGCGGGCCGTCACGCATAAAGGAAAATCCGCGTTCTGCGTCATCCAACTGAGGGGAAGAAACACCCAAGTCGAGCAATACGCCGTCGATCTTGCCCACCAGTTCCCGTTGCTGCACATAGTCAGCCAAATCGGAAAACGGTCCGTGGATGATAGTAAAACGTGGGTCTGCAATAGATTGAGCTGCGGCAATTGCCTGCGGATCGCGATCGATAGCCAACAAGCGCCCTTCCGGCCCCAGTTGGGACAAGATCAGACGAGAATGACCACCGCGACCAAAAGTACCGTCGATGTAGATGCCGTTACTGCGAATATTGAGACCCTTCACGGCCTCATCCAGCAATACGGTCGTATGTTTATAATTTTCCAGCATGCTTATAGTGACAAGTCCTGTAGCCGCTCAGACAACGGTTCCTGAGTGGATTGTTCCGCGTCAATATCATCCTTGACTTGTTGATACCAGGTCTGTTCATCCCACAGTTCAAACTTGTTGAACTGCCCGACCAGCATCACTTCTTTAGTAAGCCCGGCATGTTGGCGTAGCGTATTGGCTAACAGCAACCGGCCGGCATTATCCATCTGACACTCGCTGGCATGGCCCAACAGCAAGCGCTGGACGCGGCGCTCGGCGGGATTCATGCTCGACAGACGGGACAACTTTTGCTCGATGATTTCCCATTGAGGTAATGGATAAAGCAGCAGGCAGGGCTGATGGAGGTCAATGGTGCAAACCATTTGGCCTTGCGATTCCTCATTCAGTAAATCCCGATAACGGGTTGGTACGGCGAGCCGTCCTTTACTGTCGAGGTTGACCAGCGTTGCCCCACGAAACATACCTGAGCTACCCCCTCGTGACCCTTTTCACCACTTTACACCACAAATTCCCACATAAGGGAGTTTACGGAGGGTATGAAAACCTTGTCAAGCCAGAGCAAGAGCGGTTTGGCAATATTTATAGGCATATTCTGGAGGCTGGCTCACGAAAGGAACGCTATTTATTGCATGAATATAAATTAACATCATGATTAAAGAGGAGAATTTTCTAAGCGGAAAGAGTGTGATTAAAATAAACACAAATTGACGATTAAATAACTCATTATGTCCTTCTGCAATCCAGGTCTCACTTTTCAACATCGCTCTCGGCGGGGACAACCCCACCGCATCCCGCATCGGTCAAGGCTTGGCCGCAAGCCACCTGCCAGCTGGGAAATGCGATAAGCCCTTGAGTTAATAACACTCAGCGAGTATTTCGCTGCCAACGGCGCGCTATTTTACTTCAATTATTCCGTCAAAGAACAACCCAAAGATAAAATAAATGGCGAAGCACTGGCTCAAGCCGCTAATTATGATTCAAATCAAAATGGTAAGATTATTCTCAAAACACCTATTTACAATTCATCTGGATTTTTTTGCCACTTTAGGAATATACGTAAATTTAGTGAGCCTATCGCTAAATCAGCCGCAAAGCCGTCATCTCACCGTCGCCACATAATCATAACGCACTGTTAATAATGATAATTTCTACAACTGCAATTTTAAATTCCTGCTTTACTCACTTTCCCCCCTGTTGTCAGGATAAAAATCACCCAAATGTTAAAAATAAAAATTTTAAGCCACTTATAACAATCAATACAGTCAAGTAGACTACTAAATAGCATAAAGGTCAGTTAATAACACCTAATTAACATTAACAACCAACATATTAACCGATAAATTCAGGGATCGTGTCATGTCTAGAGCCGTTTCACCATGGCGCAGCGCTGCCGCCGATACTTTTGCGCTGGTGGTGTACTGTTTTATCGTCGGGATGGCGATTGAAATACTGATTTCGGGCATGAGCTTTAGCCAATCGCTCTCCTCCCGGGTGGTATCGATCCCCGTCAATATCCTGATCGCCTGGCCCTACGGCCGCTACCGCGATTTCTTTATCGCCACCGCACGCCGCAGCCCACGCGGGCAGTTTTTGCTGCGTAACCTGGCCGATCTGTTGGCTTATGTCAGTTTCCAATCGCCAGTTTACGCAGCCATTCTGTGGAGCGTGGGTGCTGACGGCCAGCAGATCCTGGCCGCGGTGACCAGTAATGCGGTGATCTCAATGGCGATGGGCGTGGTGTACGGCTATTTTCTGGAATATTGCCGCAGGCTGTTTCGCGTGGTGGGTTACGTTTAGGGGCCGAATGACGGCCCCTTGAAGATTACTTGCGGCTCAGGCTACCGCGGCGGAACAGGTTACGGCGAATGCGCGTCATACCCGGCTTGGGTTTACGCGGTTCATCCAGGCTGGCAAGCACCAGTTCCAGCACCCGCTCGGCAACATCACGGTGCCGCTGGGCCACGGCAAGCACTGGGCACTCCAGGAAATCCAATAGCTCATGATCACCAAAGGTGGCAATTGCCAGATCCGCCGGTAAACGCCCACGCTGTTTCAGCGTTACGTCCATCACGCCCTGCAACAGCGAGAATGAGGTGGTAAACAACGCCTGTGGCATCGGATGGGTTTTCAACCATTCAGCGAACAGTACGCCAGCTGCTTCACGTTCATAGCTGTTGGCATACAGATAATCTACCTGCCGCTCATCATCCTGCCAGGCCTGACGGAAACCCTGCTCACGCAAGAAGCTGACCGAAAGCTCAGGCAAAGCCCCCAGATACAACACCGACTTGGCGGGGAAAGTGCGTAACTCCTGCGCCAGGGCAAAGGCGTCTTCCTGATCGGCCCCCACCACGCTGATAAAGTGTTCACGATCCAGAGCGCGATCCAATGCAATAATCGGGAAAGGATCGTTAGCCCAGCGTTGATAGAAAGGATGCTCCGGCGGTAACGCCGTGGAGACGATGATCGCATCGACCTGGCGTTGCAGCAGGTGCTCAATACAGCGCATTTCATTATCCGGCTGATCTTCCGAGCAGGCGATCAACAGTTGATAACCGCGCTGACGCGCCTGGCGTTCCAGGTAGTTGGCGATGCGGGTATAGCTGGTATTTTCCAGATCCGGGATCACCAGGCCGATAGAACGAGTGCGGCCTGCACGCAGCCCTGCCGCTACGGCATTCGGGTGATAATTGTGCTCCCTGACCACGGCCATCACTTTTTCGACGGTTTTATCGCTGACACGATACTGCTTCGCCTTGCCGTTGATGACATAACTGGCCGTAGTGCGCGAAACGCCTGCGAGACGCGCGATTTCATCCAGTTTCACGTTAACCCCTTTAAATGACTCTCAAAATGACAATGGATCCTGTGGCGTTGTTTACCCCACGCTTTCAATGTACGGCTAAGCATGCAGCGAACCGAAAGCGGAAGGGTAATGAGTAACCATGATAGTCACTATGGTTATTCAACCCGTAATGGCGATCTAACAGCAGAAAACACGGCCGAGCAACCGCTTTCGCCCAAAGGTGCCAGCAAATGGGCAAAAAATTAAAAAGAAAGGGCGCAGCAAACCTGCCACGCCCCGGATACAGTGCAGAAAACCCGCTATCAGCGCATAATCTTGTCGCCGCGCGACACGCCAACAATCCCCGAGCGGGCCACTTCGACGATTTCCGCCACTTCACGTACGGCGTTGAGGAAGGCGTCCAGCTTGTCGCTGGTCCCCGCCAACTGCACGGT
Organism: Serratia sp. N21D137; assembly: GCF_047530005.1. Taxonomy (NCBI): domain Bacteria; kingdom Pseudomonadati; phylum Pseudomonadota; class Gammaproteobacteria; order Enterobacterales; family Yersiniaceae; genus Serratia; species Serratia sp. N21D137. The sequence goes on from NZ_JBLJAJ010000003.1 coordinate 74,158, forward strand.
GTAAAGCGACGAGGTGACATCCACAATCTGGCCACGGAAGATATCCGTGCTGCGTTTCACCTCTTCACGACCGTAGCCGCTAGCCTGCAGCTTCACCAGCATGATTTCACGCTCAACGTGAGCCCCTTGCACCAGCTCACTGACGCGTAAAACGTCAACCAGCTTATGCAACTGCTTCTCTATCTGCTCCAGTACCTTTTCATCACCCACCGTCTGGATCGTCATGCGCGACAAGGTTGGATCATCGGTAGGAGCAACCGTCAGGCTTTCGATGTTGTAGCCACGCTGAGAGAACAGCCCGACGACGCGCGACAACGCACCGGATTCGTTTTCCAGTAATACCGATAAGATACGGCGCTTCATCAGGTTCTCTCCGTTTTGCTTAGCCACATTTCGTCCATGCTTCCACCGCGGATCTGCATTGGATAAACATGTTCAGTCTCGTCGACGGTCACATCGACAAACACCAGACGTTCTTTTTCAGCCAGCGCCTGCGCCAGCTTGCTTTCCAGCTCATCCGGGGTACGAATGGCGATGCCGACATGGCCATAGGCTTCTGCCAGCTTGACGAAGTCCGGCAAGGAATCCATATAGGACTGCGAATGGCGGCCAGAATAGATCATGTCCTGCCACTGCTTCACCATACCCAGGTAGCGGTTATTGAGGTTGACCACCACCACCGGCAGATTGTACTGCAGAGCCGTGGACAGCTCCTGGATATTCATCTGAATGCTGCCGTCACCGGTGACGCACACTACCGTTTCGTCTGGCAGTGCAAGTTTCACCCCAAGGGCGGCTGGCAAACCAAAGCCCATAGTGCCCAGCCCACCAGAGTTGATCCAACGGCGCGGTTTATCGAACGGATAATAGAGTGCGGCAAACATCTGGTGCTGGCCAACGTCGGAGGTGACATAGGCATCGCCCTTGGTCAGGCGGTGCAGCGTTTCGATCACCGCCTGAGGTTTGATGGTGCCACTGTCTTTGTTGTAGCCCAGGCAATCGCGCGCGCGCCACTGCTCAATGGACTGCCACCAGTCACGCAGCGCATCGAAATCCTGCGCTTTGTCTTCATGCGCCAGCAGTTCCAGCATCTGCGTCAGCACCTGTTTGGCATCGCCAACGATAGGAATATCGGCATCCACCGTTTTGGAAATGGAGGTCGGGTCGATATCGATATGCAGCACCGTGGCATCCGGGCAGTATTTGGCCAGGTTGTTGGTAGTGCGATCGTCAAAGCGCACCCCAACGGCAAAAATCACGTCGGAATGATGCATGGTCTTGTTGGCTTCATAGGTGCCGTGCATGCCCAGCATACCGACGCTTTGGCGGTGAGTCCCTGGGAACGCCCCCAACCCCATCAGCGTACAGGTGACCGGCAGGTTCAGCTTTTCCGCCAGTTGCAGCAACTCTTCATGGCACTCCGAATTGATGGCACCGCCGCCCACGTACATGATCGGCTTTTTTGCCGCCAGAATGGTCTGTAGGGCGCGTTTGATCTGCCCGCGGTGGCCTTGCACCGTCGGGTTGTAGGAACGCATGCTGACGTCCTGCGGATACGCGTAAGGCATTCTTACCGCCGGGCCAACGATATCCTTCGGCAGATCGACCACCACAGGGCCAGGGCGGCCGGTAGAAGCCAGGTAAAACGCCTTTTTCAGCACGGAGGGTATGTCTTCGGTACGCTTGACCAGGAAGCTGTGTTTTACCACCGGGCGGGAGATGCCCACCATGTCGCACTCCTGGAAGGCATCGTAGCCAATCAGCGAGCTCGGCACCTGGCCAGATAGCACCACCATCGGGATGGAATCCATATAGGCGGTGGCGATACCGGTAATGGCGTTGGTGGCCCCAGGGCCGGAAGTGACCAGCACTACGCCCACTTCACCAGTCGCTCGTGCATAGCCATCGGCCATATGCACCGCCCCTTGCTCGTGACGCACCAGAATATGATCGATGCCCCCCACCGTGTGCAGGGCATCATAGATATCGAGTACCGCCCCGCCCGGATAGCCGAATACATGCTTAACGCCCTGATCGATCAGCGATCGGACGACCATCTCGGCTCCTGACAATATTTCCATGGGTTTGCCTCCAGGCTTACATAGCTTGTTCTTGTCTGACGCCGGAACGTAGCGCCTGTCCTGTCTGGGGCATGGCCCCAAAAATCTTATGGACGTTTTGGACTCTTAACATAGCGTCAGAATATGGGGCAGGCAAACGGCAAAATGGCTTATCGTGGGCAAGGGTATTGCCATCAGGCTGGAGATGCGCGGCTTGGCAAAACTATGCACTAGCTGAGTGGTTATTCAGCTAGGCATTGTTTTGAGGGTTGAGGTAATTACAGAACTATATCAGGCAAGGGAGACTGCGGATTTTTCGTCCACCTGCGCCCCCTATCATCATTTTTCCTGATACATGGACTCAATTTCATGCTGGTAACGCTGTAGGATCACCTTGCGACGCAGCTTAAGCGTCGGGGTCAGCTCCCCCAACTCCATCGAGAAGGCCGCCGGCAGTAGGGTAAATTTCTTCACCTGTTCAAACAGGGCCAACTCTTTTTGCATCTCCCGCAGACGCTTTTCGAACATTTCGATGATATGGCTGTTGCGCAGCAGCTCGAGCCGATCCTGATATTTCAGATTGACCGATTTGGCATACTCTTCCAACGACTCGAAGCTCGGAACGATCAACGCCGAGACAAATTTGCGTGCATCGGCAACGATCGCGACCTGTTCAATAAACCGGTCCTGCGCCAGGGTCCCTTCCAGCATCTGTGGCGCAATGTATTTGCCGCCGGAGGTCTTCATCAGATCCTTCAGCCGCTCGGTAATAAACAGGTTGCCGCCATCATCGATCATGCCGGCATCGCCGGTTTTCAGCCAGCCGTCAGCGGTAAAGCTATCGGCCGTCTCCAGCGGTTTATTGAAATAGCCGCGCATCACTATTGGCCCACGCACCTGAATTTCATTTTCATCGCCAATGCGCACTTCCACGCCGGGCAGTGGCTTGCCGATCGAACCAAAGCGGAAGTTGTTTTCTTCCCAGCAGGAGACCGTGGCACAGGTTTCCGTCATGCCATAGCCGTATTTGATGTTAATGCCCATCGCCTGGAAGAACAGAATGACGTTGTCATCAAGCTTGGCACCGGCCGCTGGCAAGAAGCGCACCCGCCCCCCCAGGATCCCCCGCAGCTTGCTTAACACCAGCTTGTCAGCCCAGCGGTGAGAGAGGTCGAACAGCTTGCCTAACGGTTTCCCTGCCCTTTCCTGAAGGAACTTGCGTTCACCACAGACGATGGCCCAGTGGAATAAGGCACGCCGCAACCAGGGCGCACGAGCGACCTTTTCATGCACCGCACTGAAGATTTTTTCATAAAAGCGTGGCACTGCGCACATCAGGGTCGGTTTGACATCGGCCATCGCTTCCCGCACCCAGTCGGTATTGGGCAGATAAACATTCTGCGCGCCCGAATGCATGATAAAGAAGCTCCAGGCACGTTCAAACACGTGTGACAATGGCAGGAAGCTGAGGGAAACGTCATCCGCCGTCACCGTCAGGCGATCGTCATGCAGCTGCAGCTGTGCGGCCATATTGCGGTAGTCAAGCATCACGCCTTTCGGCTCCCCGGTGGTGCCTGAGGTGTAGATAAGGGTGAACAAATCCTTCAAATCGCGCTCGGCAATTCTTTGCTGACGCAGGGCATCGAAACGCTCGATATCCGCAAGACGTTCGAAATGATGAAGGTGTTGGGCAATCTCACAGCCGCGCAAATCGGCTGAAGCATCAAAGACAATAATGTGGGTCAGTTGCGGGCATACGCCACGCAGCGCAATCGCGGCATCCAGCTGTGCTTGCTCGCCGACAAACAGAATGCGGATATCGGCATCGTTAATGATAAATGCCGCCTGAGCCGGGGTGTTGGTGGCATAAAGCGGCACGCTGACCGCCCGCAGTTCGAGGATCGCCAAATCGGCCAACGACCAGGCCATGCTGTTGTTGGCAAAAATCGCGATACGTTCCTGTACCTCAACGCCCAGTGCCAGCAAGGCGCAGCCAATATGTTGCATATGCGCCCCAACCTGCGCCCAGGTCAACCGTGTTTCTCCCTGAGGGGACCACTGACGGAAAGCCGTATGTTCTGCACGGTTAGCAATTTGATGCTGTATACGTTCAACCTGATGGTAATGCTGCAAGGTATTGGTCATAGCGCTCTATGCCTGAAATTTATCAACCAGTTAACCGCGACCGGAGCGGAAGCTCTCACATCTCAGCTTACACGTGTTTACTTTTTTTGCGCAGTCTACCTAGTCTCCGGCTGTGGGAAAAGGGATTTCAGCGTAGAAGTGTGAGCCAAAACGCGCTTGTACTCATTTCTCTTGATCTTGGACAAAAGGGAGTGCGAAAGGTTTACACCAAACAGACAAAGTGGGATCGACGACAAGAAGGGAGAAGTGACAGGTTAAAATAGTGGCAGTATCGCTTGGGGCAGAATAGCGTTTCAGTCACTCAAATTAATTAACCCTCGGGTAAATGATATTTCCTACGGAGTCATTACACGGAATAATCTTAGTTTCTCTTGAGCCTATTCTTAATTATTGTTTTGCGCTATCCATTATCAACCCGACGCACTCGAAAGCGCGCTGGGCCAATAAATCACTAATTAGCGCAATACACCCGCTTGGCTAAGAACGGACTTCATCCACTGATGGCCTTCATCACGCTCGGCGGACTCATGCCAGGAAAGATAACAGGTGGCGGTTTTTCTCTCCCAAGGCAGCGGAATTAATTTTAGCTGCAAGGCTTGTGCGTGCTGCTGGGCAAACCAACGAGGAGCGATTGCCACCATCTCGGTCATGGCGACCAGATTCAATACGCTGAACAGGTCGGTACATTGCTGGGTGACATTGCGTTGTAGGGTTTCGTCAAGATAGTAGGGTTTGCTAAAGGAACAAAAACGCTCTAATGCGATGACGGCATGCTGCTCCGCCAGCATCTGTTTCTGGCTAATGGTACCCACCAGGCGCGGGTGAGACTGTGCGGCAACCAGGGTCAATTCATCATCGAATAAGGCAATATCCTGGAACTCGGGATGTTCAAGGCGGCTATAGCCAATAACAAACTCGGTCTCCTGATAGCGTAACTGATGCTCAATGTTAGTGCTCATGTAAGACTTGGTCTGTATCTGCACGTTGGGAGCCATGCTCTTGACGTTGTTGATTATTTTGGCTGTCAGACGAATATCTAGCGGGCTGCAGATAGAAAGCACAAAGAGGCGTTCGCTGCTCAGGGCATCAAAGCCAGCGCCTGGCAGTTCATTTTGTACCAGCTGCAGTGCCTGGCGTACCGGGCCAAAAAGTTGGCGGGCGCGCATGGTAGGCTGAATGCCACGGCCGAAGCGGACAAACAGCTCGTCGTTGAACATGATCTTCAAACGCGACACGGCATTGCTGACCGCCGGCTGCGACATCCCTAAGGAATTTGCCGCCTTGGTAATATTCTGCATCTGCATAACTGCATCAAAAACAGTGAGTAAATTAAGATCCACACTGCGCAAATGAATATCACCGTTTTCTTTCCTCAAGACAGTTCCTGAATTATATTCGGACATATCCAAACTCCACTAAGTCCCATGTAGATAATCTCGCTAGCGCGCAGGGGAATAACGGGAAAAGGCACGCTACGTTATTCCCACACAGCGAAATTAGTTATCCCTTTTGACTACACTTATCAGATAGCAATCGGGCATCATCCTATAAAAATATGTCACAGCGGTGCATATTAGGCATTGTTCGTCGTTAGGTAGCCTTGGCACATCGGTTCGCAACTCGCCGATGGCATACAAACAAAATTGGCAGGCAAAACACCTGAGTTATGGATACCTGTTTGGTACCCTCAACCTCTGGATCAGACCATAAAATGCGTTAATGGACAATCATGCCGTAGCAAAATAGGTCTCTTTAGCGTCACTTAATTGATCGTAGCCGCTCAGTTCAGCGTTAAGAATACGAATTACGAATAGATCAACAACGAAAAATTGACACCATGAATATCAAGCCCGCAACATCAGCATCCCATCAAACCACGTTTGCTGGTTTTTTGCGCCAACGAAAAATTTTAACCTAGTAGTGTTGTTAATCAATGCGACAGTGCCACTTTCAAACCATTTATGCTAATAAACTCCCGATCACCTGCGGATTTAGCGCTGGCCTAGGAGGGTTTTACCGAGTTTCCAACTAGCACCATCCCCGCGGGTGCCACGCTTTTCAATACCCCTGATTTAATCAGGTGTTGACATGCCCCGGCCAATAAAGTATCAAATTAGGCAACGAAACAATTTTAGAGAAGCTGACCGCCATGATCCGTACCCACCGTCTACTAGGCCTACTACTAAACGCATCTTATGTGCGCGGTACGCTGGTGGACGGGGTTCAAAGCTGATTCAGCCCATCATCTGCAAAACCCGCGCTACTGCGCGGGTTTTTTTTTACCCGCTTAGCGTGAAACAAACACGACAAGGAACAACACGATGAGCCAACAAGTCATTATTTTCGATACCACATTGCGTGATGGTGAACAGGCGCTGCAGGCGAGCCTGAGCGTTAAAGAAAAAATCCAGATCGCCATGGCGCTGGAAAGAATGGGTGTCGATGTAATGGAAGTCGGCTTCCCAGTCTCCTCCCCTGGGGACTTCGAGTCGGTACAAACCATTGCCCGCCAGATCAAAAACAGCCGCGTTTGTGGTCTGGCACGCTGTGTTGATAACGACATTGACGTCGCTGCCGAAGCATTACGCGTGGCCGAGGCCTTCCGTATTCACGTCTTCCTGGCCACCTCCACCCTGCATATCGAATCCAAACTGAAGCGCTCTTTCGACCAGGTGCTGGAAATGGCGGTGCGCTCCGTGAAACGCGCCCGTAACTATACCGATGACGTAGAGTTCTCCTGTGAAGACGCTGGCCGAACCCCGATTGATAACCTGTGCCGCGTGGTAGAAGCCGCCATCAACGCCGGTGCCACTACCATTAATATCCCTGATACCGTTGGCTATACCACGCCAAACCAGTTCGGCGGCATCATCACTACGCTGTACGACCGCGTGCCAAATATTGATAAGGCGATTATCTCCGTCCACTGCCACGACGATTTGGGCATGGCCGTGGGTAACTCTATCGCTGCCGTCCAGGCCGGTGCCCGCCAGGTAGAAGGCACCTTGAACGGCATCGGCGAACGCGCCGGTAACTGTTCACTGGAAGAAGTGATCATGGCCATCAAGGTGCGCCAGGACTTTATGCAGGTGCATACCAATATCAATCATCAGGAAATCTACCGTACCAGCCAGTTGGTCAGCCAACTGTGCAATATGCCCATTCCAGCCAACAAGGCCATCGTCGGTTCCAACGCCTTCGCTCACTCCTCCGGTATCCACCAGGACGGCGTGCTGAAAAACCGCGAGAACTACGAAATCATGACCCCGCAGACCATCGGTCTGAAAGATGTCCAGTTGAACCTGACCTCTCGTTCCGGCCGCGCGGCGGTAAAACACCGCATGGAAGAGATGGGCTACAAGGAGCAGGATTACAATCTGGACGTGCTGTACGCAGCTTTCCTGAAGCTGGCCGACAAGAAAGGCCAGGTGTTCGACTACGATCTGGAAGCCCTGGCATTTATCAACAAGCAGCAGGAAGAGCCAGAGCATTTCAGCCTGGAATACTTCAGCGTACAGTCCGGCAGCAGCATTATGGCTACCGCCTCGGTCAAACTGAAATGTGGCGACGAAGAGAAGTCCGAAGCCGCTACGGGCAACGGCCCGGTCGATGCGGTTTACCAAGCCATCAACCGCATTACCGACTACCCGATTGAGCTGGTGAAATACCAACTGACCGCCAAAGGCCAGGGCCGCGACGCGCTGGGCCAGGTCGATATCGTGGTGTCTTACAATGGCCGCCGCTTCCATGGCGTGGGCCTGGCAACCGATATTGTGGAATCTTCTGCCAAGGCGATGATCCACGTATTGAATAATATCTGGCGCTCTCAGCAAGTAGAAAAAGAAAAGCAGCGCTTGCAGCAAACCAAACATCAAAATAATCAGGAAACGGTGTGAACATGACTAAGACTTACCACATTGCCGTCTTGCCCGGAGACGGGATCGGCCCGGAAGTAATGGCCCAGGCCCACAAAGTGTTGGATGCAGTGCGCCAACGCTTTGGTATCCGCATCACTACCAGTGAATATGACGTCGGTGGCATTGCCATCGATCGCCACAGTACCCCATTACCCGCAGCGACCGTTGCCGGCTGCGAGCAGGCCGATGCCATCCTGTTCGGTTCGGTGGGCGGCCCTAAATGGGAACACCTGCCACCGGCAGAGCAGCCGGAGCGCGGTGCGCTGCTGCCGCTGCGTAAGCACTTCAAACTGTTCAGCAACCTGCGCCCTGCCCGCCTGTACCAAGGTCTGGAAGATTTTTGCCCACTGCGTGCCGATATTGCCGCGCGTGGCTTCGACATTCTGTGCGTACGTGAGTTAACCGGCGGCATCTACTTCGGTCAACCCAAAGGCCGTGAAGGCCAGGGCATGCATGAGCGCGCCTTTGATACCGAGGTCTACCACCGCTTTGAGATCGAACGCATCGCCCGTATCGCCTTCGAGTCCGCCCGCAAGCGCCGCAACATCGTCACCTCGATTGATAAAGCCAACGTGTTGCAAAGCTCCATCCTGTGGCGTGAAGTCGTGACTCAGGTCGCCAAGGATTACCCAGATGTGTCGCTGTCGCACATGTATATCGACAACGCCACCATGCAGTTAATCAAAGATCCGTCCCAGTTCGACGTGCTGCTGTGCTCCAACCTGTTCGGCGACATCCTGTCGGACGAATGCGCCATGATCACCGGCTCGATGGGCATGCTGCCTTCCGCCAGCTTGAACGAACAGGGCTTTGGCCTGTACGAACCAGCCGGTGGTTCTGCACCTGACATCGCGGGCAAAAACATTGCCAATCCGATCGCGCAAATTCTGTCTGCCACCCTGCTGCTGCGTTACAGCCTGGGTGCCGATGAAGCTGCAGATGCGATCGAGCGCGCCATTAATCAGGCGTTGGAACAGGGCTACCGTACCGCCGATCTGGCCGGTGCTGGCAAAGCCATCGGCACCAATGAAATGGGCGATATCATTGCCCGCTTCGTGGCTGAGGGGGCGTAAATCATGGCCAAGACCTTATATCAGAAATTATACGATGCCCACGTGGTGCATGAAGCGCCAAACGAGACGCCGCTGCTGTATATCGATCGACATCTGGTGCATGAAGTGACCTCACCGCAGGCCTTCGACGGTCTGCGTGCCATGGGGCGCAAAGTGCGTCAGCCGGGCAAGACCTTTGCCACCATGGATCACAACGTGTCGACCCAGACCAAAGACATCAACGCCAGTGGCGAGATGGCCCGCATTCAGATGCAAGAGCTGATCAAGAACTGCGCAGAGTTCGGCGTCTCACTGTATGACCTGAACCATCCCTTCCAGGGCATTGTCCACGTTATCGGCCCTGAGCAAGGCATGACGCTGCCGGGCATGACCATCGTCTGTGGCGACTCCCATACCGCCACGCACGGCGCCTTTGGCTCGCTGGCGTTCGGTATCGGTACTTCGGAAGTGGAACACGTGCTGGCAACCCAAACCCTGAAGCAGGGCCGCGCCAAGACGATGAAGATTGAAGTCACCGGCGAGGCCGCAGAAGGTATCACCGCCAAAGATATCGTGCTGGCCGTGATCGGCAAAACCGGCAGCGCTGGCGGTACTGGCCACGTCGTTGAATTTTGTGGCAAAGCGATCGAAGCGTTGAGCATGGAAGGCCGCATGACGCTGTGCAACATGGCGATTGAGATGGGTGCCAAAGCTGGCCTGGTTGCGCCAGACGACACCACCTTCAATTACCTGAAAGGCCGCCAGTTCGCTCCTACCGGGGAAAACTGGGAGCAGGCCGTGGCCTACTGGCGCACCATGAAGTCCGACGCCGAAGCCAAATTCGATACCACCATCACCCTGCGGGCGGAAGATATCGCACCACAGGTGACCTGGGGCACCAACCCTGGGCAGGTTATCGCGGTCGATCAGGCGATCCCAACCCCCGATTCCTTTAGCGATCCGGTGGAACGTGCCTCAGCTGAAAAAGCGTTGGCTTATATGGATCTGAAACCCGGCATCAAGCTGACTGACGTCGCAATCGATAAAGTGTTTATCGGCTCTTGCACCAATTCACGCATCGAAGATCTGCGTGCCGCAGCCGCCATTGCCAAAGGCCGTAAAGTGGCCGCAGGCGTGCAGGCAATTGTGGTGCCAGGCTCCGGCCCGGTCAAAGCGCAGGCGGAAGAGGAAGGTCTGGACAAGATCTTTATCGAGGCTGGTTTCGAATGGCGTCTGCCAGGCTGCTCCATGTGCCTGGCGATGAACAACGACCGTCTGAACCCAGGCGAACGCTGTGCCTCAACCAGCAACCGTAACTTCGAAGGGCGTCAGGGCCGCGGTGGGCGTACCCATCTGGTCAGCCCGGCAATGGCTGCCGCTGCTGCCGTTACCGGCCATTTTGCCGACATCCGTGAATTGCATTAAGGAGCACCAGCGTGGCTAAATTTACTCAACATACCGGCTTAGTGGTGCCTCTGGACGCAGCCAACGTCGATACCGACGCCATTATCCCGAAGCAGTTTCTGCAGAAAGTCACCCGCACCGGTTTCGGCCAGCACCTGTTCAACGACTGGCGCTTCCTGGACGACGCGGGCCAGCAGCCAAACCCTGAGTTTGTGCTGAACCTTCCGCGCTATAAAGGGGCCAGCATCCTGTTAGCCCGGGAAAACTTTGGCTGTGGCTCATCCCGTGAGCACGCACCATGGGCACTGACCGATTACGGCTTCAAGGTGGTGATTGCACCAAGCTTTGCGGATATCTTCTACGGCAACTCGTTCAACAACCAGCTGCTGCCGGTCACGCTGAGCGAGCAGGATGTGGATACGCTGTTTAAGCTGGTTGCAGAGCACGAAGGCACGGAGTTCGTGGTCGATCTGGAAAACCAGACGGTGAATGCCGGAGGCAAAAGCTACCCGTTTGAGATCGACAGCTTCCGCCGCCACTGCATGATTAACGGCTTGGACAGCATTGGCCTGACGTTGCAGCACGAAGCGGAGATTTCCCGCTACGAGGCGCAGCAACCGGCGTTTCTGAACTAAACCTCAGCCTCACCTGCCGCCCGGCGGGTGAGGCTTTCATCAACATCACCAATAACCCAGCCACTTCCACCATACTCCCCCGATCAGTGCCCAGATCAGCAGGTTGACCACGCTCATGATAAAGCCGGTTTTCCACCATTCCCCCAGGGTGGCATAGCCCGACCCAAAGATGATCGGCGCGGTACCGGTGGCATAATGTGTTAACGACATCATCAGTGAAGACGAGAAGGCCAGGATCAGGCCAAGCAGAGCCGGTGGTGCACCAAGGGCAATACCTGCGGCAAAGAACGCGGCGAACATGGCGGTCACGTGCGCGGTGGTACTGGCAAAGAAGTAATGCGAATAGAGATAGACGAGCGTTAACAAAATGGTCCCCCCGACCCAGCTCATCCCCATATGATCGATACCCGAGCCTACCGTTTGTGACAGCCAGCCAATCAGACCCAGTTTGCCGAGATAGGTCGCCATCATCACCAAGGCGGCAAACCAGACCACGGTATCCCAGGCCCCTTTGTGCTTCAACACGTCGTCCCAACTGAGTACGCCGGTTGCCAGCAGGATCGCCAGACCAATTACCGCAGCCGTCGTCGGGTTAACTGCCAGTGCAGGGCCAAAAATCATCGCCGGAACCCCGGCCCACATCACCAGCAACAGAGCAAACACGCCCAGCGTGATCTTCTCTGGCAGGGTTATCCGCCCCAGAGTTTGCAGTTTATCCTGCGCAAACAGTGGCGCATCCGGGGTGCTCTTGATTTCCGGTGGATAAAGCCAATAAACCACCAGCGGCATGACGATCAGCGAACAGATTGCCGGTATCAGCGCCGCTACCGCCCACATGCCCCAGGTCAGTTCAAACTCGGAACCGGCCCCTTTGGCGATCAGATTGACAATCAGCGGGTTAGGCGCAGTTGCGGTGATAAACATCGCCGAGGTGATCGGGTTGATGTTGTAGTTCACCAGCGAGAGATAGCGGCCAATCTTGCCGGAGGTATTCAGCTCGGGCTTGGAGCCAAAACTGTCCGCTATCGATTTCATTATCGGGTGGATAATCCCGCCGCCACGGGCGGTATTGCTCGGCGTAACCGGGGCCAGCACGGTTTCCGCCAGGGTTAACGCATAAGCGATCCCCAGCGTTTTTTTGCCAAACAGCGAGATAAAGTAGTAGCCAATGCGCGATCCCAGGCCGGTTTTATTCAGGCTCAGAGAGATCATGATCGAGAAACCGATCAGCCAGATGAGTTGGTTGGAGAACCCACTCAGTGCATCGTCCAGCGCGGCCCCCGGCTTGCCAGGGTTGGTCACTCCGGTCACAGCCACCAGCGCAATGGCAATGATGGATACGGCGCCGATCGGCATCGCCTTGCCGATAATGGCAATGATGGTCCCGATAAACAGGGCCAGCAAATGCCAGGCATTCGGTGCCACCCCTTCTGGAACAGGGATCACAAACCAGATCAGCAAAGCGGCGATAACGGCACAGAGGGAGGGAACGGGTTTGAGCGGCGTTAGTTTATCCATAACATACCCACTTTTATCAACGGGATCGGCATCTTAATAGCAAGATGGATAAGAGCGTGAAGCTCACGCTCTGAGTCCGTTTATCTTAGTGAGAATGGAGCGGTTTTCTCAATGATATGTATCAACTAACCGGGTGTTACAGCTCACACTTCGCGAACTTTGGCACTCATCCACAGCGCCAGGATGGCAAGCAGAGTAATCAGGTAGTAAACCGCATAGTGCCCAAAGTTTTCTACCAGCGCGCCTTGCAGTACACCGGCCAGGATCACCCCGGTCGAAATGCTGTTGGTAAACATGGTGGTCGCGGCACCGGGCCGCCCCGGCATCAAATCCTGAAAATACAACATGCCGATCCCGGCAATAATGCCGATAAACACCGCGTTGAACAGCTGCAATATCATCAGGGCCGACTGGAACTTGAACAACACCAGCCCGGCATAAAACAGCACGCCTGCCGCCACCGCAAACAGCATCATATTGCGTTTGCCAAAGCGTTTGACGTAATAACCCGCCAGCAGCATAGCCGGGATTTCCAGCCCGGCGGCGGTGCCCATCAGCCAACCTGCCAGCCGTTCAGGCAAGCCCAAATCGGCGGTGATGTACAGCGGCATATCGATGATATACATGGTGTTGCAGGTCCACATCAGCATCGAAGCCACAAACAGCAGGCGCACATCGGGATCGCGCCAGGCGCTGATTGGCGCAATAGGCGGAGAATCTACGCTGATCTCAACGTCGGCACGGGGCACCGAAGGCAATATCAGCCACACCAGCAGCACGCTGACGGCAAAAATCAGCGCCGCAATCATAAACATCACGGTAAAGCCGTAGTTCAGTGCCAACATAAATGACAGCGGCGGGCCGATCACCCAGGCCAGTGAAAGCTGAGCACGCATCACCGAACTGAACATCACCACTTCACGTGCCGAGCTGTCCGCATACTCACGCGCCAAGGCAAAAATCTGCGGCATGGCGGTATTGGCAATCGCGGCCAGCAGCACGCCTACGGTGATCAACGTCAGATAATCACGGTTGAATGCAAACAACAGGCTATTGGCCAGCGCCATGGCACAGCACACCAGGATCAGCTTGCGCCGATCGCCACGGGTATCCGAACGCTTGGCCAACAGGAAGCTGACGATGATCCCGGCGATGGCATTCACGGTATAGAACATGCCTACCCATAGCGGCCGCACCTTTACCTCGGTGGTCAGAAACAGGCTTAGCGTGGGGGCTTGCAGCGCTCCAGCAATGCCGGTCAGGAAGGCTATTAGCAGGAAGGCGGCAAAAACGGGATTAAAACGGCGCGGTAACCAGCGTCTGAAATTCATAGCGATATCCCTATCCAGAAATAAAGAAGGCTATGCTACAGAAGGAAAATTGCCGAAGGAAGTAAAGACGGCAGATAAAAATGCCAGTGGGTAACCCCACTGGCTGGTGAAAAGCACCATTACTCAGAAACACTTTTGCGGTGAACGTCAGATACGCTCACGGTATTGCTTGTCGCTCAGCGTGGCGATGTCCCACTGGGTCAAGTGGGCCAGCATCTCCAGCCGCGCCTGTTCAGGGACCACCTGCAGCCAATCGGCCTGCTGGCGGCGGATGGCGGTGAAATAACGCTGATAAAACTGTTTAGTTAACAGAACCGTCATTTGTTATCCCTCCGCTGATTCAACTGCCCTCATTATCGGCGTAATATAGGGAAAGATAAATTGACGACTTGATGCCAGAGAGTTCCTCTTTTATGTCCACCTCACGCCTGCAACAACAGTTCATTCGCCTGTGGCAACGCTGCCATGGCCAAACCACCGAAACCACGCTGCAAGAGTTGGCAGAGGTACTCAGCTGTTCCCGCCGCCATGTTCGTTCGCTGCTGGGAGCCATGCAGCACGAGGGTTGGCTGACCTGGCAGGCCGAGTCCGGCCGGGGTAAACGTTCACAGCTCAGCTTTCACTACACCGGATTGGCACTGCAACAACAGCGCGCCGAGGAACTGCTGGAACAGGATCGCATCGACCAACTGGTCCAACTGGTGGGCGATAAAGACGTAGTACGCCAAATGCTGCTTTCCCAGCTGGGGCGCAGCTTCCGCCAGGGGAAACATATCCTGCGCGTGCTCTACTATCGTCAGCTTTACAACCTGTTACCCGGTTCGGCACTGCGTCGTTCAGAAACCCACCTGGCAAGACAGATTTTCAACGGCCTGACACGGGTAAATGAGGAAAACGGGGAACTTGAGCCCGATCTTTCACATCATTGGCAAACGCTCACCCCTTTACACTGGCGCTTTTATCTTCGCCCGGCGATCCATTTTCATCATGGCCGTGAGCTGGAAATGGAAGATGTTATCTATTCACTCAACCGCCTGATCCCACAACCGCTATTTTCACATATCGACAGGATCGTCTCACCTACGCCCTATGTCATCGATGTATATCTGCACACGCCGGACTATTGGCTGCCCTGGCTGCTGAGCAGCGTACATGCCATGATCCTGCCGCGCGAATGGCAGAACCTGCCGGATTTTGCCCGCCATCCGATTGGCACCGGCCCCTATCGGGTGATACACAACAACCAAAGCCAGATGAAAATTCATGCCTTTGACGACTACTTTGGCTATCGTGCCCTGATCGATGAGGTCAACATTTGGGTATTGCCGGAAATCACCGAAGAGCTGGCGCACTCCGGCGTACAGTTACAAGGGGATGATACCGGCAGGAACGAGCTGGAAAGCCGCCTCGAA
Organism: Serratia sp. N21D137; assembly: GCF_047530005.1. Lineage (NCBI taxonomy): Bacteria > Pseudomonadati > Pseudomonadota > Gammaproteobacteria > Enterobacterales > Yersiniaceae > Serratia > Serratia sp. N21D137. The sequence continues at coordinate 89,632 of NZ_JBLJAJ010000003.1, forward strand.
GAAGGCTGTTATTTTCTGTTGTTCGACCAGCGTTCGGCACTGGCGGCCGATCCGGCAATCCGCAGTTGGTTAAGCGAACTGATCAACCCTATTGCTCTGCTGAGCCACGCCGGGCCGCTCTACCAACGTTACTGGGCTCCGGCCTATGGCATTCTCCCGCGCTGGTTGCATAATCGTGTGCTGGGGCAGCAGCCCAAGCCTCCGGGCTTAACCGAATTGACCCTGACCTTCTATAACGAACACTCCGAGTTCCACGCAATCAAGCAGGCTATCGCCTCTCTACTAGCCGAACAGGGTATCAAACTCAATGTGCAGGCCGTGGATTATGAAGTCTGGCATAAGGGCAAGGCGCAAAGCGATCTGTGGTTAGGCAGCGCCAACTTCACCCTGCCGCTGGAGTTTTCTCTGTTTGCCACGCTGTACGAATTACCGCTGATACAACATTGTCTGACGGAGGATATCGCGCAGGATGCCGCTCAGTGGCGGGAAAATCGCCTGTCCATGGCCGAGTTTTGCCAGCGCCTGGTCAGCAGCCATCAGTTGCATCCGTTATTCCATCACTGGCTGCAACTGCATGGTCAACGCAGCATGCGCGGGGTACGGATGAATACCCTCGGTTGGTTCGATTTTAAATCTGCGTGGTTTGCGCCACCGGAAGCATAATCGCCTTTCACCCACGCCCCTAAGCCTCTACAATAGCGCCGACTCAACGGGGTGCGGAGAACAAGCCAATTTTTGGCCAACGGTTTTCCGCTGAGAGCACACCCGTCGAACCTGATCCGGTCAATACCGGCGGAGGGATTTGAGCATGGCGCGTTAGCCTTCGTTAACCCAGCCCTCAGATACCTTTGCCCCTTTACTATTAGGAGTGCAAAGTGGTCAAAAAATACCTGCCCTGTTTATTATTGCTAGCGGCGATGCCCGTCCTGGCCAAGCCAACGCTGACGGTCTACACCTACGACTCTTTCGCTGCCGACTGGGGCCCGGGCCCAGCGGTAAAAAAAGCCTTTGAGGCCGAATGTGACTGCGAATTGAAATTCGTGGCGCTGGAAGACGGCGTATCGTTACTCAACCGCCTGAGAATGGAAGGCAAGAACAGCGCCGCCGACGTGGTTTTGGGCCTGGACAACAACCTGCTGCAAGCCGCGCAGCAAACCGATCTGTTCACCGCCAGCCAAGTCGATACTAGCAAGCTCACCGTTCCCGGTGGCTGGCACAACCAGACCTTCGTTCCCTACGACTATGGCTACTTTGCTTTCGTCTACAACAAAGACAAGCTGAAGAACCCGCCGACCAGCCTGAAAGAGTTGGTGAGCAGCGACCGCCCCCTGAAGATCATCTATCAGGATCCGCGCACCAGCACACCTGGCCTTGGCCTGCTGCTCTGGATGCAGAAAGTGTATGGCGACGAAGCACCGCTCGCCTGGCAACAGTTGGCGAAGAAAACCGTCACCGTGACCAAAGGCTGGAGTGAAGCCTACGGCCTGTTCCTGAAAGGGGAAGGCGACATGGTACTGAGCTACACCACCTCCCCCGCCTACCATCTGATCGAAGAGAAAAAAGACCTTTATGCGGCGGCCAGCTTCAGTGAGGGGCACTACCTGCAAATCGAAGTCGCTGGCAAGCTAAAGGCCAGCAAACAGCCAGAACTGGCCGAGCGCTTCATGCAGTTTATGGCCTCCCCGGCCTTCCAGAACACCATTCCTACCGGAAACTGGATGTACCCGGTGATCAAGACGGAACTGCCTGCCGGTTTTGAACAGATGACCGTGCCGCAAACGGCATTACAATTCAGCGCCGAGGAAGTGGCACAACAGCGTGGTAACTGGATCCGGGCATGGCAAACCGCCGTCAGCCACTGATCCCCCGCTGGTTATGGCCGGGGCTGATGGCCGCCGGTCTGATCCTGCTGATCGCGTTGGCGGCCATGGGCTCGCTGTGGCGTCATGCGCCCGAAAGCGATTGGCGTAGCCTGTGGCAGGACAGCTACCTGTGGCACGTGGTGCGCTTTACCTTTTGGCAGGCGCTGCTCTCCGCCGTAATCTCGGTAGTGCCTGCCATCTGGCTGGCCCGGGCGCTGTACCGCAGACGTTTCCCTGGCCGCAACCTGCTGCTGCGCCTGTGCGCCATGACGCTGGTGCTGCCGGTGCTGGTGGCGGTGTTTGGCATGCTGAGCGTCTACGGCAGGCAAGGCTGGCTGGCAACGCTGTGTGGTTGGCTGGGCGTGAACTACAGTTTTTCGCCTTATGGTCTGCAAGGTATCCTGCTGGCGCATCTGTTCTTCAATATGCCGCTGGCCACTCGCCTGCTGCTACAGGCGCTGGAGAACATTCCCACCGAGCAGCGACAACTGGCCGCGCAGCTGGGGATGAACGGCTGGCAGCAGTTCCGCTTTGTGGAATGGCCTGCGTTACACCGCCAGATCTTACCCAGCGGCGCACTGGTATTTATGCTGTGTTTTGCCAGCTTTGCAACCGTGCTGTCGTTGGGCGGCGGGCCGCAGGCTACCACCATAGAACTGGCGATCTATCAGGCCTTGAGTTACGACTACGATCTCAGCCGCGCTGCGCTGCTGGCGCTGATCCAACTGGCCTGCTGCCTGGGGCTGGTGGTGCTCAGCCAGCGTTTGAGCCAGGCTCTACCGGTTGGCCATACCCACGCCCAGCGCTGGCGCGATCCGCAGGACAGCCTGGGGCGGCGCATTAGCGATACGCTATTGATTGCCGCAGCGCTATTGTTGCTGTTGCCTCCGTTGCTGGCGGTGATCATCGACGGTGCCAACCAAACGCTGGTCACCGTGCTGCAACAGCCCATTCTCTGGCAGGCCCTGTTCACCTCACTGCGCATCGCACTTGGGGCGGGTATTTTATGTGTCGTATTGACCATGATGCTGCTGTGGAGCAGCCGTGAACTGAAGCTGCGGCAACGGGCCGCCTGGGGCCAAACGCTGGAACTGAGCGGCATGGTGATCCTGGCGATGCCGGGTATTGTGCTGGCTACCGGTTTCTTCCTGTTGCTAAGCGATACCACTGGGCTGCCGCAGTCGCCGTATGCGCTGGTGATCCTCACCAATGCGTTGATGGCGGTGCCCTACGCGCTGAAAGTGCTGGAAAATCCGATGCGCGATCTGGCCGAGCGTTATAATCCGCTCTGCTTATCGCTGGATATCCACGGCTGGCAGCGGCTGCGCTGGATCGAGCTGAAAGCGTTGCAACGCCCGCTGGCGCAGGCTCTGGCTTTTGCCTGTGTGCTGTCGATTGGCGATTTCGGCGTGGTAGCGCTGTTCGGCAACGAGCAGTTCCGTACTCTGCCTTTTTATCTCTATCAGCAGATTGGCGCATACCGTAGCAACGATGGGGCCGTGACCGCCCTGCTGCTGCTGTTGCTCTGTTTCCTGCTGTTTACCCTGATTGAACGTTTACCGGGCCGCCATGCTGACGCTTGAAAAACTGACCTATCTATATGAACACCTGCCGATGCGTTTTGACCTGCGCATTCAGTCGGGAGAACACGTCGCGGTGCTGGGCCCTAGCGGCGCAGGCAAAAGTACCTTGCTCAGCCTGATCGCGGGTTTCCTGCCAGCGGCCAGCGGCAAACTGTGGCTCAACGGAAGCGATCATACCGCTTCGCCACCGGCCAAACGCCCGGTGTCGATGCTGTTTCAGGAAAACAACCTGTTTGCCCACCTGACGGTCAGGCAAAACATCGGCCTGGGGCTGGATCCTGGCCTGCACCTAACCGCCGCCCAGCAGGAACAACTGGCACAGATTGCCCAGCAGGTCGGGCTGGAAGAACATCTGCAACGCCTGCCGTCGCAGCTTTCCGGCGGGCAGCGGCAACGGGCAGCCTTGGCGCGTTGCCTGATCCGCCAGCAGCCGATCCTGCTGCTCGATGAGCCTTTCTCTGCACTCGATCCGGCACTACGCAGTGAGATGCTGCAACTGCTGCAAAACGTCTGCGACCAGCGCCAACTCACACTGCTGATGGTGTCACACAATCTTGAGGATGCTGCCCGCATCGCGCCGCGTACCTTGCTGGTCGTGGATGGGCGGATTTATTACGACGGCCCGACCCAGGCGCTGGTCAGCGGCAGCGCACCGGAGGCCCAGGTGCTGGGTATTCTGGTTAAACCGTGATCTACCACGCGTTTTTTATGCTGAACCAATAAACCTGTTGTGCGAATTTTGCACCTGTGGTTTTATAAAATTCTGTTTTTTACTATTGATGATAAGGCTCCCTGTGATCGCATCCTCGCTGACCTCGACCCTACTAACAACCGCGCTACCAGCCGCGGTGGTCGTCGTGCGTGTGGTGGTGGTCGTCGGCAACGCGCCGTAGGGTCCGAATCAACGCATCGATTCCCAAACCCCGCCGGCGCAAACCGGGCGGGGTTTCTTGTTTTAGTCCCCCTGCCCAGAAAAGCTAACCGGCCCAGAGAAAAGGATAGGCACATGGCAACTTCGGGCACGCCACACCAAGGCCAACGTATTACCGGCGCACAGCTGATCGTGCATCTGCTGGAGCGTCAGGGTATCACCACTATTGCAGGCATTCCCGGTGGCGCAGCGCTGCCGCTGTACGATGCTCTGAGCCAAAGCACCGTCATCCAGCACGTGCTGGCCCGCCACGAGCAAGGGGCCGGTTTTATGGCGCAGGGCATGGCACGTACCAACGGCAAGGCGGCGGTCTGTATCGCTTCCAGTGGCCCGGGAGCCACCAATCTGGTGACCGCTATTGCCGACGCCAAGCTCGATTCAATCCCGCTGGTGTGTATCACCGGCCAGGTATCATCCTCGATGATCGGCACCGATGCCTTCCAGGAAGTCGATACCTACGGTATCTCTATCCCCATCACCAAATACAACCATCTGGTCCGCGATATCAGCGATCTGCCACAGGTGATCTGCGACGCGTTCCGCATTGCCGAATCCGGCCGTCCAGGCCCGGTGTGGATCGACATCCCGAAAGACGTGCAAACCGCCGAAATTGAGTGGGATTCATTACCGCCAATGGCCGTACCCGACGCCCCACCGGCCTTTGACAGTAAGCTGGTTGAACAGGCTGCGGCCATGATCAATCAGGCCAAGCGGCCTATTCTGTATCTGGGTGGCGGCATTATCTGCGCAGAAGCCCATAAACCGGCGCTGGAAATGGCCGAGCTCTCCAACCTGCCAACCACCATGACGCTGATGGCATTGGGCGCAATGCCGGTAGAACACCCACTGTCATTAGGCATGTTGGGGATGCATGCCGCGCGCAGCACCAACTTTATACTGCAGGAAGCCGATCTACTGATCGTGTTGGGCGCCCGTTTCGACGACCGGGCAATCGGTAAAACCGAGCAATTCTGCCCGAACGCCAAGATTATCCACGTGGACATCGACCGTGCCGAACTGGGCAAGGTAAAACAGGCCAATATTGCCATCCATGCCGACGTCGGCCAGGTGCTGCAACAGCTGTTACCGATGATTGAAGCACAGCCGCGTACCGAATGGATGAACACCGTTAACGATCTGAAGCGTGAATTCCCGATCAACATGCCAAATGTGGCAGACCCATTGAGCCATTACGGGCTGGTTAAGGCCGCGGCACGCTGCGTGGACGAAAGCGCCATTATCACCACCGATGTAGGCCAGCATCAGATGTGGGTAGCCCAGGCTTATCCACTGAGCCGCCCGCGCCAGTGGCTGACCTCCGGCGGTTTGGGCACCATGGGCTTTGGTTTGCCTGCTGCGATTGGTGCAGCCCTGGCAGAGCCTCAGCGCAAGGTGCTGTGTTTCTCCGGTGACGGCAGCCTGATGATGAATATTCAGGAGATGGCGACCGCCGTTGAGCATAATCTGGACGTGAAAATCATCCTGATGAACAACCAGGCCTTGGGGTTGGTACACCAGCAGCAGACGCTGTTCTATCAACAGCATATCTTTGCCGCCACCTATCCAAAGCGTACCGATTTCCTGAAAATTGCCGCCGGTTTTGGCCTGGACACCTGCGATTTGAATGCCGAGCCAGATCCACAGGCTGCGCTGCTGGCAGCGATCCAACGCCCTGGCCCTTGCCTGATCCACGCGCTGATCGATATCAACGAAAAAGTCTACCCAATGGTGCCACCAGGTGCCGCCAACATCGAAATGATTGGAGAATAAGCCATGCAATCACTACAAAAGAATCCACAGGTGATCCTGGAGTTGGAGGTACGGAACCATCCGGGCGTAATGACCCACGTTTGCGGCCTGTTTGCCCGCCGTGCCTTTAACGTGGAAGGTATTTTGTGTATGCCGCTGAAAGATGGGACCCAGAGCCGCATTTGGCTATTGGTGGCCGACGATCAGCGCCTGGTGCAGATGATCAGCCAGGTTGAAAAGCTGGAGGATGTATTACAGGTGAAACGCCATAACGAAGATATGCGGGTGTTTGAGCAGTTGGAGGCGTTCTTCCAATAAGCTTTGGCGGCTGAATGTTAAAGGCCGGGAAGTGGTTAGCCCCCGGCCTTAGCTACGTTTCCGTTATCAGTTCAGTAACTGAAGCACATAACGGATCAGTTCCAGTAACGCGATCAGCGCCCCAAGAACGATGATTGCCTTATCGATATCAATCACCCGTTTTCTCCATAACATGGAGTGAGCCACCGCCGCTTACCCTTACATTGCCTGTCACAGCGCAGCACTCAGTTGTTAGATGGGTGCAGTCTTACTCCGGCCAGAGCGCCGGATAACGGCACCATCCGTACACCCGACCAGGACTTGAATGTGTACATGCGCATACCGAAGTAAAGACAGCAGCAGAGCTAACCTGCTGATTATATCTTAACCAATTCAGGGCGCGACATAACAGATTTCCGATTTCTGCGTTTTTGACATTGAGGACGATCGACGATAAAATCAACTACGTTAGATGGGTGCTGTCTCATCCGGTCAGAGTGACCAACTCCAGCCCGGGAAATAAAAAAACCGACCTCACCAGTCGGTTTTTTTACGCCTGACATCAGCCCGCCAGCACTTTCCACAACAGGTGTCGATATACCGGCATCAACGCCTGCTGATGCATGTAATAGAAACACACCAGCGCCCCTCCCCAGCTAGCAATACAGGCCAACCTCAGCCGCTTCGGCGTTAGCCAGCGCGTCAGCTTATCGGCACTGCGCTTTCCTTCACGCCACCAGCGCCAACTCAGCCAGGCCGCCAGCCAGACCAGCACCACCACGCCAAACAACAGCCATTTGAACAACGCGCTGTTGGCGCTAGCAGGAATATCGATCGCGACTCCCGCCAGAATACCAGGGAAGAAATAGACCGGTGGCCAGGTCAGGCAACCGATGATATTTGGCAGGGCAAATTTGTAGGGAGGAAGATCAAGCATGCCGGCCACCATCGGCACCAGCGGGCGCGTCGGGCCAACAAAGCGACCGATCAAAATGGTAACGATACTGTGCTGATGCAGCGCATGCTCGGTTTTATCCAGCATCGCCTTGTTCTTTTTCAGGAACGACCAGCGGTGCAGCGGCCCCTTGAAGGCCCGGCCGATAAAGTAGGAGATCCAATCCCCCAGCAGACAACCGACAATACCCGCCCCCCAGGCCATATAAAAGTCCACCTGCCCGCTGCCGATCAGTGCGCCAATGCTGGCCATCATCACCGTGCCCGGCAATAGCAAACCGACCAACGCCAGCGACTCCAGGAACGCCACCAACATGACCACCACCAGGGTGAAAGCCAATGACTGGGTGATCAACTGCTGTAAATAGGCTTCCATTAAACCTCTGTTGGTAAGCTAAACGTATGGGCGAAGGATTGTCCGGCGCGGGCCAGGGGGAGTCAATCGTTGAATTGTATGTAGATTTAGCCAATCGGGCCAGTGATAGACAATTACTGTATAAAAACCCATACTATAAACACCTATAGAACATCGATGATCAGGAACTAGTGACATCTCTACAGCAGGGTTTCTTACTCACTCGCCATTGGCGTGATACGCCCGCCGGTACCGAAGTTGAGTTCTGGCTGGCAACCGATAGCGGGCCACAACGGCTACGGCTGGCCCCACAGACCTCCGTGGCATTCATTCCCGCCGAACAGCGTCAGCGGGCCGAGTTGCTGCTGCGTGAAGAGCGTCATGTCGAGCTGAAACCCCTGCCGCTGCAGGATTTCCACTCCCGTCCGGTGATGGGCCTTTATTGCCGCCAGCATCGTCAGTTGATCAAGTTGGAAAAGCTGCTCAAAGAGGGCGGCGTCAACGTATTTGAGGCCGATATCCGCCCGCCAGAACGCTATCTGATGGAGCGCTTTATCACCGCTCCGGTGTGGTTCAACGGTCAACCCGACGGTCATGGCCTGTGGCTCAATGGCCAGATGAAGCCTGCCCCAGACTACCGCCCCACTCTAAAGCTGGTATCACTGGATATCGAAACCACCGCCCATGGCGAGCTTTACTCCATCGCGCTGGAAGGCTGTGGCCAGCGCCAAGTGTATATGCTCGGCCCTGCCAACGGCGGCACTGAGGTGCTGGATTTCGAGCTGGAATATTGCAACAGCCGCCCACAGCTGCTGGAACGCCTGAATCAATGGCTGGAGCAGCACGATCCCGACGCCATTATCGGCTGGAACCTGGTGCAGTTCGATCTGCGGGTACTGCAAAAACACGCCGAGCGGTATCAGATCCCCCTGCGCTTTGGCCGTGGCGGTAACCTGTTGGAGTGGCGCGAGCACGGCTTTAAGCAAAACCACTTCTTCGCCTCGGCCTCCGGGCGATTGATTATCGACGGTATCGAGGCGCTGAAGTCGGCCACCTGGAACTTCCCGTCCTTCAGCCTGGAATATGTGGCGCAAACGCTGCTTGGGGAAGGGAAATCGATCGACAATCCTTACCAGCGGATGGCGGAAATAGACCGCCGTTTTGCCGAAGATAAACCCGCTCTTGCCCGCTATAACCTGAAAGACTGCGAGCTGGTGACGCGCATTTTCGCCAAAACCGAACTGTTGACCTTCCTGCTTGAGCGCGCCACCGTGACCGGCCTGGCGGCCGATCGCAGCGGCGGTTCGGTGGCGGCCTTCAACCACCTTTATATCCCGCGCATGCATCGTCAGGGCTATGTGGCCCCCAACCTTGGGGAGTTGCCGGAAGAGCACAGCCCCGGCGGCTTTGTGATGGATTCACAGCCCGGCCTGTATGATTCGGTGCTGGTACTGGATTACAAAAGCCTGTATCCGTCGATCATCCGCACCTTCCTGATCGATCCCGTCGGGCTGGTAGAAGGCATGCAGCACCCGGATGATGAAAACTCGGTGCCGGGTTTTCGCCAGGCTCGTTTCTCCCGCACCAAACACTGCCTTCCCGAGATTGTTCGCCAGATCTGGCAGGGGCGCGAAGCGGCCAAACGCCACAACAACAAGCCGCTGTCGCAGGCGCTCAAGATCATCATGAATGCCTTCTACGGCGTGCTGGGATCGAGCGGCTGTCGCTTCTTCGATCCCCGGCTGGCTTCTTCGATCACCCTGCGCGGCCATGAGATCATGCGCCAGACGCGAGAGTTGATCGAAGCTAAAGGTTACGAGGTGATCTACGGCGATACGGACTCGACCTTTGTCTGGCTGAAAAAGGCCCACAGTGAACAGCAGGCCGCCGAGATTGGCCGCGAGCTGCTCGATCACGTCAATCAATGGTGGCATCAGCATCTACAACAGCAATATGGGCTGGAAAATGCGCTGGAGCTGGAGTTTGAAACCCACTACTCCCGCTTTTTAATGCCTACCATCCGCGGTGCCGAGCAGGGCAGCAAAAAACGCTACGCAGGGTTGATCAGCAAACCGGACGGCAGTGAAGAGATGGTGTATAAAGGGTTGGAAACGGTACGCACAGACTGGACCCCGCTGGCGCAGCAGTTTCAGCAGCAGCTCTATCAACGCATCTTCAAGCGCCAGCCCTATCAAGACTTTGTGCGCGATTACGTGGCCAAAACGCTGAACGGCGAATTTGACGACCGGCTGGTGTACCGCAAACGCCTGCGGCGCAAGCTGGATGACTATCAACGCAATGTCCCGCCACACGCCCGAGCAGCCCGCCTGGCCGATGACTATAATCGTCAACAGGGGCGGCCGCTGCAATATCAGAACGGTGGCTGGATCAGCTATGTAATGACGCTAGCCGGGCCAGAGCCGTTGGAAACCCGGCAATCCGCGATCGATTACGACCATTATCTCGAACGCCAGCTGCAACCGGTAGCAGACGCTATACTTCCCTTCCTGTACGACGATTTTTCGGCGTTGGTAACCAGGCAGATAGGCCTGTTCTGAGCGGTCAAAGCTGGGGGTAATACCACCCCATGGGGAAACCCTTTCTTTTTACTGGTGTTAGTCGGCATTTGGGAAGATAAAATCATCGGGTTTTACAGGTGACGAATGCGCCGCCTTCCATTACCATAGCGCCCTTCCCAAATTCTGAACCACTATTCACAACATCGTTGTCGCCATGCCGTCACCAGACGTCTGGCGTAACAGGCTATTACCCGCTAAATGAAAATAAAGCTCGCCAACCGGTAACAACGCGGTGGCAGGCAAGATGCCGGGAATAGCAAGCAGTTGAAACAGGTTACCCAGGGCTTATCTGCCGGGTAGCAAGACTTACTTAATAAGAATCGAGCCGACAAACTATGCCTTTTACACTTGGTCAACGCTGGATCAGCGATACGGAAAGCGAATTGGGACTGGGAACCGTGGTAGCACTTGACGTGCGCATGGTCACCCTGCTTTTCCCCGCAACCGGTGAAAACCGCCTCTATGCCAGAAACGACTCGCCAATCACCCGCGTGATGTTTAACCCGGGCGACACCATCAGCAACCACGAAGGCTGGCAGTTGCAGGTGGAGGAAGTCAAAGAGGATAACGGCCTGTTGACCTATATCGGCACGCGTCTGGACACCCAGGAAAGCGGCGTCGCTATGCGTGAAGTGCTGCTGGACAGCAAGCTGACCTTCAGTAAACCGCAAGACCGCCTGTTTGCCGGTCAGATTGACCGCATGGATCGCTTTGCGCTGCGTTTCCGCGCCCGCAAATACCAGAGCGAGCAGTATCGCCTGCCGTTCGCTGGCCTGCGTGGTATGCGCGCCAGCCTGATCCCGCACCAATTGCATATCGCCTACGAGGTCGGCCAGCGCCATGCACCGCGCGTTCTGTTGGCCGATGAAGTGGGCCTAGGTAAAACCATCGAAGCCGGGATGATTATTCATCAGCAACTGCTGGCTGGCCGCGCCGAACGCGTGCTGATCGTGGTACCGGAAACCCTGCAACATCAGTGGCTGGTTGAAATGATGCGTCGCTTCAACCTCTATTTCTCACTGTTTGACGATAGCCGCTATTCCGAAGCGATGCTCGACAGCAGCAACCCGTTCGAAACCGAACAGTTGGTGATCTGCTCGCTGGATTTCGTGCGTCGCAACAAACAGCGCCTTGAGCAGTTGGCCGATGCCCACTGGGATCTGCTGGTGGTAGACGAAGCTCATCATCTGGCCTGGAGCGAAGACGCGCCGAGCCGTGAATATCAGGTGATTGAACAGTTGGCGGAGCACATCCCTGGCGTACTGTTGCTGACGGCAACTCCGGAGCAGCTTGGCCAGCAAAGCCACTTTGCCCGCTTGCGCCTGCTGGATCCCAGCCGTTTCCATGACTACCAGGAGTTTGTCACCGACCAGCAGAAATACCGTCCGGTAGCCGATGCGGTGACGCTGCTGCTGAGCGGCGAGCGTCTGGCAGATGACAAGTTGAACCTGCTGGGTGAGCTGATCGACGAGCAGGACATTGAGCCACTGCTGAAAGCGGCCAACAGCGATACCGACAACAGCGAACAGGCGCGCCAGGAACTGGTCACCATGCTGATGGATCGCCACGGCACCAGCCGCGTGCTGTTCCGTAACACCCGTAACGGCGTAAAAGGCTTCCCACGCCGTCACCTGCACCAGATCAAACTGCCGTTGCCAACGCAATATCAGACGGCGATCAAGGTGTCCGGCATCATGAGCGCCAAGAAAACCGTCGAAGCCCGCGCCCGCGACATGCTCTACCCAGAACAGATTTATCAGGAGTTCGAAGGGGAGAATGCGACCTGGTGGAACTTCGATCCGCGCGTTGAGTGGCTGCTGGATTATCTGGTCGCCAACCGTCATGAGAAAGTGCTGGTGATTTGCGCCCAGGCCGCGACCGCTCTGCAACTGGAGCAGGTGCTGCGCGAGCGCGAAGCGATCCGCGCCGCCGTGTTCCACGAAGGGCTGAGCATTATCGAACGCGATCGCGCCGCCGCCTACTTCGCTTCACAGGAAGAAGGCGCGCAGGTACTGCTGTGCTCCGAAATCGGTTCGGAAGGGCGTAACTTCCAGTTTGCCAGCCAGATGGTGATGTTCGATCTGCCGTTCAACCCGGATCTGCTGGAACAACGTATTGGCCGTCTGGATCGTATTGGCCAGATGCACGACATCCAGATCATGGTGCCGTACCTGGAAAACACCGCTCAGGCCGTGCTGGGCCGCTGGTTCCATGAAGGGCTTGATGCCTTCGAGCACACCTGCCCTACCGGCCGGCCGATTTATGACAGCTGCTACGAGCAACTGATTGGCTACCTGGCCGCCCCTACTGAGCAGGAAGGTCTGGACGAGTTTATCCATGCCTGTAACCAGCAGCACAAACAGTTGAAAACGCAGCTGGAACAGGGCCGTGACCGTCTGCTGGAAATGCACTCCAACGGCGGTGACAAAGCGCAGGCACTGGCGGAAGCCATTGCGGCGCAGGACAATGACGTTAACCTGGTGAGCTTTGCACTCAACCTGTTCGATATCGTCGGTATCAATCAGGAAGACCGCAGCGACAACCTGATCGTCCTGACCCCGTCCGACCATATGCTGGTACCGGACTTCCCTGGGCTACCGCAAGATGGCTGCACCGTGACGTTTGATCGCGAGCAGGCACTGTCGCGTGAAGATGCCCAGTTTGTCAGTTGGGAACACCCGATTATCCGCAACGGGCTGGATCTGATCCTCTCCGGCGACACCGGGAGCTGTGCGGTTTCTCTGTTGAAAAACAAGGCACTGCCGGTGGGCACCCTGCTGGTCGAACTGGTGTATGTGGTTGAGGCCCAGGCCCCTAAACACCTGCAGTTGACCCGCTTCCTACCGCCAACGCCGATCCGCATGTTGATGGATCGCAAGGGAACCAACCTGGCGGCACAGGTCGAGTTCGAAAGCTTTAACCGCCAACTGAACGCGGTCAATCGCCACACCTCCAGCAAGCTGGTCAATGCGGTGCAGCAAGAAGTGCACGTGATGCTGCAACAGGCAGAAAGCCTGGTGGAAGAACAGGCGCGCGCCCTGATCGAACAGGCCAAGCAAGAGGCCGATGACAAGCTGAGCACCGAGCTGGCACGTCTGGAAGCCCTGAAAGCGGTTAACCCGAATATCCGTGATGACGAAGTCGAAGCGCTGGAGTTCAACCGCAAGCAGGTGCTGATTAACCTCAACGAAGCGGGATGGCGGCTGGATGCTATTCGCCTGGTAGTGGTGACACACCAGTGATCCACACAACGGGGAGCCTTGGCTCCCCGGTTTGCCCTTCTCAGCGGAGCTAACATGGAACCTTACAATCCCCCGCAAGATCCGATGCACGTGCTGTATCAGGATGAGCACATCATCGTGGTCAACAAACCTAGCGGACTGCTTTCCGTGCCTGGCCGTGCTCCGGAGAACAAGGACAGCCTGATGACGCGTATCCAGGCAGACTTTCCGGCGGCAGAATCCGTGCATCGCCTGGATATGGCTACCAGCGGGGTGATCGTGGTGGCATTGAACAAGGCCGCCGAGCGTGAGCTAAAACGCCAGTTCCGCGAGCGCGAGCCGAAAAAATGCTATATCGCCCGCGTGTGGGGGCATATGGCACAGGATGAAGGGTTGGTGGATTTACCGCTGATTTGCGACTGGCCGAACCGGCCCTTGCAGAAAGTGTGTTTCGAAACCGGCAAGGCTGCGCAGACCGAATATGTGGTGCTTTCCCGGGACCCGGATGGCAGCACGCGGGTCAAGCTGCTGCCCATCACCGGGCGCTCACACCAATTGCGCGTGCATATGCTGGCATTGGGTCACCCCATTCTCGGCGATGGCTTCTACGCCCCGCCAGAGGCCAAGGCGATGGCACCGCGCCTGCAACTGCACGCACAAGAGTTGCGTATCACCCATCCCGCGTTCCAGACACCGATGCATTTTCGCGTAGAGCCGGATTTCTGAGTTTTTAAGGGCGCCGCACACGGCGCCCTTAACGACAACTACTTGAAGCCCTTCTCGCGTTTGATTAGGTCGTAGGCGGCCTGGATCTCCTGCGCTTTCTGTTTCGCCATCTCCATCATTTCCGGCGGCAATCCCTTGGCGACCAACTTATCCGGGTGATGCTCGCCCATCAGCTTACGATAGGCACGCTTGATGGTGGTGGCATCGTCGCTGCTGTTCACTCCCAGCACCTTGCAGGCATCTTCCAGCGTCGGGCCACGTTGCGCCTGCTGGTAGCCGCCCTGGGAGTATCCCCCTTGCTGCCCCTGCCAACTGCCGCCGCCAAACTGACGCCCTCCTTCGATCATACTGAGGAACTGATCGAACTGAGCGCGGGAAATGCCCAGCTCTTCGGCGATCACATACAGCACCTGGCGTTCATTCGGATGCAATGAACCGTCGGCAAACGCGGCCTGGATTTGAATTTCCAGAAACATCCGAATCAGATCAAAGCGACCAAAACAGATGCTGCGCAACTGCTGCAAGGTTTCACGCAGCGGGAACTGGCTGTGCTTGCCTTCGCGGAACGCTTGCTGCGCCGCGGTACGGGCTTCGCCATGCAGCTGCAGGCGGTCCATAAACAGGCTGGCTATCTGGATATCGGCTTCGGTCACCCGCCCTTTCGATTTGGTCAGATGCCCCATAACCTGAAAGGTAGTGCGAAAAAATAACGTCTGCCGCGTTTGCTGGTCGGTAAAGAAGCCCCGGCTGCGCTTGTTATTACGTGCGGTGTCGATCATATGGCCAACGATCAACCCCAGCACGACACCCCAGAATCCGCCGCCAGCCCAAATGGCGACAATCACTCCGAGCAGTTTTCCCCAATACTGCATATACTCCCCAACTATCAAACCGTAATAAGCTGTGTATCCCTATCGGTACGAGCAAGGGTTAAGGCGATTTTTTCCAAGAATTCGATTATCATACCTGTCATTTATCTCTGCGCCTAACGACGACGCAATCGAACGGCAGGATTTAACACTAGCGCAACGCTGATGAGTGATATAGTCTCTGACCGTTTGCCGGACATGACGCCTCTGATGACGGAACACCAATACCGCGTATGAAAAAAAGTTTCCCAACACTGCTGGCCACGTTGATTTGGACGGCAATTTATAGTCAGCACGCGCTGGCAGATCTGGCCGAGCAATGTATGCTCGGCGTGCCTGTTTACGATAAACCGTTGATCAGCGGCGACCCCAACAGCCTGCCGGTCACCATCATTTCCGATGATTCAGAAGCCAACTATCCGAACAACGCGCTGTTCACTGGCAACGTCAACGTCGAACAGGGCAACAGCACCCTGACGGCGAAGCAGGTTGAGCTGAAGCAGACGCAAAAAGATGGGCTACCGGATCCGATCCGTACCGTTACCGCCACCGGTGACGTGAACTACGCGGATAATCAGATCAAACTGAAAGGCCCTAAAGCCTGGTCAAACCTGAACACCAAAGATACCGACGTCTATCAGGGCGACTATCAGATGGTAGGTCGCCAAGGGCGTGGTGACGCCGACAAGATGAAGATGCGCGGCCAAAACCGCTACACCATCCTGGAAAACGGTACCTTCACCTCTTGCCTGCCTGGCGATAACAGTTGGAGCGTAGTGGGCTCCGAAGTGATCCTCGATCGCGAAGAAGAAGTGGCCGAAGTGTGGAACGCCCGCTTCAAGATTGGCAAGGTGCCGGTGTTCTACAGCCCCTATTTGCAGCTGCCAGTGGGCAATAAACGCCGCTCCGGCTTCCTGATCCCCAATGCCAAATATGGCAGTAATAACGGCTTCGAGTTCATGCTGCCGTATTACTGGAACATTGCGCCAAACTTTGATGCCACCATCACCCCGCATTACATGACGAATCGTGGCCTGCAGTGGCAGAACGAATTCCGTTATCTGCTGCAACCGGGTCTGGGCACCATGGCCTTCGACTGGCTGCCAAGCGATAGGCAGTTCGAAAAAGACCATGGGGATGTCGACGACAGTAAGCGTTGGCTGTTCTACTGGGGCCATAACGGCGTAATGAATCAGGTGTGGCGTTTCAACGTCGACTACACCAAGGTCAGCGACCCTTATTACTTCACCGATCTGGACTCCAAATACGGCTCCACCACCGATGGCTACGCCACGCAGAAGTTCAGCGTCGGTTATGCCGATGAGAACTGGGATGCTACGTTGGCTTCCAAGCAGTTCCAGATCTTCAGCGGGGTGGGCAACCAAAACGCCTACCGTGCACAGCCGCAGTTGGATCTCAACTACTATAAATCGGATATTGGCCCGTTTGATTTCCACACCTACGCCCAGGTTGCCAACTTTACCAGCGTCAACCCAAATAACCCGAAAGCCACTCGTTGGCATGTAGCACCGGCGATCAATCTGCCGTTGGCCAACAGTTGGGGTAGCCTGAATACCGAAGCCAAACTGATGGCGACGCATTTCCAGCAGACCATCCCGAACGGTTTTGCCGCCGACTATGCTAGCCGTAACCCGGGGAGCCCGGTTCCCGATCTGGAAGATTCGGTCAACCGCGTACTGCCGCAGTTCAAGACCGACGGCAAAGTGGTGTTCGAACGCCCAATGGATTGGTCAGAAGGTTTTACCCAAACCATTGAGCCGCGTATGCAGTACCTGTACGTGCCTTATCGCGACCAAAGCAACATCTATACCTATGACTCAACCCTGCTGCAAACCGACTACTCAGGCCTGTTCCGCGACCGTTCCTACAGCGGCCTTGATCGTGTCGCCTCGCAGAACCGCGTAGCAGCCGGTGTCACCTCGCGTATTTATGATGAAGCACTGGTTGAACGTTTTAACGTATCCGTAGGTCAAATCTACTACCTCAGTCGCTCGCGGACCGGGGATCAAAGTAGCAACTTTGATAATAGCGATGATACCGGCAGCGTCGTCTGGGCTGGTGACACCTATTGGAAGATTGACGATCGCTGGGGCCTGCGTGGTGGTGTGCAATACGACACCCGTCTCGATAGCGTCGCGTTAGGCGACGCGGTTGTGGAATATCGTCAGGATCAGAATCGCATGGTGCAGTTGAACTATCGTTATGCCAGCCCGGAATATATTTCGGCAACCCTGCCGGATATCAGCAACCCAGGCTATCAGGACGGTATTTCACAGGTCGGTATGGTGGCCAGTTGGCCGATTGCCGATCGTTGGGCGGTGGTCGGGGCGTATTACTACGATACCCGTGCGAAACAAACCGCCAACCAATTGGTCGGCCTGCGTTATAACACCTGCTGCTGGGCGGTTAACGTGGGTTATGAGCGCAAGATCACCGATTGGGACAACGGCAATCAGGTCAGCAAGTACGATAACAAAGTTTCATTCAACGTCGAGCTGCGCGGTTTGAGCAGCGATCACAGCCTTGGCACCAATGAAATGCTGCGCTCGGGTATTCTGCCTTACCAGCGCGCATTCTGATATTGATTAACGAATTGAAAAAAAACAACTTTCACCCGCATTTGCGGAAACAGATAACGGGAAATGTATGAAGAACTGGAGAACGCTTCTTCTCGGATTGGTGGTTTGTGCCAATACCGCGTTCGCAGCACCGCAACAAATGGATAAAGTCGCCGCCGTCGTCGATAACGGCGTAGTCCTCGAGAGCGACGTGAACGGCCTGATGCAATCGGTGAAACTCAACGCACAGCAGGCTGGCCAGCAATTGCCAGACGACAATACGTTGCGTCACCAGATCCTTGAACGTCTGATTATGGATAACATCCTGCTGCAGATGGCGCAAAAAATGGGGATCACCGTCAGCGATGCCGATCTGGACAAGGCGATCGGCAACATCGCCGCCCAGAACAAGATGAGTCTGGATCAACTGCGTAGCCGCTTGGCGTATGAAGGTCTGAACTACAACACTTACCGTGCGCAGATCCGCAAGGAAATGCTGACCTCGGAAGTGCGTAACAACGAAGTGCGTCGCCGTGTCACCATCCTGCCGCAGGAAGTTGACGCGTTGGCCAAACAGGTCGGCGCACAGAACGGCGGTGAAACCGACATCAACATCAGCCACATCCTGATCCCGCTGCCAGAAAACCCATCGCAGAAGCAGGTTGATGAAGCCGAAGCGCTGGCAAAACGCCTGGCGGGTGAAGCGACCGGCGGTGCCGATTTCGGCAAACTGGCGATCACCTACTCTGCCGACTCACAGGCGCTGAAAGGCGGCCAGATGGGTTGGGGTAAACTGCAGGAAATGCCAACGCTGTTTGCTGAACGTCTGTCCAGTGCCAAAAAAGGCGACGTGGTTGGCCCAATCCGCTCCGGCGTCGGCTTCCATATCCTGAAGGTCAACGATATCCGTGGCGGTACCCAGTCGATTTCCGTGACCGAAGTGCATGCCCGTCATATCCTGCTGAAACCTTCAGTGGTGATGACCGACGATCAGGCACGCGCCAAGCTGCAAGAAGTGGCAGCGGCCATCAAGAGCGGCAAAGCGAAGTTTGAAGACGAAGCCAAACAGCTGTCACAAGATCCAGGCTCTGCCCTGCAGGGCGGCGATCTGGGTTGGGCTTCGCCAGACATGTACGATCCTGCCTTCCGCGATGCGCTGCTGAAGCTGCAAAAAGGCCAGGTCAGCGAGCCGGTACACTCTTCCTTTGGCTGGCATCTGATCCAGTTGATGGATACCCGCCAGGTGGATAAAACCGATGCGGCGCAGAAAGATCGTGCCTACCGCATGCTGTTTAACCGCAAGTTTGCCGAAGAAGCGCAAACCTGGATGCAGGAACAACGTGCCGCTGCTTACGTGAAGATCCTCGATGGAAGCAATGCACCACAATAACCGTATCGTCATCACCCCCGGCGAGCCTGCCGGGGTTGGGCCGGATTTGGTCACCGTACTGGCACAACAGGATTGGCCTGTTGAGCTGGTGGTGTGCGCCGATCCGGCCTTGTTGCTTGAGCGCGCCCGCCAGTTGGCGTTACCGCTCACGCTGCGCGACTACCAGCCAGGCCAGGCTGCGCAGCCACAGCGTGCCGGGACATTAACGGTATTGCCCGTTGCAGCCCCGGCGGCCGTGGTTGCTGGCGAACTTAACGTCGCTAACAGTGCCTATGTGGTAGAAACTCTGGCACGTGCCTGTGACGGTTGCCTGAACGGTGAGTTCGCCGCACTGGTCACTGGCCCGGTCAACAAAAGCATCATCAACGACGCTGGCGTCTCCTTTACCGGCCACACCGAGTTCTTTGCCGATCGCAGCCATTGTGAACGCGTGGTGATGATGCTGGCTACCGAGGAACTGCGCGTCGCTCTGGCAACGACCCATCTGCCGTTACTTGCAGTCCCGGGCGCCATTACCCAACAGAGCCTGTTCGAAGTGATCACCATTCTCGATCGGGATCTGAAAAACCAGTTTGGCATCCCACACCCGCTGATTTACGTCTGTGGGCTAAACCCACACGCGGGGGAAGGCGGCCATATGGGCCGTGAAGAGCTGGATGTGATTATTCCGGCTTTGGACGAGCTGCGCAGCCGCGGTATCCAGCTGATTGGCCCGCTCCCGGCGGATACGCTGTTCCAGCCCAAATATCTGCAACATGCAGATGCGGTGCTGGCGATGTATCACGATCAGGGCTTGCCTGTACTAAAATACCAGGGGTTTGGTCGGGCGGTGAATATCACCCTCGGTTTGCCTTTTATCCGTACCTCGGTCGACCATGGTACCGCGTTGGAACTGGCTGGCAGCGGCACTGCCGATGCAGGCAGCTTCAAAACGGCCCTGGCTCTCGCCATTAAAATGATAATTAACAGCAATGAATAATAGAGTCCACCAAGGGCACTTTGCCCGCAAACGTTTTGGACAGAACTTTTTAACCGATCAGTTTGTCATCGATAGCATTGTCTCAGCCATTCACCCACAGCCGGGCGAAGCGGTAGTCGAAATCGGCCCAGGCCTGGGAGCCTTGACCGAGCCGGTTGGCGCACGGATGGACCGCATGACGGTCATTGAACTTGACCGCGATCTGGCGGCTCGCCTGGCCAACCACCCACAGCTAAAAGACAAGCTGACCATTCATCAGCAAGATGCCATGACGGTGAACTTCGCCGAGCTGGCAGCCGTAGAAGGCCAATCGTTGCGCGTGTTCGGCAACCTGCCGTATAACATTTCGACGCCGCTGATGTTCCACCTTTTCAGCTATACTTCCGCTATCCGCGACATGCATTTTATGCTGCAAAAGGAGGTGGTCAACCGTCTGGTTGCCGGCCCAAACAGCAAGGCATACGGGCGTTTGACCGTGATGGCGCAGTATTATTGTAACGTTATTCCGGTGTTGGAAGTGCCGCCGACGGCGTTCGCACCGCCGCCTAAAGTCGATTCTGCCGTGGTTCGTCTGGTACCACATCTGGTGATGCCCAATATTGTCGGCGATGTGCGCATGCTCAGCCGTGTGACCACCCAGGCATTTAACCAACGCAGAAAAACCATCCGCAACAGCCTGGGCGATCTTTTCACCCCGGAACAGTTGACGGAACTCGGCGTCGATCCGACGCTCAGAGCAGAGAATATTTCTGTAGCGCAGTACTGTAAGCTGGCTAACTGGCTTTCACAACAGCAGGCGCAGCAGCAATAAAGGAGCAGTTGTCATGATTGATTCGCCCCGTGTATGTGTGCAGGTACAGAGTGTGTATGTGGAATCACAATCGATACCTGAGGAAGAACGTTACGTCTTCGCGTATACCGTTACCATCCGTAATCTGGGGCGCTTTGACGTGCAACTGCTGGGCCGTTACTGGCTGATCACCAACAGCAACGGCCGCCAAACCGAGGTTCAGGGCGAGGGGGTGATCGGTGAACAGCCCATTATCCGGCCCGGCAGCGAGTTCCAATATACCAGCGGTGCGATACTCGAAACCCCGCTGGGCACCATGGAAGGCCACTATGAAATGGTTGATCAGCAGGGTCAGCCATTCCGTACCGCCATTCCGGTGTTCCGTTTAGCCATCCCTACGCTGATCCACTAATATGTCGACATATCTTATCGGCGACGTTCATGGCTGTTTCGATGAACTGCAGTCGCTATTAGCTCAGGTTGATTTCGATCCCCTGCAAGACCAACTGTGGCTGACTGGCGACCTGGTCGCCCGTGGCCCTGGCTCGCTCGAAGTGCTGCGCTACCTCCGCTCTCTCGGCCCGGCATTGCGCATGGTTCTGGGTAACCATGACCTGCACCTGCTGGCGGTGTACGCCGGTATCAGCCGTAACAAACCCAAAGACCGCATTACCCCCTTGCTCGAAGCACCTGATGCTGACGAGTTGATCAACTGGCTGCGTCGCCAACCAGTGCTACAGGTGGATGATGAACGCAAACTGATCATGGGCCACGCCGGCATTACCCCACAGTGGGATATCGAGACCGCACAGATGTGTGCCCGTGAAGTGGAAGCGGTACTCAGCAGCGACAGTTATCCGTTATTTCTGGATGCGATGTACGGCGATATGCCCAACAACTGGAGCCCAGAGCTGAGTGGGCTTGCACGCCTACGCTTTAGCACCAATGCCTTGACCCGCATGCGCTATTGCTTCCCTAACGGCCAGTTGGACATGATCTGCAAAGATGCGCCGGGCACCGCTCCCGCTCCGCTGAAACCCTGGTTTGATCTGCCGCGTCTGGTCGACCCCGAGTACAGTATCATCTTCGGTCACTGGGCTTCACTGGAAGGCAGAGGCACGCCGGAAGGCATCATCGGTCTGGATACCGGCTGCTGTTGGGGTGGGGATTTGACCCTGCTACGTTGGGAAGACAAGCGCTACTTTACCCAGCCAAGCAACCGCCGTGATGCGATAGACGGCGCGGATACGCTGGCGGCTTCTTAAAACGACAATGGGCACCCAAGGGTGCCCATTTGATAGCTAACCCGCCTTAGCGGCGTTCCAAAATCTCAAAACAGTAGCCGTGCGAGTTCAGTGCGTCCGCATCGTGGAAGGCGCTGAATGAGGTTTCCCATTCGTCTGGCTCGTAATCCGGGAAGTAGGTATCTCCGCCTACTTCAGCATCGATATGCGTCAGATACATTCGGGAAGCCCGTGGCAGGAACTGGCTATAAATGCTGCCACCGCCCATCACCATCACTTCCTCCACCTCGCCAGCCGCAGCCAAAGCCTCCTCCAGCGAAGTTACCCAGGTCACGCCAGGTTCTTTACCCGGCTGGCTGCTTAATACGATATTATGACGGCCCGGCAAGGGACGGCCAATCGACTCAAAGGTCTTACGGCCCATAATCACCGGTTTGTTTAGCGTGTTACGTTTAAACCACGCCAAATCCTCCGGCAGGTGCCACGGCATGGCATTTTCCATACCAATAACGCGATCCGCCGCCAAAGCAGCAATCAGGCTGATAATCATTGTTTAACCCTGTATAGGCAGCAAAATTGCTCACACTATACGTAAAGCCCCGGCCACCGTCGATAGACGAATCGAGCGATACTCATATATCGGACGGCTCTGAAGATAAACTCTAATAATCCCAGATCCTTAGAAAAATCCCTAAACGCCGGGACGTTTACGATACAGCCACAGACCCGGTACCGACAGGCCGATCGACAAGGCTCCCACAATAAAACAGGCCTTGAGGAAGTTAGAGATCATCACCGACATCAGGGCTTCGCTGTAGCCCAAATGCGAAATTTCCACCACGCTGATCATCGCGGTATAGGCTGAAATACCGGGGAACATCGGGATCACCGCCGCAACGGTGAACACCTTGGGATGCGCCAGCAGCCAGCGTGACCAATAAATGCCGATGATGCCGATCAGAATGGCGGCCAGGAACGAACCCCACTCGATATTCATGCCAAAATGCATCAGCAGCATACGCGATCCATGCCCCAGCGCCCCGAGCAAGGCACAATAGCGCAGCGCTCGTACCGGCACATTGAACACCATGGCAAAGCCGAGCGCGGGTACCGCCGCCAACAGCATGTCCTGTAACAGCGCCCACAGCAGGCTCATGACCACCCCCGTAAATCCCACAGCGACATCGCCATTACCACGCCGATGCAGGTTGCCAACGTCAGCAAACTGGCCATCGCCCAGCGGGCCAGACCGGTATTCACGTGGCCTTTAAACATATCGGCTACCGCGTTGATCAGCGGGAAACCGGGCACCAGCAACAGTACGCTGGCCGCCATCGCCACGCTGGAGGTTTGGTGGAAAAACGGCACGCGTAACAGCAGGCCGGATACCGACGTGGCCACAAAGGCCGTCAGGCAAAAGTTGATCAGCGGATTCATATGGCGAGCGGTCAGCATCTGGCGCACAAACATCGCCAGGCCGCTGGCCATAAAGGTGACCGCAAAAGCATCTGGCCCACCGCCGTTGAGCATGCTGAAACAGCCACAGGACAACCCCACCATCAGCACCACCAGCCAACGCGGGTAGCGTAGCGGGCGGATCTTTTCAAAGCGCCGAGCCACGTCATGGACGTCGGCCAAATGGTGTTCCGCCAGGATCACAATGTGCTGGACCTCGGTCACCATTTGCATGTTGATCCCGCGATCGACGTTCTTCCGCGTGGTGGTCAGGCAGGCTTCATTGCTGATGGTGGTCAGCACCACGGCGTTAGCCGAGATGGAGCTTTCTACACTATCCATACCAAGCGCCAGACCCAGGCGAGTCGAGAGTTGTTCCACCACCATGCTTTCCGCTCCGTGCTGTAGCAACAGCAACGCACACTGAATACACAGACGGGTGATTTCACGCTGTTGCTGGTTTACACCGGGTAGCTCTGCGGTTAATTCCTTTTTCATATCGCTCAATCACTTCCTCTTAATGAAGCCCCATCATATAACCAGAGATTAGTGTAATAGGTTGATGCACGTCAGGAGGAGTGGCGTTATTATCAGCAGAATTAGGCCTTTTTCAGAGACTCGCTCATGCTTGAAACCTCATTGTTTGTCGCCGGTATTGCCACGCTCGGCATGCTTTCCCCCGGGCCAGACTTTTTTCTGGTGATTAAAAATACGGCGCGCTATCCGCGCCTGGCAGCAATGATGACCGCGTTCGGCGTGATCTGCGGCGTGGCAACTCACATGTCTTACTGTGTCGCGGGCCTGGCGGTGGTGATCACCACCACGCCGTGGTTATTCAACGTGCTGAAATACGCCGGTGCGGTGTACCTGATCTGGGTTGGCATTCAAGCCCTGTTATCACGCGGGGGCTGCAAGATGAGCGTCAGCAGCCTGCCTCAACAGCAGGTCAGCCTGAAAAGCGCCTTTGTACAAGGGTACCTGTGTAATCTGCTCAACCCGAAAGCCACGCTGTTCTTCCTGGCGGTGTTTACCCAGGTACTGCAAATCAACTCCGGCCTGGGTGAAAAGCTGTGGTACGCCGGAATTATTTTCGGCCTTTCCGCCGTTTGGTGGCCGGTGCTGGTGTTTTTGATCCAAAGCGGACCGGTGCGCCGTGGGCTGGAGAAAACCCAGAAGGTGGTCGATAAGCTGTTGGGTGGGATGTTAATCGCCTTGGGTATCAAAGTCGCGCTGAGCTAAAAAACCGGCGAGGGTAAAACCCTCGCCAAGCTATTACCCTTTCGCCTCTACGACCTCTTCCTCCGGTGCTTTGCCATCAATACTGCCGCGCCAGCCGTTTTGCTGCACGTGAGATAGGCGCTTCTGATCTTGCTCGATGGCCGAAGACAGCATTTCTTTAGCCCGTTGCAGGCTGGCGACCCGGAACTCGGTGTCTTCGTAGTTCTCCAACGTATCCTCCAGCATCTTCAGGTTATAACGCCGGAAGGTATCCGCCTTTTCACGGGCTTCGTAGGCGTCCAGCCCCAGCAGCTCGAGAGTTTCTCTGCCGATCAGCAACGAGCTTTCAAAGGTTTCCCGTGCGGGTTTCTCCACCCCCAACTGCCGCAGTTGATACCAGTGATCCACATCGCGGGCACGCGCCACCACTTTCAGGTGCGGGAAATGGCGTTTGACCAACGCCGTCAGTTGCAGGTTGGCTTCCACATCGTCGATGGCGTTAATCAGGATTTTGGCATGTTCTGCCCCCGCGGCTTCCAACAGATCGGCTCGCGTCGCATCGCCATAGAACACCTTGGTACCAAATTTGCGCAGCGTTTCGATATGGTCCGGATCGTGATCCAACACCACGGTATGCACGCCGTTAGCCAGCAGCATACGGCCGGCGATCTGGCCAAAACGGCCAAAACCGGCGATGATCACGCTGGCATTCTCTTCGTCGATCACGTCTGCCGGGCGTTCGTCCTGTGGGGCATTCTTGGCCAGGCGAGCGGCAACCACCAGCAGCAATGGCGTAGCGGCCATCGAAAGTGCAACGGCCAACGTCAGCGATTTAGCCCATTCGAGCGGTAATACACCGGCCATCTGTGCCGCAGCAAAGATCACAAAGGCAAACTCACTGCCCTGCCCCAGCAAAATGGCGAATAGCCCGCGCTGGCGCTTGGGTACCCCAAGCATTGGCGCAACCAGCCACAACAGTGCCGCCTTCAGCAGCATAAAACCCAGTAACAGCGAGGCGATCAGCAACGGATGATGGAACAGCGTGCCAAAGTCGATTGACATCCCCACGCCGATAAAGAACAGCCCAAGCAGCAGGCCTTTAAATGGCTGAATATCGCTTTCCAGCGCATGGCGGTATTCGGAACTGGCCAGCAACACGCCAGCCAGAAAGGCTCCCATCGCCATCGATAGCCCAGCCATCTCCAGCAGAATGCCAAAGCCAAACACCAGGAACAGCGCCACGGCGCTAAAGACTTCACGCATGCCGGAACGCGCCACAAAGTGCAGCAAGGGCCGGGTCACATAGCGCCCCAGTAACACCACGACCGCCAGCGCCCCCACCACCTTGGCAGCAGAAAACACAAAGGCACCCAGCGTGGTAGCCGCACCGCTGCTGGCTAGCAGTGGGATCATCGCCACCAAGGGGATGGCGGCAATATCCTGGAACAACAGCACCGCAAACGAGCTGCGGCCAATCGGCGAAGGCGTCAGGTTACGCTCACTCATCGCCTGCATGGCGATCGCCGTAGAGGAGAGAGCCAACGTCAAGCCAATCAGCAAGGCCACCTGCCAATTCAGGCCGAGGAAATAGCAGAAGGCGCTCAGCACCAGACCGCATCCCACCATCTGGATGCTCCCACCGCCAAAGACCGCTGCCCGCAGCGTCCACAACCGCCGGGGATCCAGCTCCAGCCCGATGATAAACAGCATCAATACCACGCCGATTTCGGCAAAGGTCAGTATCGACTCGGGATCGGAAACCAGTTTCAACCCCCAGGGGCCAATGACACAGCCCGCAATCAGGTAGCCAAGTACCGATCCCAATCCCAGGCGTACGGCAATCGGCACCAACAGTCCGGCCGATCCCAGATAGATCAGCCCTTCAATCATCATCGAGTGGTTATCCATGCACGGACTCCTGCTCTGCTGCTGGATCACTGTGTTCCATCAGATACTGCACCAGCCGCTGGCGATAGGCTTCTCCAGCGGCGATCAAGGCCGGTTCGTTACAGGTAAAGGTGTTGTGCACGGCAAAATACGGTTGCCACTTCATACCGCAGTAAATCGCTGTGGCCTGCAGCGGCTGGCCCAGTGCGGCAAAGTTGGGGTAATCGCCCAACGCGAAATGCTGCTCATCTCCGCCGCTGGTGACCGCCCATAGGCAGTCTTTCCCCACCAGGGCGTTGCCCTCGTGGCCATAGGCCCAGCCATGCTCCAGCACTTTGTCGATCCACAGTTTCAGCAACGGCGGCAAGCTATACCACTGCATCGGATGCTGTAAAACCACCATATCGGCCCGTTCCAACGCCCGCTGTTCGGCGTTGATATCGATATTAAAATCCGGATACAGTTCATACAGTGCACGAACTTCCACGCCGGGAATGTCTTTTACCGCCTGTAGCAACCGTTGGTTGGCATGAGAATGCCGAGGATAGGGATGGGCGTAAATAATCAGGATCATGCGCTTCTCGTTGTTGCGTTTCATACAACGAGTATATACCAGTCATAGTGTCGCCATTACTGGCATGAAAACTTGCTGGCTCACGATGCCCCCATCCCCTGATCGTCAGGATATGGGGGCGATATGGCATCACCGGCTTACGGCAGTGACTGATTCAACGTGTTGATAATCTCAAACAAACGGTCAATTTCCTGGCGGGTGTTGTAGTGCATTAATCCGATCCGCACGACACCGCCACGTTGCTCCAGACCCAGTTGGCGGACCAGCCCCAGCGCATAAAAATGCCCGTTGCCGACACAAATATTGTGTTCTCCCAGCGCCTTGGCAACCTCTTCAGGCAGCCCGTGCGCAAACGTCACGGCAAAAGTCGGGGTCCGGCGGTTGGCATCGGGCCGATCGATACCGTACAAGCGCGCCCCCTTCACTTGCCGTAGTTTTTCCAGGAAATAAGCGCTGAGCGCTTCTTCATGCTGACTGAGTTGGCTAAAGCTGTCTTGCAAGCGCTGGCGCAACGGCGCGCCGGGTTCTCCCCACTGAGCCAGGTATTCGATCGCAGCAGTCACTCCCGCAAGCCCTTCAAAACTCTGAGTTCCCGTCTCGAAACGCCCAGGGCCAAGATCGGTGGCCGGCTCGACCTTGTAAGGACGTAACGTTTGTAACCACGGCGTAGCCAGATAGGCAATCCCGACGTGTGGGCCAAAAAACTTATACGCGGAACACAGGAGTATGTCGCAACCCAACGCCTGAACATCAATCAGACGGTGTGGAGCATAGTGCACAGCATCTACATAAACCAAAGCGCCTACCTGGTGCGCCGCCTCAACGATACGCTTTAAATCCACGATCGAACCTGTGGTATTTGACGCATAGGTAACAGCCACCAATCGGGTTTTGGCGTTAATAAGCGCACAAAGTTTATCGACGTCTAACGTACAATCCTGCTCATTAACCGGGGCCTGATGAACAACGACCTGTTTATCGGCAGCGGCCTGTTGCCAGCTCGATACGTTCGCATAGTGATCCAGAGCGGTGACGATCACCTCGTCCCCGGCTTGCCAATCCCGGCTGATGGCGCGGCTCAGTTGAAAAGTCAGTGAGGTCATATTGGCGCCAAAGACAATATTGTCGGCCGAGCTGGCATTCAACAACGCCCGAACAGACTCTCTGGCTTGTAACATCACTCGCTCAGTGGCTTTGCTGGAAAAATAGTGTCCCCCCAGGTTGGCATTATGGTGGCCCAAATAATCGACCATCTTGTCTAATACCGTGCGCGGGACCTGTGAGCCACCGGGGCCATCAAAGAACACCACGCTTTTTCCTTGATACAGCTGACCCAGAGCGCTAAATTGCATCCGGCTTTGTTCAGGCGTAAATTTCATGCCACCCTCGCTGTCAGAACAAAAACATCCATATGCCCTTCTTTATCTGTCTCGACGGCACGGATTGGGCAGGCGTTATGCCACAACTTACTGTCTGCAATCATGGCAACTTCGCCATTTTCCAACACCTTACGGAAAAATGGCTCTTCGCGATTGCTGTTATAGAGCAGGATATCCCCGCCGACAATGTTATGCCTGTCGATACCGACTATCGCGATGTGATCAAAACCATCGCGATGGATACCTTCCGGTGCCACCTGAGTTTCAACATAGGTGGTGGTAATGCGGATTTGGTGGATCTCTATCTCCTGGTTGTCCGGTAGGTCATTGCTATTAACAAAGACCTCGCACATTTCGCGCATCCCCTCATTTTGCCAGGTCGTGGTCAAGAGCGGTTCGAATTGGCGGACGATATTGCCCTGAAAATGGTTGATATCCTCAGACTGTACAAACTCATGTTTGCCCGTCTCTACCACCAAGCCTTGCTGAAAACGCAGGACGGAATAACGCCGCAGGCGGTACTTGCCATCCGCATGCTGGGTGTGGGGAAGCGTGTTGAATGAAGGAGCCAGTTGAGCAATCCCTTCCTGGCTAAGATGGGTGATCTGCAGGATATTCTCGTGTTTGTTGAGCATGATGACACCTTATTGAACAGGCCTGTTTCACAACAGAAAATAACAGTAATCACCATTAAAAATAGATAAAGATAATGGGATATCAAATTTGTCATCCCAAAAATATGACGCACCCCTACAAAATCAGCACAAGCCGCAAACCGCAACCTTTGGGGGGCTGCGGCAACAAAAAAGGCGCTGCAAAAGCAGCGCCTCAGTGGCAACCAAGTTATTAACTTACTTGGTGATACGTGCGTGTAGTTCCTGCACCGAAGTCACCTGCTCGGTTGGATCGGCCTTCATCGCCATCGAGGTGGCAAAGCCGCCGTTCATCGTGGTGTCGTAGTGCACTTTATACTGAAGTGCACTGCGGCGGATCAGCTTGGAGTCTTCAATCGCCTGACGCCCCGCCGTGGTATTCACGATGTAGGTGTACTCGCCGTTCTTGATGCGATCCTGAATGTGCGGACGCCCTTCATGCACCTTGTTGACCAGGCGCGGGTTAATCCCCGCTTCGCCCAGCACCACTGCGGTGCCGTGGGTGGCATCCAGTTCAAAGCCCTGTTTGAGAAGGCTGGCAGCCAAATCCACAACGCGAGCCTTGTCCCCACTGCGCACCGACAGCAGCGCACGGCCTTTCTTCATGCCGGAATTACTGCCCAACATCGCCTTGGAGAAGGCTTCAGCGAAGGTGCGACCAACGCCCATCACTTCACCGGTCGAGCGCATTTCTGGCCCGAGGATCGGATCAACGCCTGGGAACTTGTTGAACGGTAGCACCACTTCCTTGACCGAGTAGTACGGCGGGATGACCTCTTCAGTCACGCCTTGTTCGGCCAGTGATTTACCGACCATCACACGTGCCGCCACTTTTGCCAGCGCTACGCCGGTCGCCTTGGAAACGAACGGCACGGTACGCGCGGCACGTGGGTTCACTTCGATCAGGTAGACTTCGTTGTTCTTCACCGCAAACTGCACGTTCATCAGACCACGAACCTGCAGTTCAAACGCCAGTTTTTCTACCTGCTGGCGCATCACATCCTGGATATCTTTGCTCAGCGTGTAGGCTGGCAGTGAACAAGCGGAGTCACCGGAGTGGACGCCAGCCTGTTCGATATGCTCCATGATGCCACCAATCAGCACGCGCTCGCCGTCACAGATAGCATCCACATCCACTTCTACCGCATCGTCCAGGAAGCGGTCCAGCAGCACTGGCGCATCGTTGGACACGCTAACCGCATTCTGGAAGTAACGGCGCAGGTCGATGTCGTCATAAACGATCTCCATCGCGCGGCCACCCAGTACGTAGGATGGACGAACCACCAGCGGATAACCGATACCGGCCGCTTTCTCAACCGCCTGCTCGATGGTTGCCACGGTGGCGTTGGCCGGCTGCTTCAGGCCCAAGCGGTTAACCGCCTGCTGGAAGCGCTCACGGTCTTCGGCACGGTCAATCGCATCCGGGCTGGTGCCGATAATCGGCACGCCTGCCGCTTCCAGCTCACGCGCCAGTTTCAACGGGGTTTGCCCGCCGTACTGCACGATCACGCCTTTTGGCTTCTCGATGCGCACGATTTCCAGCACGTCTTCCAGCGTCACCGGCTCGAAGTACAAGCGATCCGAGGTGTCGTAGTCGGTAGAGACGGTTTCCGGGTTACAGTTGACCATGATGGTCTCGTAGCCGTCTTCGCGCAGCGCCAGCGAGGCGTGTACGCAGCAATAGTCGAACTCGATGCCCTGGCCGATACGGTTCGGGCCACCGCCCAGGATCATGATTTTCGGACGATCGTTGGTCGGGTTGGATTCACACTCGTCTTCGTAGGTGGAATACATGTAGGCGGTGTCGGTTGCAAACTCTGCCGCACAGGTATCCACACGCTTGTAGACCGGATGCATGTTGAAGCTGTGGCGCAGCTTGCGGATTTCGCTTTCCGCTACGCCAGCCAGCTTGGCCAGGCGCGCATCGGCAAAACCTTTACGCTTGAGCGTACGCAGGAAATCAGCGTTCAGGCCGTTGATGCCCGCTTCGGCAACCTGCTCTTCCAGACGCACCAGCTCTTCAATCTGCACCAGGAACCAGCGGTCGATGTTGGTCAGGTTGAACACGCCATCGACGGACAGACCGGCGCGGAAAGCATCGGCGATATACCAGATGCGATCTGAACCGGCATCTTTCAGTTCACGGCGGATCTTGGTCAAGGCTTCCGGATCGTCCAGGCTCACTTTCGGATCGAACCCGGTCGCACCCACTTCCAGCCCACGCAGCGCTTTCTGCAACGACTCTTGCTGGGTGCGGCCAATCGCCATCACTTCGCCGACCGACTTCATCTGGGTGGTCAGGCGATCGTTGGCTCCGGCAAACTTCTCGAAGTTGAAGCGCGGGATTTTGGTGACGACGTAGTCAATGGAAGGTTCAAAGGAGGCCGGCGTACGGCCACCGGTGATGTCATTCATCAGCTCATCGAGGGTGTAACCCACCGCCAGCTTGGCGGCGATCTTGGCAATCGGGAAGCCGGTGGCTTTCGAGGCCAGCGCCGATGAACGGGATACGCGTGGATTCATTTCAATCACGATCAGGCGGCCGGTTTTCGGGTTCACCGAGAACTGCACGTTGGAGCCGCCGGTTTCCACGCCGATCTCACGCAGTACCGCCATCGAGGCGTTACGCATGATTTGGTATTCTTTGTCGGTCAGCGTTTGCGCTGGAGCCACCGTGATGGAGTCACCGGTATGGATACCCATGGCATCGATGTTTTCGATCGAGCAGACGATGATGCAGTTGTCATTCTTATCGCGCACCACCTCCATCTCATACTCTTTCCAACCGATCAGCGATTCGTCAATCAGCAGCTCTTTGGTCGGGGACAGATCCAGACCGCGTTCGCAGATCTCTTCGAACTCTTCACGGTTATAGGCGATACCACCACCGGTGCCGCCCATGGTGAATGACGGGCGGATAATGCAAGGGAAGCCCACATCGGCGGCCACCCCCAACGCTTCTTCCATATTATGGGCAATGCCGGAACGCGCCGTATCCAGGCCAATTTTTTTCATGGCGATATCGAAACGGCGGCGGTCTTCAGCTTTGTCGATGGCATCGGCGGTAGCGCCGATCATGGTAACGCCGAACTCGGCCAATACGCCCTGCCGTTCCAGCTCCAACGCACAGTTCAGTGCGGTTTGCCCACCCATGGTTGGCAGCACCGCATCCGGGCGCTCTTTCTCGATGATTTTACGCACCACTTCCCAGTGGATCGGCTCGATATAGGTGGCATCGGCCATTTCGGGGTCGGTCATGATGGTGGCCGGGTTCGAGTTGACCAGTACGACGCGGTAACCTTCTTCACGCAGCGCCTTACACGCCTGGGCACCAGAGTAGTCAAATTCACACGCCTGGCCGATAACGATCGGGCCAGCGCCGAGGATCAGGATGCTTTTTATATCTGTACGTTTTGGCATGGCTTTTCTGGCTCCTGATTATTTGGCGTTGGTACGGTAAGTCTCAATCAGTTCGATAAAGTGATCGAACAGCGGCGCGGCATCGTGCGGGCCTGGGCTGGCTTCTGGGTGCCCCTGGAAGCTGAACGCGGCTTTATCGGTACGATGGATGCCCTGCACCGTGTGGTCGAACAGGGATTTATGCGTGACCCGCAACGTGCTCGGCAGATTATTTTCATCAACGGCAAAGCCATGGTTCTGCGCGGTGATCATCACGGTGTTGTTATCCAGATCCTTCACCGGGTGGTTACCGCCGTGGTGGCCAAGCTTCATCTTCATGGTTTTGGCACCGCTGGCCAACGCCAACAGTTGGTGGCCCAGGCAGATACCAAATACCGGGATATCGGTTTCCAGGAAGCGTTTGATGGCGCTGATGGCGTAATCGCAAGGCTCTGGGTCACCAGGGCCGTTGGACAGGAAGATGCCGTCCGGAGCCATTTTCAACACGTCTTCTGCAGGGGTTTGCGCTGGCACCACGGTGAGGCGGCAGCCGCGATCCACCAACATGCGCAGGATGTTGCGCTTGGCGCCGTAATCGTAGGCCACCACATGGTAAGGCAGTTCGCCCGCAGGTTTGGCCTCCGGCAAATCGCCTTCCAGCGTCCAGCTCCCCTGTTGCCAGGCGTAAGCCTCTTTGGTGGTGACCTCTTTCGCCAGGTCCATGCCTTTCAGGCCAGGGAAAGCCTTGGCTTTCTGCAGCGCCAGTTCGGCATCGGTGAGGTCGCCCGCGATGATACAGCCGTTCTGTGCGCCTTTCTCACGCAGCAGGCGGGTCAGCTTGCGGGTATCGATATCGGCAATCGCCACGATATTGTGACGCTTGAGGTAATCGGCCAGGCCCATTTCGTTGCGGTAGTTGCTGGCAATCAGTGGCAGGTCGCGGATGACAAGGCCTTGAGCATGAACAGCGGAGGATTCTGCGTCGGAATCATTGGTGCCGACATTGCCGATATGAGGATAAGTAAGAGTAACGATCTGGCGGGAGTAGGAAGGATCAGTGAGGATTTCTTGATAACCGGTCATCGAGGTATTGAAGACCACTTCCCCCACTGCCGTACCTTCTGCCCCGATGGCCCGACCGTGGAATTGGGTTCCGTCTTCCAGAACCAATAGCGCTGACTTAATCAAAACACCCTCCGAGGAATAATCAATCACAATATTTGCATATTAATTCAGATTTCACGCCCTAAATCAATGCAAAAACCGCCCTCAAGGCCAATTTTTGGCAAATTGGGCGCATTTTAATGATGAGCGTCCCGCTTGTCTAGATAAAGCGCCATTTTTTCCATTATTTTTGCTGACCTCAGGGTTTTAATGGGGTCACAGGCACAAAAACATCAGCAAACTAGGCCGAGTAAACGGTTGCGAGACACAGTGACAGAAAAAATAGCTTAAAACAGCTAAAATCGGTGTGGGGAGCAATAAAGATGACGGAATAAACAGGATTAAGACTGGATAACGCCAACAAAAACAGATTACAGCATTAAAATTAATCGTAAGCCTCATTTTTAATGTTAAAAAAAAGGACAATAAAATTATTGTCCGATTATCATATCATTATGATCAACACAACCACATCACGATGGTGTTCAATAAATTATAACTGGTCTAAACCGAGCACGTCTCGCATATCAAACAGCCCATTATGCTGGTTTGAGATCCAGGATGCGGCACGGACCGCGCCATTGGCAAACGTCATCCGGCTTGAGGCTTTATGGGTGATCTCTACTCGCTCGCCAATATCGGCAAACATGGCGGTATGTTCACCCACTATATCCCCGGCACGAATGGTGGCAAAGCCGATGCTCTTTGGATCGCGCTCGCCGGTATAACCCACACGCTCGTAAACCGCACACTCTTTCAGATCGCGTCCCAAAGCACCGGCAATCGCCTCGCCCATGGCTAACGCCGTTCCTGAAGGAGCATCTACCTTGTGGCGGTGATGAGCTTCCACAATTTCGATATCGGTATAATCGCCCATCACCTTGGCCGCTTTTTCCAACAGCTTGAGCACCACGTTGACACCCACGCTGAAGTTGGCGGCAAACACGATACCAATCTGCTGCGCAGCGGCCTGAATAGCCGCTTTACCCGCATCATCAAAGCCGGTGGTACCGATCACCATGGCTTTGCCGTGGGCCACGCAAAACGCCAGATGGGCCAGAGTGCCTTCCGGGCGGGTGAAATCGATCAGGATATCGAAATCATTGACGACCTTTTCCAGGTTATCGCTGACGGTGACACCTACTGCGCCAACACCAGCCAGTTCGCCGGCATCTGTACCAACCAGGCTAGAACCCGGGCGCTCCAGTGCTGCACCCAATACCACGCCCTGTGCCTGCTGCACGGCCTGTATCAATTGGCGCCCCATGCGGCCACCGGAACCCGCAATCGCGATGCGGATTTGTGAATCAGTCATACTTCGCTCTCTTTTATGGTCAAAAGCCACTCCTCGGCTATGGGTTCAGGGTAACTTCCCTACCCTATCACTACCAGAGGATTTGCTTACGGATTAGAAAATTATGATATGCCCGATATGTTATCAGTAACGCTGTCAATTGATTAACAATTACCCGATTAGCGTCAACCTTCTGTTGCTACATAATCATGCACTATTTATGCATTGCGATGAATGGCGATAAAGTCGATTTTTGCTCATTCTGCACGCTAATGGGCGAGCTCAATACTGCGACACCTGAAGCCTGATGCCGGTGGGAGCCATTAATTACAGCTAGTTAAAACGCAAAACGGGAAGCCAAGGCTTCCCGTTACTTAATGATATTGGCAACGATCAGTCGATCTGCTTGATATCCATGCGCAGTTCTTTCGGCACTTCAAACACGATGTTCTCTTCACGGCCGCTAAGCTCATGCACATCCTTGCCGCCCAAGGCTTTCAAGCGACTGATGACGTCCTGAACCAGCACGTCCGGCGCAGAGGCTCCGGCGGTGACGCCAATGTTGCTGGCGTCTTTCAACCAGGATTCCTGAATGTCCGCCGCCGAGTCGATCAGATAGGCTGGTTTACCCACACGCTGGGCAAGTTCCGCCAAGCGGTTGGAGTTGGACGAGTTCTTCGACCCCACTACCAGCACCACGTCGGCATCACCTGCCAAGCTGCGCACCGCTTCCTGACGGTTGGTGGTGGCATAGCAGATATCGTCCTTACGCGGCCCGATAATATCCGGGAAGCGCTTACGCAACGCATCGATCACGTCAGAAGTATCGTCCACCGATAACGTGGTCTGGGTCATAAAGCACAGGTTATGTTCGTTCTTCACCTGCAATTGCCAGACATCTTCCGGCGACTCAACCAGGTACATGCCCCCCTCAGGGTTGCTGTACTGGCCCATGGTGCCTTCCACTTCCGGATGCCCGGCGTGGCCAATCAGGATTGCTTCGGTGCCCTTACGGCTGGCCCGAGCCACTTCCATATGCACCTTGGTCACCAACGGACAGGTAGCATCAAACAGCATGGTCAGATCGCGGGCTTTGGCCTCGGCCCGAACTGCCTGTGACACACCGTGGGCGGAGAAAATCAGGATCGAGCCATCCGGCACTTCCGCGATCTCTTCGATAAATACCGCACCGCGCTCACGCAGGCTTTCGACCACGTAGCGGTTATGTACCACTTCGTGACGGACGTAAATCGGCGCGCCATAAATCTCCAGCGCACGTTCTACGATGCTGATCGCACGATCAACCCCGGCGCAGAAGCCACGCGGGTTAGCCAGCAATATTTGCATGCGCTTCCTCCTGCTGCGGGTCGATCTCCAGCACTTCGATATCGAAGGTCACCGGATGCCCCGCCAACGGATGGTTGAAATCAACGGTGATCGAATCTTCCGCCACTTCGCGCACCACGCCAGGCATTTCACTGCCGTCGATGGCGGTAAACAGCATGATGGTACCGACATCCGGCACGCCGGTTTCGTTGAAGTCGCGGCGTGAGAAGAACTGGATGAGATCCGGGTTCTCCGCACCGAACGCGGCTTCCGGTTGCAGGGTAAACGCACATTTGTCCCCTACCCGCAAACCGATCAACTGCTGTTCCAACGGAGCAGACAGGCTGCCATCGCCCAGGCGGAACAGCGCGGGTTTGCTGTTGCCCTGGGTGGATTCCGCGGTCGTTCCATCTGCCAGTTTCAGCGTGAAATGCACCAGCACTGCGCTGTTGCCGTTAACCTGAGCCGTCATATCACTTACCTTCGCTGTTGACGCTTTTCTTCGCTGGCAAGAACCCTTCCAGCACGATCATGGCGGCACCGACGCAGATAAAGCTGTCCGCCAGATTGAAGGTCGGGTAATGCCAGTTGCCGATATAAAAGTCGATGAAATCGACCACAAAGCCATGCCACAGCCGATCAAACAGGTTGCCGAGCGCACCGCCGATAATAAAGGCATAGGCGATATTATTCAGCTTCTGCTGGGCACTGCTGCGATACATCATCACCAGCAGCACCACCACGATGGCGACCGCAATACCGGCAAAGAACCAGCGCTGCCAGCCACCGTGATCCGCCAGGAAACTGAACGCCGCACCGTAGTTACGGGCGTAGTACAGGTTGATTGACGGGAACAACGGCTGGGTCTGGCCCAGCACGAAGTTACTCAGGATCCACTGTTTGCTGAAAAAATCCAGCGCCAGCACCACCACTACCAGCCATAGCCAGCGCAAGCCGGTCGAACTTATCGGTCTACTCATCAGGCGCTTGATCTCAGGCAAAGTTACGTTTTTCGCCGTCACCGGCTACGTTGGTCACACAGCGGCCGCAGAGTTCTGCGTGCTCCGCCACCTGGCCGACATCGGTGGTGTAATGCCAGCAGCGCGGGCACTTCTCACCATCCGCTTTGCTGAACGCAATTTTCAGCCCTTTCAACAGTTCACTTTGCTGCGCATCGGCAGGAGCATCGGCAAACGGTGCTACGCTGGCCGATGAGGTCAGCAACACAAAGCGCAGTTCGTCCTGCAGGCTGTTCAGGCGTGCTGCCAGATCGCTATCGGCATACAGCGTAACCGCCGCCTCCAACGAACCGCCAATGTGCTTGTCCGCACGTGCCTGTTCCAGCACCTTGTTCACTTCGCCACGCACTTTCAGCAGATCGGCCCAGAACGCATCGTTCATGCCTTCGCCTGCCGCCAGCCCGAACAGACCGTCATACCACTCTTCGGTAAACACGTACTGCGCGCGTTTGCCTGGCAGGAAGGCCCAGATTTCATCGGCGGTAAACGACATGATCGGTGCCATCCAACGTACCAGCGCTTCTGCAATGTGGAACAGAGCGGTCTGGCAGCTGCGGCGGGCAACGCTGTCGCTTTTCGCGGTGTACTGACGGTCTTTGATGATGTCCAGATAGAAGGACCCCATTTCTACCGAGCAGAACTGCATCAGGCGCTGCACCACTTCGTGGAAATCGTAGTTGGCATAGGCCTGCTCGATATCCTGCTGTGCGGCCATTGCACGGCCTACGGCCCAACGATCCAGTACCACCATCTCTTCCGGTGCCACGCAGTCAGTGCTTGGATCAAACCCGTTCAGGTTGGCTAGCAGGAAACGCGCGGTATTACGGATGCGGCGATAAGAATCGGCAGCACGCTTGAGGATTTCGTCGGAAACCGCAATCTCGCCGGTGTAGTCG
This sequence comes from Serratia sp. N21D137, assembly GCF_047530005.1. Taxonomy (NCBI): domain Bacteria; kingdom Pseudomonadati; phylum Pseudomonadota; class Gammaproteobacteria; order Enterobacterales; family Yersiniaceae; genus Serratia; species Serratia sp. N21D137. The sequence continues at coordinate 128,004 of NZ_JBLJAJ010000003.1, forward strand.
GTAGAAGCGACCCACAGGCGCAGAATGTCCCCACCCAGCTTGTTCATCACGTCCTGCGGGCTGACGGTGTTGCCGATTGACTTGGACATTTTGCGGCCCTGACCATCGACGGTAAAGCCATGGGTCAGCACTTCTTTGTAAGGCGCCTTACCCTTCATCGCGGTCGAAATCATCAGCGATGACATGAACCAGCCACGATGTTGGTCGGAACCTTCCAGATACATGTCGGCAGAGTGGCCGTTGAATTCTGGACGCACGTCAACCACGGAAGAATGGGTTGAACCTGAGTCAAACCAAACGTCCAGCGTATCGGGCACTTTCACATAATCGGCCGCTTCGGCACCGAGGATATCGGCAGCGTCCAGATCCCACCAGGCCTGGATCCCGTCCTGCTCAACACGCTTGGCCACTTCTTCCATCAGCTCTACGCTGCGTGGGTGAAGCTGCTCGGTGTCTTTATGCACGAACAGGGACATTGGAACGCCCCAGGTACGCTGACGTGAGATACACCAGTCTGGACGGTTAGCCACCATGGTTTCGATACGCGCCTGGCCCCAATCCGGGATCCACTGCACGCCCTTGATCTCTTCCAGTGACTGCTTGCGCAGCCCCTTTTGATCCATGCTGATAAACCATTGCGGCGTGGCACGGAAAATGATCGGCGTTTTGTGGCGCCAGCAGCACGGGTAGCTGTGTTGCAGTTTTTCCACGTGCAGCAGAGCGCCTTTCTCACGCAGCAGCTCAACGATCAGATCGTTGGCCTTGAACACGAATTTACCGTCCAGCGTTGGATAGGTGCCGGTCAGGTAGCAGCCGTTCGGGCCAACCGGGTTGGCGACTTCCAGGCCGTATTTCTGGCCGATGATGAAGTCATCCGGGCCGTGACCAGGAGCGGTATGTACGGCACCGGTACCGGCATCCAGCGTAACGTGATCGCCCAGGATCGCCGGCACGTCAAAGCCCATAAACGGATGGGTAAAGCGCATCAGTTCCAGATCGCTGCCCTTGCAGCTGCCCAGCACTTCCCAATGGGTAATGCCTGCACGCTTCATCACGCTTTCTACCAGGTCCGCTGCCAGGATCAGGCATTGACCTTCAACCTGTACCAGATGGTAGCTGAACTCTGCATTCAGCGAGATCGCACGGTTGGCAGGCAGCGTCCACGGTGTGGTCGTCCAGATCACCAGTGACACCGGGCCATTCACGTTGGTTACACCAAACTTGCTGGCCACCGCCGCCGCATCAACCGCATGAAACGCGACGTCGATGGATGGCGAGGTTTTGTCGTAATATTCAACTTCTGCTTCCGCCAGGGAAGAACCGCAGTCCGTACACCAGTGCACCGGCTTGGCGCCTTTGAGCAGATGACCATTACTGATGATCTTGCCCAACGCACGGATGATGTTGGCTTCGGTTTTAAAATTCATGGTCAGGTACGGATGATCCCAGTCGCCCAGCACCCCCAGACGGATAAAGTCTTTCTTCTGGCCTTCTACCTGCTCGGCAGCATATTCACGGCATTTCTGGCGGAACTCTGCCGGTGTCAGTTTCTCACCCGGTTTGCCATACAGTTGCTCAACCTTCAGTTCGATAGGCAGACCGTGGCAGTCCCAGCCTGGAACATAAGGCGAATCAAAGCCAGCCATCCCTTTTGACTTGATAATAATGTCTTTGAGGATCTTGTTTACCGAGTGACCAATGTGAATGCTGCCATTCGCATACGGAGGGCCGTCATGCAGAATGAAGGATTTCTTGCCCTTTTTGGCGGCACGAATGATCCCGTACAGATCCTGTTCATACCAACGTGCGAGCATGCCAGGTTCACGCTTGGCGAGATCGCCACGCATCGGGAACCCTGTTTCCGGCAAGTTCAGGGTATTCTTGTAGTCACTCATTAGATTCTCGATCTCGTTTCGGTTCGTAGATTAAGCCGGTGTCTGTAGCCCGAAGAACGTCCGGGCCGTCACCACATCATTGGCGATTTGCTGCTTTAGCGCATCGAGCGAAGCAAAACGCTGTTCATTGCGCAATTTTGCGCGCAGCACCACATCAAGGTGGCGCCCGTAAAGATCCATGGTTACATCCAGCAGATGCACTTCCAACTGCTGACGTACACCTGCCACCGTTGGGCGAGTGCCAATATTGGCCACGCCCGGCAAAGGCTCGGGGCCAAGGCCATAAACATCGACGGCATATACCCCTTTCACCGGGGCAACCAGGCGTTTGAGCGGCAGGTTGGCGGTTGGGAAACCAATGGTTCGCCCCAGTTCATCGCCATGCACTACGCGCCCGGAAATACTGTAAGGATGCCCCAGCAGGGTTTCTGCCAGCGGCAAATCATCATCACGCAACGCATTGCGGATGGCGGTGCTGCTGATACGCAGATCGCCTTCACGGAAGCTTGGCGTGCTGACCACCTCAAAGCCGAATTCTTGCCCGGCAAGCTCTAACAGCGGGAAATCCCCCTGGCGACCAGCACCAAAGCGGAAATCATCCCCCACCATCAGGAATTTTACCCCCAGCTTTTCGACCAGCAGCTCGGCAACGAATGCCTGAGCGGTATGGGCGGCAAAGCGGGGATCAAACTTGACGCACAACAGGTAATCAACCCCGGCCTGCGCCAGGTATTTGGCTTTGTCACGCAAGCGCGTGAGGCGGGCCGGAGCCTTATCCGCGGCAAACAGTTCCAGCGGCTGCGGCTCAAAGATCATGACGATGACCGGTAACCCCAGACGCCGTCCTTCCTGCTTCAACTGCCCCAATAGCGCCTTATGACCGCGATGGACGCCGTCAAAATTGCCGATGGTGAGCACACAGCCACGGTGGCGTGCCCGGATATTATGGATGCCGCGAATTAGCTGCATAGCTGGCCCAACACAGTGGAAATCGGCGGATTATACCTTGTACAGCGGTCAAGGTTAACCCGCGATTGGTTCCTTTGATGTAATAGTCATACCATACCGGAGGATAATCGCCTTAACCACCGTTTATCTGGCCCAATGCGTGCTATATTAGCGCGCTGATAGCGAGCTTGGCTTCTGGCCGACGCTTGAAAGACGGGGGATAACCCACCAGGACCAACAGCTTGCAGACTGTGATGCAAATCACATGGCGATTTTTCTCGTGAAACACTGTATTCCCATGGCTGAAGCTGGTAAAATCCTGCGCCATCACAACGTAGCAAGTGCCGCCCGTACAAACGGCGCTTATTTGCACAAATCCATTGACAAACGAAGGCTAAAAGGGCATATTCCTCGGCCTTTGAATTGTCCTCAATATATATATTTGGGAGTTGGACCTTGGCTAATATCAAATCAGCTAAGAAACGCGCCATACAGTCTGAGAAACGTCGCAAGCATAACGCTAGCCGTCGCTCAATGGTGCGTACCTTCATTAAGAAGGTTGACGCAGCTATCGCAGCTGGCGACAAAGACGCAGCACAAAAAGCATTCCTCGTAATGCAACCACTTGTGGATCGCCAGGCAGCTAAAGGCCTGATCCACAAAAACAAAGCAGCGCGTCATAAGTCAAACCTGACGGCGCGTATCAACGCAATGCAATAAGCATTACGTTGTGTGCTTGTTAAAAAAACCGGCTTCGGCCGGTTTTTTTACGCCTGGCGTTCAAGCCTACAGCGCGAACAGCGCCGAGAAGTCCTTGTTGCATACCCGCTGTACCGCCGGATGCTGGATCATTCGCTCGGCAAAAATGATGTAATACTCTTCCTGCACGCTATCGACACGGCCGATCTCCACCACGTCATCATCGCTATAGGTATCCAGCGCATACAGCGTTGGCGCCACGAAGATCGCATTGTGGTACAGGCCGAAAGCCTTCATCAGGGCTGCATCGTCAAACTCCCCCAGTATCTCAACCTTGATACCTTGCGTGTTGAACCAGTTAAGCAGCTTGCGCCCCAGCATTGAACGCCTTCCCGGGATCAACAAGCGGCGCTGTTCCAGACAGGCCGGAAACGGTAAATCGGGTATCGGCTGACGACAGAAGAAGCTGACCCCACACTCCCCCAGCTTAAGCGAAAACAAGCCTTCCTGCTGGCTGGAGTCGACCGGGCAATCCGACAGGATCATATCCAGTTTATGCTGGCTCAGTTGCTCAAGCAGCATCTCATGGGTTGATTCAAAACAGCGCAGGTGGATTTGCTCATTGTCCACTACCACCGCAGTTTCCAACACCTGGCTGACCAGACGTTTGGATAGCGCATCCGCTACGCCCACGTCAAACAGCAGGTTGGACTCCTTGCGGTAGTTGACGATATCCAGCATTTCCTGGCTGAGCATAAACATCTTGTCGGCATAGCGGAACACCAGTTGGCCTAGCTCGGAGGGGACCAGCCCGCGCCCCTGGCGTTTGAACAGCTTACCGTTGAGCCGTTCTTCCAGTGCCTTGATTTGGCCAGTGATGGTCTGCGGCGTGAGGAACAGGGCTTCCGCCGCTCCCACGACCGACCCCTCCTTGCAGACCTGCCAGAAGTAATACAGATGGTTAAAGTTGATATGAGACATTCTCAAAACGTTCTCTCCTTAGGTTTCTCATCGGCAAACGGTCTGCCGTGATGAGCGACAAACTCCCTATCGTTAATTTCGGACAACGCAAAGTTATCTTTAATCCCAAGTGCAGCGTGGCTGACGAAGCCACGCTGCCGCTACTATTGTAATAGCCCTTCAGCAACGAGGGGTAAACACAAAGGTCATCGGCTGCGGGGCAAACTCAAACGCAGCAGGCCGTAACCCACTACCGCAGCGCTGGTCGATCCCAATAGTATGCCTAATTTGGCATAGGTACTGAGAGCCACATCCGCCTCGGCGAAGGCCAATGAGGCAATAAAAATCGACATGGTGAAACCAATACCACAGAGCACGGCCACGGCAAACACTTGTTTAAAGCCGATATCCTGCGGCAAACGGGCAATCCCCAGTTTCACCGCCAGCCAGCAGAAGACGAAAATCCCCAGCGGCTTGCCGATAAACAGCCCGGCAGCAATCCCCAGCGGCAACAGTGAAGTCAACCCGCTCAAGGACACCCCTTGCAACGAGACACCCGCGTTGGCAAAGGCAAACAGCGGCAGGATCAGGAAGGCGACCCATGGGTGCAGCTCATGCTCCAGGGTTTCGGAGGGCGAAGGCTCACTCTTGGCGTTCAGCGGGATCATAAAGCCGACAATCACCCCTGCCAGCGTAGCGTGAACACCCGACTTGAGGATCGCAACCCACAGCACCAATCCGACCATCATATACAGCGAGGTTTTACCCACTCCCCGCCAGTTCATTAGCGCCAATACCACGATCGCCGCAGCCGCAACGCCCAGCGCCACCATCGAGACCTGATGGGTGTAGAACAACGCGATAATGATGATGACCCCAAGGTCATCGATAATCGCCAAGGCCAGCAAAAATACTTTCAGGCTGGTCGGCACCCGGTTGCCCAGTAAGGCCATCACGCCCAAGGCAAAGGCAATATCCGTTGCCGCCGGGATCGCCCAACCCTGGCGGGTTACTTCATCGGCACCGTTGAACAGCAGATAGATCAGCGCCGGAGCCAGCATGCCGCCTAACGCGGCAATCGCCGGGAAGATGGCCTTCTCACGCCCAGCCAGGGAACCTTGCAGCAGTTCACGTTTGACTTCAAGCCCCACCACCAGGAAGAAGATAGCCATTAAACCGTCGTTAATCCACAGCAGCAGCGGTTTGGCAATGTCCAGCGAGGCGATGCTGACCGCCACGGGTAAGTTAAGGAAGGCCTGATACAGCCCCTGTACGGGGGTATTAGCCATGATCAAAGCCACCACGGCGGCAGCGATCAGAATAATGCCCCCAGCGGCTTCTTGACGCAGAAATTGACGAATAATAGTAGTCACAGTAAGTCGCTCCAAAATGCCCGTCGTCTTTCAAGCTGCGACTCGAAATCCATAGGGCATAGATAATGGGGGCAAAGCGCCCCGGTTTCCAGACAATGAAACGAGTATAGTCGAGGAATCACCTCGAAAAAATCAGTTTATAAATGCAAAACAACTCGTAAAAACCGACTTATTCGCGCTATATATCACACTTTTAATAGGGACTTTCATACATCAAAGATAAAAAAACCCCGGTTTGCTTAGACCGGGGTTTGAGGGTTGATGCGTGGAAAACGTTGATTAACGAGTCAGGTCGTCAAAAAACTTTTTCACGCCGTCGAAGAAGCTTTTCGAACGCGGGCTGTTTTTATCCCCAGAAGGGCCACCCAGGCTCTCTTCCAACTCTTTGAGCAGTTGCTTCTGCTTCTCGTTCAGACTCACCGGCGTTTCTACCACCACGCGGCACAGCAGGTCACCCTGGCTGCCACCCCGTACCGATTTCACCCCTTTGCCACGCATGCGGAACAGTTTACCGGTCTGAGTTTCCGCCGGGACTTTCAGCTTGACGCGGCCATCCAGCGTTGGCACTTCAATCTCGCCACCCAAGGCAGCCATAGCAAAGTTGATCGGCACTTCGCAGTAGAGATTATTGCCTTCACGTTCGAAGATCGGGTGAGCACTCACCTGAACCTGAACGTACAGATCGCCTGCTGGCGCGCCGTGTTCGCCAGCTTCACCTTCACCCGCCAGGCGGATGCGGTCGCCAGTATCTACGCCCGCCGGGATTTTCACCGACAGGGTTTTGGATTTCTCTACGCGACCATGGCCGTGACATTTGTTGCACGGATCCTTGATGATCTGACCACGCCCGTGGCAGTGCGGACAAGCCTGCTGCACGGTGAAGAACCCTTGGCGCATCTGCACCTGACCCTGACCATGACAGGTCGGACAGGTTGCCGGCGAACTGCCCGGCTTGGCACCGTTACCGTGGCAGACATCACACTCTTCCAGCGTTGGAATACGGATCTCTTTGGTCACGCCACGCACGGCTTCTTCGAGCGTCAGATCCATGTTGTAACGCAAATCGGATCCACGGCTAGCACGTTGACGGCGTCCGCCGCCAAAGATATCGCCAAACACGTCGCCAAAGATATCGCTGAAGTCGGCACCGCCGCCACCAAAGCCACCACCACCGCCCATACCACCTTGCTCAAAGGCCGCATGGCCGTATTGATCGTAGGCAGCACGTTTTTGATCGTCGGTCAGGACCTCGTAGGCTTCCTTGACCTCTTTAAACTGGCTTTCGGCGTCTTTTTCCTGATTACGATCAGGGTGATACTTCATCGCCAGGCGCTTATACGCCTTTTTGATTTCGCGCTCGTCTGCCGTCTTGGCAACGCCGAGCACCTCGTAATAATCTCTCTTCGCCATTATTTCTCTTACCCTTAACATGCGTGCACGGGCGTAGAGTTGCCTCGACGCCCGTGCTGGTTTCCGGTTACGGCCTGTGGCCGCACCGTGCCCGCTTAAGGGCGATTATTTTTTGTCTTTAACTTCTTCAAACTCGGCGTCAACCACGTCGTCGTCTTTCTGCGCCGCGTTGTCTGCACCGGCATCAGCACCCTGTGCCTGCTGCGCTTGCGCCTGGGCCATTTCCATCAGCTTGCCGGAAACCTGCACCAGAGCCTGGGTTTTCGCTTCGATTTCGGCTTTATCTTCGCCTTTCACCGCCGCTTCCAGATCTTTCAGCGCGCTCTCGATAGCGGTTTTGTCTTCAGCTGGCAATTGCTCACCCGCTTCTTCCAACTGCTTACGGGTACCGTGGATCAGGTGATCCGCCTGGTTACGAGTTTGCACCAGTTCTTCGAACTTACGGTCAGCTTCAGCGTTCACTTCGGCATCGCGTACCATTTTCTGGATTTCTTCTTCGTTCAGACCAGAAGACGCCTTGATGGTGATCTTCTGCTCACGGCCGGTGTTCTTGTCTTTCGCAGACACGTGCAGAATACCGTCAGCATCGATATCGAAGGTGACTTCGATCTGTGCCATACCGCGTGGTGCCGGCTGGATGCCGTCCAGGTTGAACTGGCCCAGTGACTTGTTGTCATTGGCACGTTTACGCTCACCCTGCAGCACATGGATGGTCACCGCTGCCTGGTTGTCTTCGGCAGTAGAGAACACCTGGCTATGCTTGGTCGGGATAGTGGTGTTTTTGGTGATCAGCGGCGTCATCACGCTGCCCATGGTTTCGATACCCAGTGACAGTGGGGTAACGTCCAGCAGCAATACGTCTTTCACATCACCGGCCAACACACCGCCCTGAACCGCAGCACCAACGGCTACCGCTTCGTCCGGGTTAACGTCTTTACGTGGTTCTTTACCGAAGAAATCAGCAACTTTCTTCTGAACCATAGGCATACGGGTCTGGCCACCGACCAGGATCACGTCCTGAATGTCAGAAACCGACAGGCCAGCATCTTTCAGTGCCACTTTCAGCGGCTCGATAGAACGAGCAACCAGATCTTCTACCAGCGACTCGAGTTTTGCACGGGTCACTTTGATGTTCATGTGTTTTGGACCGCTGCCATCTGCAGTGATGTACGGCAGGTTGACGTCGGTCTGCTGAGCGGAGGACAGCTCGATCTTGGCTTTTTCAGCGGCTTCTTTCAGACGCTGCATCGCCAACGGATCGTTGCGCAGATCCATGCCCTGCTCTTTCTTGAACTCTTCCACCAGATAGTTGATCAGGCGGCTGTCGAAGTCTTCACCACCCAGGTGGGTATCACCGTTGGTCGCCAGAACTTCGAAGGTTTTTTCACCGTCAACGTCGTCGATCTCAATGATTGAGATATCGAAAGTACCACCACCCAGGTCATAAACCGCGATGGTACGGTTGCCCACTTCTTTGTCCAGGCCATAAGCCAGGGCCGCAGCAGTAGGTTCGTTGATGATACGTTTCACTTCCAGACCTGCGATACGGCCAGCATCTTTGGTCGCCTGACGCTGAGCATCGTTGAAGTAGGCAGGAACGGTGATAACCGCTTCAGTTACCGGCTCACCCAGGTAATCTTCCGCCGTTTTCTTCATTTTCTTCAGGACTTCCGCAGAGATCTGCGGTGGTGCCATTCTCTGGCCCTTCACTTCCAGCCAGGCGTCACCGTTATCGGCAGCAACGATGCTGTAAGGCATGATAGCCTTGTCACGCTGTGCTTCTTCATCCTGGAAGCGACGGCCAATCAGGCGCTTGATCGCAAACAGGGTGTTCTGTGGGTTAGTAACAGCCTGACGCTTAGCAGGCTGGCCAACCAGAATTTCACCATCCTGGGTATATGCGATGATTGAAGGAGTGGTGCGATCGCCTTCGGCATTCTCCAGCACGCGCGCCTTGCCACCATCCATAATTGCTACACAAGAGTTGGTTGTACCCAGGTCGATACCAATAATTTTGCCCATCTAAACATCTCCACTAATAAATTCATAATCGGTCAGGTTGCTAACTATATGCGGGCGTTTTTTTGCTTTTCAACTGCCCGGCATCTCAGTGTTACCCGCGGTCAGCAACTGCGGTTGCCAATAAGATGGGGCCATCCACACCAGCATCAAGGGGCAGGGCAAAAAAAATTTCGTTTTTATCCGCAGCCAGATCATTGTTTCCTGGCGTGGGGATCATTATGATGCCGCGCGCTCTGATGGAAGTTATGGGTTTTTCGGCCATTCAGACCAATTATTAAATTACCTATCCATTTTCGTTACAATTCTGTTATCGCAGAGGACATATGCACTCCAACAAGTTGGCAAATCCCGGCCCCCTGGGTCTGATGGGCTTCGGGATGACTACCGTCTTGCTGAACCTGCACAACGCGGGCTTTTTCCCACTGACTTCCGTCATCATCAGTATGGGGATTTTCTTCGGTGGCATGGCTCAGATTTTTGCCGGTATTCTTGAGTTCAAGAAAGGCAACACCTTCGGCTTGACCGCCTTCACCTCTTACGGCTGCTTCTGGCTGAGCCTGGTAGGCATCCTGCTGCTGCCACGCATGGGCCTGGCAGAACCGACCGACGCGAACGTCCTCGGCATCTACCTTGCACTGTGGGGCGTCTTCACCCTGTTCATGTTCTTCGGCACGCTGCGTACCAACCGTGGGTTGCAGTTTGTGTTTGCCAGCCTGACCGTGCTGTTCGCACTGCTGGCCGTCGGCAACATTACCGGTAACCACGCGATCCTGACGTTCGCCGGTTACGAAGGCATTATCTGTGGTGCCAGCGCGATCTATCTGGCAATGGCTGAGGTGATCAACGAACAGTTGGGCCGCACCGTACTGCCAATCGGCCCGGTGGAAGCTCAGCAGGCAACACCCGCAGCTGTTACCGCATAAATCCGTACTAACGTGATATAAAAAAACCCTGCGGTGTTTAATCGCAGGGTTTTTTATTGGGCGAAAATCGCTTAGTTCAAGACTGTTTTTTCACTGTTCAGGTCGCGACGCAGGTAGATCCCGAGTAATAGGCCGAGCGTCGATAACGCCAGCATATAGTAAGCGGGCGCTAACGGGGTTAACTTCATGATCAGCGTGACAAATACCGGGGTTAAACCCCCAAAAATCGCGTATGCCACGTTGTAGGAGAACGAAATCCCGCTAAATCGCACTTCCGCCGGGAAAGCCCGCACCAACACGTAAGGCACCGCACCGACGATCCCCACACTGAAGCCAACCAGCGCGTAGGTGGCGAACAGCATTTCTGGATGTGTTGCCACCGACTGATAGAACAGCCAACTGCACCCTGCCAACAGCACACTGCCGACGATAAAGGTTTTGCTGGCGCCAAAGCGGTCCGCCGCCGAACCAGAGACGATACAGCCAGCAAACAGCATGATGATGGCGATGCTGTTGGCCTGCAATGACAGCGCCGGGGCTATGGCAAACTGTTTTTGCAGGTAGGTTGGCGTCATCAGGATCACCACCACAATGCCTGCCGACAACAGCCAGGTCAGCAGCATCGAGACCGCGATCTCTTTGCGGTGATTCATCACCACCGATTTCAGCGGCAGCTCTTCTGCCAGCGCCTTACGCGCCTGCATCTCGATAAAGATTGGGGTTTCCTGCAACCAGCGGCGCAGATACATGGCGAACAGACCAAAGATACCGCCCAGGAAGAACGGAATACGCCAGCCACCGTCATGAATGGCCTGTTGGCTGAGCGTGGTATTGATGATGGTGGCCACCAGCGAGCCGAGCAGGATACCGGCCGTCAGGCCAGCGGTGAGCGTGCCACAGGCAAAACCAACGCGTTTGCGCGGCACATGCTCCGCCACAAATACCCAGGCACCAGGGACTTCCCCCCCGATCGCCGCGCCTTGCAGAACCCGCATCAACAGCAGCAGCAACGGTGCGGCAATACCGATACTGGCGTAGGTGGGCAGCATCCCCATCGCCAGCGTCGGTAACGCCATCAGCAGGATGCTCAGGCTGAACATCTTTTTACGGCCCACCAGATCGCCGAAGTGCGCCATGATAATGCCGCCCAATGGCCGAGCCAGGTAGCCCGCAGCAAAGATACCAAAGGTCTGCACCTGGCGCAGCCACTCAGGCATATCCGCCGGGAAGAACAGGTCGCCCATTACCGCAGCAAAGAAAACAAAAATGATGAAATCATAAAACTCCAACGCACCGCCCAGAGCAGCCAACGTCAGAGTCTTATAATCTTGCCGGTTGAGCCGGCGATTATTATCGTGATGCATAAGATACCGTTAGAGGAAACAGGAAAGACACAGAAAGCATAATGGCTAACTGTAAAAAGTTTCTTACTATAACGGCAAAATACTTTCACACCAGATGCGCTGAAGGTTATCCCGCAGATTGCTGAAATTTAGAGATTTATCTCGCGCCGCGCATTCTTGGGACGAAATGCTGCTACCACGGCCTCGTGGGTCTCTACATAGGGGCCTTCGAGCAGTTGGATGCAATAAGGCACGCTGGCAAAAATACCGTGCACCACCACCTTGCCTGCCTCGTCCTTCACCCCTTCCAGCGTTTCTTTAATCGATTTGGGTTGCCCCGGCAGGTTGATGATCAACGCCTGTTTACGGATCGCCCCAACCTGACGTGAAAGAATTGCCGTTGGCACATAGTGTAGGCTGATTTGGCGCATTTGCTCGCCAAAACCCGGCATGACCCGATCGGCAATTGCCAGGGTAGCATCGGGAGTCACGTCACGCCGGGACGGGCCGGTGCCGCCGGTAGTCAACACCAGATGGCAGCCCATTTCATCAACCAGCTCACACAGGGTATGCTCAATCAGCGTCTGCTCGTCGGGGATCAGCCGGGTTTCCAGGGTGAACGGCGTCGCCAAAGCGCTGCCCAGCCACTCTTCCAGCGCCGGGATCCCTTTATCCTGATAAACGCCCCCTGAAGCGCGGTCCGAAATAGAAACCAAACCAATGCGTAATGTATCCATGTTTTACCTCTGTTTTATGCCCCGGTTACCCAAGGGAGATTCATCACGGGAGTATAGGGTGTTTGCTCAATGAGGTGGATATTCAGGTATAAAAAAAGGTGGCCGAGGCCACCTTCTGCGCTGATTGATTGCCGCTGTTACAGCAGATCGGCGATCATTTTTTCCAGCTTGCCCTGGTCTACGGCAAACTTGCGGATACCGTCGGTCAGTTTCTCAACCGCCATTGGATCCTGGTTGTGCTGCCAGTAGAACTCAGGCTCGGTCAGCGGTGCCGGACGCGCTTTCACTTCGCCGGTATAAGACAGTTTACGCTCCAGTGCACCTTCGCTCTCTGCCAGCTCTTTCAGCAGTGCAGGTGCGATGGTCAGACGATCGCAGCCCGCCAGTTCGATGATTTCACCGACGTTACGGAAGCTGGCACCCATCACCACGGTTTCATAGCCGTGCTGCTTGTAATACTGATAAATTTCAGACACTGAAACCACGCCCGGATCTTCGTGCGGGGCGAACTCTTTCTTGTCGCCATTGGCTTTGTACCAGTCAAGAATACGGCCAACGAACGGCGAGATCAGGTACACGCCAGCTTCGGCGCAGGCACGCGCCTGAGCGAAGGAGAACAGCAGCGTCAGGTTACAGTTGATGCCTTCTTTTTCCAGGCGCTCGGCGGCACGGATGCCCTGCCAGGTGGAGGCCAGTTTGATCAGGATGCGATCGTTGCTGATGCCCGCTTCGTTATACAGTTTGATCAGGCGCTTGGCTTTGGCAACGCTGGCTTCGGTATCATAAGACAGACGCGCGTCCACTTCGGTGGAAATGCGGCCCGGGACCAGTTTCAGGATCTCCAGACCAATGTTGACGGCCAGCTTGTCTGCGGCATCGGCAACCTGCTGATCGCGATCGCTGCTCTGCTCACGTGCCCAGGCAATGGCTTCATCGATCAGTTTGCGGTATTCAGGAATTTGCGCTGCATTGAGGATCAGCGAAGGGTTGGTGGTGGCATCTTGCGGTTGATATAGCTTCATTGCAGCGATATCACCCGTATCCGCAACTACCGTAGTCAGCTGGCGTAGGGACGTTAATTTATCGGTCATGTTGGCATTATCTCATCGTTTGTGCATGAACTTTTGGCATCGTTCAACCATGCCTTGTCCTGATAATAACATGCACGTAGCCCGGCGCAAGGCAGGAAAATCACGCGCTGGCGGCGGTTGTTTTATCCTTGTGCGAGCAACCGGTTACGCACCGATAATTCGCCATTACCGAAGCAATGCCACGGCATTAACGCGCTATCCCCCCTGGAAATTATGTTAAATTCCCGCCGCTGTTTTATTCACCGAAAAACCCAAAAGAAGGCTGTAATTCCCGTCAATGGGATGATTTTAGCCAAGTTCTTGTCGAGAACTGACTCAAGTTTTCCGCACCGGAGTCGAAGAACCTGAGGAGCAGTAATCTTAACAAGGAGAAACACGTGACGGATCTGATTAACTTTATCAATAACATCTTGTGGGGTTCAGTACTGATCTATTTGCTGTTGGGTGCCGGCATCTACTTCACCTTGCGTACCCGCTTTATTCAAATTCGTCACTTCAACCACATGTTTTCCGTGTTGAAGAACAGCACCAAAAGCGACGGTGCGGGCATTTCGTCCTTCCAGGCGCTATGTACTTCACTTGCCGCTCGTGTCGGCACCAACAACCTTACCGGCGTGGCGATAGCGCTTACGGCTGGCGGCCCCGGTGCCATCTTCTGGATGTGGGTGATCGCGTTTATCGGCATGGCGACCTCTTTCATTGAGAGCACCCTGGCGCAGCTTTACAAAACCAAAGACGATAACGGCCAATACCGTGGTGGCCCGGCCTACTATATGGAAAAAGGCTTGGGAATGCGCTGGATGGGTGTGATGTTCTCCATTTTCCTGCTGATCGCTTTCGGCCTGGTGTTCAATGCGGTACAGGCCAACTCCATCGCCCTGGCCAGTTCCGTGGCCTTCAACATCGACCCCATGTACGCCGGCATAGTATTGGTGGTCCTGAGTGCCATGGTGATCTTCGGCGGTATTCGTTCCATCGCCCGCGTCGCAGAAAAAATCGTGCCGTTTATGGCCTTGGCTTACCTGCTGCTGGCGCTGTGGATCATCGGCCTGAATATTGAGCATATGCCTGCCATCCTGGCGTTGATCTTCAAAAGCGCTTTTGGCCTGCAGGAAGTTGCTGCCGGCACCCTGGGCTACGGGATCTCACAGGCCATGACGCAAGGTATACAACGCGGGCTGTTTTCTAACGAAGGCGGGATGGGGTCTGCCCCCAACGTGGCCGCTTCCGCGACTCCTTATCCGCCACACCCTGCCTCGCAGGGCTATGTGCAAATGCTTGGCGCATTTGTCGATACCATCGTCATTTGCAGCGCAACGGCGGCGATTATTTTGGCCTCTGGTGCACTGGATAATCCCCCGTCCGACATCAGCGGTATCGATCTGACCCAGCGGGCCATGGCCAGCGCCGTCGGTTCCTGGGGCGCGCCCTTTGTTGCGATCGCCGTTTTCCTGTTTGCCTTTACCTCTATCATTGCCAATTATGCCTATGCCGAGAACAACCTGATCTTCCTCAAGCACCACCATCCGACCAAGCTGACGATTTTCCGCTGCTTTGCCTTGGGCATGGTGATGTTTGGTTCGATGGCAGAATTATCCACGGTGTGGAAAATGGCGGACATCTCGATGGCGCTGATGGCGATCACCAATCTGACCGCTATCTTGTTACTGTCCGACGTGGCCTTCACATTGGCCAAGGATTACAACCACCAGCGTTCACTCGGCAAGCTGCCCACCTTTGACATCAACCACTACCCGGAGCTGGGATCTCAACTCGAACCGGGGATCTGGAAGCCGACCAGGCAGCGTTAATCCTGCAGGGCGTGCGTAAAGTGCGCCCTATCACAGCCATACCTCCTGGTCTTGCGCGCTTTTTGCTACAGTAGCCACATGTTGATAACAGGATGTGACCATGCTCATTATTATTTCACCTGCCAAAACCCTGGATTATGCAAGCCCGTTAGCCACCGAACGCTTTACCCAGCCCGAATTGTTGGATCAGTCGCAAAAGCTGATCAAACTCTGCCGTAAGCTGACCCCGGCGCAAATTTCCGGCCTGATGAGCATCAGCGATAAGCTCGCGGGCCTGAATGCCGCACGCTTTGGCGAATGGCAGCCTGACTTCACCCCGGACAATGCTCGTCAGGCGCTGCTGGCGTTTAAAGGCGACGTTTATACCGGCTTACAGGCGCAAGACTTCAGCGAAGAGGATTTCGACTTCGCACAGCAGCATCTGCGGATGCTCTCTGGCCTGTACGGGGTGCTGCGCCCGCTGGACCTGATGATGCCTTACCGGCTGGAGATGGGGATCAAGCTGGAGAACCCGAAGGGCAAAGACTTGTACAGCTTCTGGGGCGATCGGATCACCGAGAAACTGAATCAGGCCCTGGAGCAACAAGGCGATGATGTGGTGGTGAACCTGGCTTCGGATGAATACTTCAAATCGGTAAAACCGGCCAAGCTGCACGGTTCACTGATCAAACCGGTATTCCTGGACGAGAAAAACGGCAAGTACAAAGTCATCAGTTTCTACGCCAAGAAAGCGCGTGGGCTGATGAGCCGCTTTATCATCAAAAATCGCTTGGAGCGCAGAGAACAGCTGGTTGATTTCAATCTGGAAGGGTATGCCTTCGATGAAGCGGCTTCGGCGGGTAATGAGCTGGTATTCAAACGCCCTGAGCAATGAGCAATCCGTTCCCTCTCCCGACAAGGAGAGGGAACGGGTTTTGTCAGACTGGCAACGTCATCATGAATTGACGCAGCGCGGCAAAGTCCGCTGCCATGTTATGCGACAACAGCGGCAACTGTGCACGCACCGCCAAGGCCTGTGGCAGCGGTAACTCCTGGCCAAGGATCTCTTCGACGCTTTCCTTGAACTTGGCCGGATGTGCCGTGCCCAGGAACAGGCCAAACTCCCCTGCTTGCAGTTGATCACGTAGAACGCGGTAGGCGATCGCCGCATGAGGCTCTGAAAGGTAGCCCAAGGCAGCCAACTCTTTCATGGTTTCTTTGGTGGTTTCATCACTCACCGCGCCATGAGCCAACTCCTTCAACTGCCAGATTTTACGGCGGAACAACTCTTCCACACGCGGCCAGTTGTTAGGCTGGCTGACGTCCATCGCGTTGGATAACGTCGCCACGGTGGCGTTTGGCTGCCATTGGCCAGTAGTCAGGAAGCGTGGCACGGTGTCGTTAGCGTTGGTGGCGGCGATAAAGCGTTTCACCGGCAGCCCCAGGGATTTCGCCAACAGCCCGGCGGTCAGGTCGCCAAAGTTGCCGCTTGGCACGGAAATCACCAACTGATTGCGGGCTTCCTGCGGCAGTTGCGCCACCGCTTCAAAGTAGTAGCAGATTTGCGCCAGCAGGCGGCTGATATTGATCGAGTTGGCCGAGTTCAGGTGTACGGCCTCTTTCAGTTCCTGATCGTCAAACGCCTGCTTCACCAACGCCTGGCAAGCGTCAAAGTCGCCATCGATAGCAATGGTGTGGATGTTGCCACCCAACGTGCAGAACAGCTTTTCCTGCAGCGAACTGATCTTGCCCTGTGGATAGAGGATCACCACGCGCACGTTTTTCAGGCCGTAGAAGGCATGGGCAACGGCAGCGCCGGTATCACCGGAGGTTGCAGTCAAGATGGTTACTGGCTGATCGCCCGCGACTTCCGCCAGCATCTGCGCCATAAAGCGGCCGCCGAAGTCTTTGAACGCCAGCGTCGGGCCGTGGAACAGCTCCAGACAGGCGACATCGCTCTCCACCTGCGCCACCGGGGCCGGGAACTCAAACGCGGCCTTCACCCGCTTGTACAGCGCTTCTTCGCCAATCTCGTCGCCAATAAAAGCGGACAGGATCTTGCTGCTGCGAGCGACAAAGTCCATCTCCAGCAGCTTATCAATCTCGGTCAGTTCGAATTCTGGCAGTTCCAGCGGGAAAAACAGCCCTTGCTGCTTACCCAGGCCCTGTTTGATAGCCTGCGCGAAGCTGACCTGTTCGTTATGATCTTTCAGATTGTACAGTTTCATGCGTTATCCCAATAGTCGAGCGCCAGCGGTATCCAGGCGGCAAATATGAACAAAACCTTCGTCGTTTTGCAGGTAATGGTTGGTCAGCCAATCGGCCATGCGTTGCGCCGTTGCGCCGTCATCACAGACCGCAAACAGCGTCGGGCCGGAGCCGGAAATGCCACAGGCCAAGGCACCGATCTCCTGTGAGGCTTTACGCGCTTCGGCGAAGCCTGGCAACAGGCGGGTGCGATAAGGCTCGGCAATCACATCCTGCATCAGCTTGGCCGCCAGACGCGGTTGCTGGGTGTGGCAAGCGTGAATAAAGCCCGCCAGATAGCGACCATGGCTGATACAGTCCTGGCGGCGGTATTGCGCGGGCAAAATGGCGCGCGCCTCGGCGGTGGACACTTTGATGCCCGGATAGGCCATCACCCACAGCCAGTCTTTAAAGCCAGGCACTTCCTGGCTGATGATCCCTTCTTCTTCCAGCATCAACTGCAAGCCGCCCAGATAGCACGGCGCAACGTTATCGTAATGCACGCTGCCGGAAATACGCCCTTCCAGTTCGCCCATCAGGGCCAGCAATTGCGTCTCGTTGAGCGGGCGCTCGCAAAATTCGTTCATCGCCATCAGACCGGCCACCACCGAGCAAGCGCTGGAGCCCAGCCCGGAACCGATCGGCATGTTCTTCTCCAGCCGCATCGCTACCGGCACTTCACGACCAATCGCCTGGCAGAAACGCTCCCAACACTGGTAAACAATGTTCTCTTTAGGATCGCTCGGCAGCTTGCTGACAAAACGCCCGCCATTTTCCAGGCTGAAGCGGCTGGCCGCTTCTACACTGACGCAATCCCCCAGCAGCGTGCCGTCGATAGGGGAAACCGCAGCTCCCAGCACATCGAACCCGACGCTGACGTTACCAATTGAGGCCGGTGCATACACCTTAACCATATTAGACTCCCAACTTCCATGACAGTGTGCGCAACAGATCGGCAAATACCCCGGCCGCCGTCACATCATTACCGGCACCATAACCGCGCAGCACCAGCGGCAATGGTTGATAGTAGCGGCTGTAGAAGGCCAGAGCGTTCTCACCGTTCTTCACTTTATACAACGGATCGTTGCCGTCTACCGCATCAATACGTACCAGACAGCGGCCTTCTTCGATAGCACCCACATAGCGCAACACTTTACCTTCAGCGGCAGCAGCGGCCACACGGCGGTTAAATTCGGCATCCAACTCCGGCAGGCGGGCAATAAAGTTCTCCACATCGCCGCTGGCATCAAACGACGGTGGTAATACCGATTCGACTTCAATATCGCTCAGTTCAAGCGCATAGCCCGCTTCACGCGCCAGGATCAGCAGCTTGCGAGCGACATCCATCCCCGAAAGATCGTCACGCGGATCTGGCTCGGTGTAACCGAGGGCCTTGGCCTGCAAGGTGGCCTCCGACAGCGACATCCCCTCATCCAGCTTACCGAAGATAAAGGACAGTGACCCCGACAGGATACCGGTGAAGCGCACCAACTCATCGCCCGCATTGAGCAGGTTCTGCAGGTTTTCGATCACCGGCAAGCCCGCCCCCACGTTGGTGTCATACAGGAATTTGCGGCGAGAACCGGCTGCTGCGGTGCGCAGTTGCTGGTAATAATTCATCGACGAGGTGTTGGCCTTCTTGTTTGGCGTTACCACGTGGAAACCGTCGGCCAGGAAATCGGCATACTGATCGGCCACCGCCTGGCTGGAGGTACAGTCGACAATCACCGGATTGAGCAGGTGGCACTCTTTCACCAGGCGGATCAGGCGGCCCAGATTGAAAGGCTCTTTGGCTTCGGCCAGTTCGTCCCGCCAGCTTTCCAGCGAGATGCCGTGCACGTTGGTCAACATCGCCCTTGAGTTGGCAATGCCACAGATGCGCAGATCGATGTGTTTTTGCTTCAGCCAAGGTTGCTGACGATAAACCTGCTCGATGAGCGCCCCGCCAACGCCACCCACGCCAATCACAAACACTTCGATCACCTGATCGGTGTTGAACAGCATCTGATGGCTGACGCGCACGCCAGTGGTGGCGGAATCGTTATCGACCACCACGGAGATTGAACGTTCGGAAGAGCCTTGAGCGATCGCCACGATATTGATGTTGGCGCGCGCCAGAGCAGAGAAGAAGCGTGCAGAGATGCCACGCAGGGTGCGCATACCATCGCCAACGACCGAGATAATTGCCAGGCGTTCCATCACGTCCAGCGGCTCCAGCACGCCGTCTTTCAACTCCAGGTAGAATTCGTCTTCCAGGGCACGACGAGCTCGTTGCAGCTCACTCTGCGGCACACAGAAGCTGATGCTGTACTCGGAAGAGGACTGGGTGATCAACACCACTGAGATCCCGGCGCGTGACATCACGGCAAACACACGGGCCGCCATGCCGACCATGCCTTTCATACCTGGGCCGGACACGTTGATCATCGCCATATTGTTCAGATTGGTGATGCCCTTTACCGGCGTATCATCGGCCACGCTTTCGCCACCGATCAAGGTGCCGGGAGCTTGCGGGTTGGCGGTGTTTTTAATCAGGCAAGGGATTTGGAACTGGGCAATCGGGGTGATGGTACGCGGGTGGAGAACTTTGGCGCCGAAGTAAGAGAGCTCCATCGC
Source organism: Serratia sp. N21D137 (assembly GCF_047530005.1). Lineage (NCBI taxonomy): Bacteria > Pseudomonadati > Pseudomonadota > Gammaproteobacteria > Enterobacterales > Yersiniaceae > Serratia > Serratia sp. N21D137. Next base: position 148,058 of record NZ_JBLJAJ010000003.1, read on the forward strand.
CTCCCGGTAGGACATCGACTTCAATAATCGGGCATCCGGCACGGTACGCGGGTCGCAGGTATAAACCCCGTCCACATCGGTCCAGATCTCGCAACAGTCTGCTCGCAGGCAAGCGGCCAGCACGGCGGCGGAATAATCGGAGCCGTTACGCCCCAGCACGACCAGTTCGCCTTTGTCGTTACCGGCAGTAAAGCCCGCCATCAGGATGATATGGTCTGAAGGAATGGCCGCAGCAGCGATACGCAGGGTGGACTCGGCAATATCGACGGTCGATTCCAGATAGTGGCCCTGAGCCAGCAGCTTCTCTACCGGGTTAATCACAGTAACCGGATAACCTTTGGCTTTGAAGACGCCTTCCATGATGGCAATAGAAAGCTTTTCACCCCGACAGATGATAGCCGCATTGACGCTATCCGGGCACTGCCCCAACAACGCCACGCCATGCAGTACCTGTTTGAGCTGCGCGAACTCCTGCTCGACCAGTGCCTTCAGGCGATCGTACTCAAAGCCTGGCAACGCCTTGGCCAAACCGCTGAGCAGGTCGGCAAAGATGCGCTCGGCGTCGCTCATGGTTGGCAGAATATCCTGGCCGGCTACCGTTTTGTCAATCATCGCCACCAGATGATTGGTGATCTTGGCCGGTGCGGACAATACCGTGGCTACCTGTCCTTGGCGTGCATTGTTCTCCACGATATCGGCAACGCGCAGAAAACGTTCCGCATTCGCTACCGAGGTTCCACCAAATTTAAGCACTCGCATTTCTGTTATCTCCTGAATTTATGCCGAAAAAAAAGCCCGCACTGGTTAGGTGCGGGCTTTTTTCTTCTGTTTCCTGTACGCGTCAGCCCGCCCCGTTACCTGTGGTATCGGTGGTGGTAATAATTGTCGTATTCAGGCTGATGTTTCGCATTTTGTCTGTCTGTCTCATTAGAATCTCTGTCCCCTCTATTGGTTAAAGCAATCGTCTGGCCAAGTCAAATTATTTCTTTGTTTTGCCTATTTACTGGCCACAGTGGGATCTGCGCGATGAAGCCGATAAAAAAACAGAATTGCAGAACAAAAAATCATAAGAAAGCCGATCAAACAGTGAATAACACCAGCCAAGCAACAGAAAACGCCTACATCACTTCGTCAGTTTTTTTTCAATATCATGCAGCAACCTGTGCAACATGACGGTATCGCGCTGCTGCAAGACCCCGAGCCGCTGGTGTAACCAATCGCACAATTTTTGGTCGCCCGCCACGTCCAGCGCTTGTAACAGGCGATCTGCCCGTTGCCGCAACGCGTTGAGTTGCCCGGCATCGGCCAGGGGTTCCTGCTGCGTGCTGACTGACATTAACTGCGCCAGTTGATAGCAATACACCATCACCGCCTGGCCGAGGTTCAGCGAAGGATAATCAGCCACCATCGGGACGCCGGTCAGCAGATCGGCCAACTCCAGTTCTTCATTGGTCAGGCCCGAGTCTTCACGGCCAAACACCAGTGCAGCCTGATGTACCCATTGCTGGCGTTCCGCCAACTGCACCGTCAGTTGCTGGGGGGTACAGTAGTAATGAAAGCGTGCGCGGCTGCGAGCGGTAGTCGCAACGGTAAAGTCCACATCTTCCAATGCCTGCTCCAGGGTAGCAAACGTCTGCACCGCATCCAGAATATCGCCAGCACCGTGGGCGACCCAGCGGGCAGCGGGCTGCAGATGGGCCTCGCTGTCGACGATGCGCAACGAGGTGAAGCCCATGGTTTTCATCGCCCGCGCCGCTGCGCCAACATTTTCCGCCCGAGCGGGCGCGACTAACACGATATGAAGCTGCATCAAGACTCCAGAAAAATAATGAGAATAGTTCTTTGACTGTTGGGATTTGTCTGATTATATTTACAAACGATTAACATCGTAAATGATCGCTTGCTATAATATTATTAAATAGGCATTTCAACCTATAAATCACACGAAACAATCATAAATGTAGGTTAAGTTTTAATTTTCATTAAAAACAAAGCGCTATATTTTCACCCCAAACAGTTAGCTTTCAATTGTAACGCATCAGCTCCAACAAAGCTGAATCGTTCACAGAATTTGACGATCTGTGACTTAACATGGCAGTTCTGTAAGTGTTTTTCACAAAACTGTTAACGTGCTACAATTGAATTTGATATATGTCAACAAAGCGTAGTTTTGTTAGGTGATGAATTCGGCACACACTGTTATATTGCTGTTAATAGGGTTAGGATATGCGCCGTTTTGGCATCATTCGGGGTGGTAAAAAATAGCCCCCCCACCCAGCTAGCGATCTTGTTGACATTGATGGAAAGCGCATCAAGAACGAGTTTACGTACTGTAGTCGTTTGGTAATTGAGGGAACGTGAGCGGTATCTCTGCCCTCCATGGAAGAACACCGAGACTGCTGTACTTCCTATTTTCTATTTTGTTGGCAATTTTAGGTAGCAAATATGCAGACCCCGCACATTCTGATTGTCGAAGACGAGTTAGTCACTCGTAACACCCTGAAGAGCATTTTCGAGGCGGAAGGCTACATTGTTCATGAAGCCAATGACGGTGCAGAAATGCACAACATCCTGTCCGAAAATGATATCAACCTGGTTATCATGGATATCAACCTGCCAGGCAAGAACGGCCTGCTGCTGGCGCGTGAACTACGCGAACAAGCCAGCGTCGCGCTGATGTTCCTGACCGGTCGTGATAATGAAGTCGATAAAATCCTTGGCCTGGAAATCGGCGCCGATGACTATATCACCAAACCGTTCAACCCACGCGAACTGACCATCCGTGCGCGCAACCTGCTGTCACGCACCATGAATCTGGGTAGCGTCGGCGAAGAGCGCAAACTGGTTGAGAGCTACAAGTTCAACGGTTGGGAGCTGGACATCAACAGCCGCTCTCTGATCGGCCCTGCTGGCGAGCAGTACAAACTGCCACGCAGCGAATTCCGCGCCATGCTGCACTTCTGTGAAAACCCGGGCAAGATCCAGTCCCGTGGTGAATTGCTGAAGAAAATGACTGGCCGTGAGTTAAAGCCGCATGACCGTACCGTGGACGTGACCATCCGCCGTATTCGTAAGCACTTCGAATCCACGCCGGACACGCCGGAAATCATTGCCACCATTCATGGTGAAGGTTACCGCTTCTGCGGCGATCTGGAAGAATAAGCCTGTCTTAACGTCACAGGTTAAAAAGGGTTCAGCTTGCTGAACCCTTTTTTGTTGAGGCCAGACGCGATGCCATCTGAACAGGCTACAACGTAGGAGCGCTGCATACTGCGCCCGTCTGGATTATTTGGCTTCACCCCAAGGGATGATGGGCACCGCGCTCAGGGCATTTTTCGGTGAACCATCTACCACCCGATCGGAATAGCTCAGGTAGATCAGCGCATTGCGATTGGCATCATAAAAACGCACGACCTGCAGCTTTTTGAACACCAAAGAGGTGCGCTTCTGGAACACCACGGTTCCTTCAGCCTTGCCCTTCTTAATCTTGTCGCTCAGCTCAATCGGACCAACCTGCTGGCAAGAAATGGCAGCATCCGAGGTATCCTCTGCCAGCCCTAACCCACCCTTTATGCCACCGGTTTTAGCCCGGCTGATATAACAAGTTACATTTTTAACATCGGGATCGTCGAACGCTTCCACCACAATTTTATGATCTGGACCAAACAGTTTGAATACCGTATCGACCGATCCTACCTGTTCCGCCTGCGCGCTATTAAGCGTTGCGCAAACCAGACCGAACAAAAATATCCATCCTTTTTTCATTCACTTAACTCCAATAGAACAGCGTGTTAAATCACAGGGCTGCTAATAAGAACGCTGATGCTTCAGGTCATAGAAATGGGTTTTCCTCGGCCCAGTCAGCTCTTTTTAGCACAGAGAGCGAAAAAAATCTTTGGGAGTCGTGGAGGAAAAAAGTTGCTATTATGCGGCATCGTCATCGCTTAATGCCTGTTAACACCAGTTTTCCCCCGCTTCCCGCAACGCATATCGCAAAAGCGCCGTATGTAATGCAACTGATTGATCAATAAGTCAGTGGGCATCAGGTATCAGCATGACAAATCAAACAGTTCGGGTTCCGAACCTGAAGCTCTACGAGGAAGATCTATGGATCAAGCCGGTATCATTCGTGATCTGCTTAGCTGGCTGGAAAGCCATTTGGACCAACCTTTGTCACTGGATAACGTGGCGGCAAAAGCGGGTTACTCTAAATGGCATCTGCAACGGATGTTTAAGGATATCACTGGGAACGCCATCGGCGCCTATATTCGGGCAAGAAGGTTGTCCAAAGCCGCCGTCGCATTACGCCTCACCAGTCGGCCTATTCTGGATATTGCTTTGCAGTATCGTTTCGACTCACAGCAGACCTTCACTCGCGCATTCAAAAAACAGTTTGCGCAAACCCCGGCGCTGTATCGCCGTTCAGAAGACTGGAACGCCTTCGGCATGTGCCCGCCAATACGTCTGGGCGCCTTTACGCTGCCACATCCAGAGTTTGTCACGCTACCCGAGCTGGACCTGATCGGCCTGACGCAGAGCTACTCCTGTACGTTGGAGCAAATATCCAGCTTCCGCTCCGAGCTGCGTACCCAATTCTGGCAACAGTACCTGGGGCAGATAGACACCCTGCCACCGGTGCTTTACGGCCTGCACCACTCGCGGCCAAGCCAGGAAAAAGACGACGAGCAGGAAGTGCTATATACCACTGCCCTGGAGGCGCAACATGTGCCGACCAAGGTGCAGGAAGGCCAGCCGATCACGCTGCAGGGCGGAGAATATGCCATGTTCAGCTATCAGGGGCCAGCCTCCGGCCTGCAGGACTTTATCCTGATACTGTACGGCACTTGCCTGCCAGCATTGGAACTGACCCGCCGCAAAGGGCACGATATTGAGCGCTTCTATCCGCAAGGTGACCGGCGTCCGCCTCAGCCACCCAGCGAGATCCGTTGCGACTATCTGATCCCGATCCGCCGTTAGCGCTGTAGCTCATCCAACGCGGGCATGTCCAGATGCGAGATATCGCCCGCGCTTTCCACAATCCAGCCTGGAGCCAACCAAGGGCTTTGCTGATAGTCGACGCGTGACAACGAGCAGTTGCGCAAACGCAGACGGCGCTCGGCATAGGCCGGTAGCCCTAAAACTGTCCCGATCAGGCACCCCAGCGCGATGCCGTGGCTGACAATCAACGGCTTGCTGCCCTGCGGCAGTTTCAGGCACTCGGTCAGCGCCGCATGCATCCGCGTGGCCAACTCCGTCATAGATTCACCTTGAGGGATACGGCCGTCAGCAGTACCATCGACCATCTGTTTACGCCACAGCTCTTCCTGCGGTGTCAGGCTGTCGATCAAACGTTCTTCCAGAACGCCCATATGCAGCTCACGCAGCCGGGCATCTACCATAACGTCGCAACCGCAAGCGTCCGCAATGATTTGCGCGGTCTGACGGGTGCGACCCAGATCGCTGGAAATCACGTGCGTCACGCCCTCGCGGCTAACGCGTTTGCCAACCAGATGAGCCTGGTGAACGCCAGTGGCGGTTAATGGGCTGTCGGATTGGCCCTGAATGCGGCGTGCTGCGTTCCATTCCGTTTCGCCGTGGCGAACGAGGTATACCTGTAACATTATGCTTTTCCGTTATACTGCGTGAAACTTGAGTTTATCTGTGGCTCGTGCCTTGCACTACGCATAACTTGCCGCCATCAAAAATCATGGCAAGACACAGCCCCACTTTAAGGAAGCTAAAGCCGTTATGTATCATGTTATCGCTGCAACTACCAACCCGGCAAAGATCAGGGCTATTCAACTGGCATTTGAAGATACCTTTGGCGCAGACCAATGCCGCATAGAATCGGTTGACGTCGCCAGCGGCGTTTCACTGCAACCCATTGGCAATACCGAAACCCGTACCGGCGCACGCCAGCGTGTGATGGAAGCGCGGCAGGTGCGGCCAGAAGCCGACTTTTGGGTCGGAGTAGAAGCTGGGATCGAAGAAAATATGACGTTCGCCTGGATGACGGTAGAAAATCCGACGACCCGTGGCGAATCGCGTTCTGCCAGCCTGATGCTGCCAGAATCAATTTTACAGGGTATTCGAGCCGGTCGCGAGTTAGGCGATGAAATGACCTTGATCACCGGCAATAGCGAAGTCAAACGTCAGGGGGGAGCGATCGGTATCTTTACCGATGGTCGGCTGAGCCGCACCAGCGTTTACCACCAGGCGTTGCTGCTGGCACTGGTGCCGTTCCACAATCCGATTTACCGCAGCCACAGCAGTAATAATACGCCGCAGCAATAATACGCCGCAGCAATAAGCCACCGGGGTGATTGCTTCACCCCAGTAATTGCTGTTCCAGCCACTGTTTCAGCTCTGGCGTCGCCATCTTCAGGCTGTTTGATCCTCTGGTGATGGTTGCGATACCTGCCCCGAGCTCATTCTTCAGCTCGCGCTGGCTCATTTCGCCACGCATCAGTTCCTGAATAATACGCACCCGTGTCCCCAGCGCAGTACGCTCATCCGGCGTCAGTAGCAGTTGCATCAACTGTTGGTGCAAATCCTGATCGAACGAACTCTGCAGCAGTGCGACAAAGCGCAGCCAATCTTCATTGCCTTGTTCTGAAAGAGCGGGATCGTTTAGCGATAATTGCGTCATGCCAGCCACCATACTATTTAACTAGTACAGCAGCATAGCATACCGCGAGTAAGCGTCAAAATACCGGTAACAACGCTACAGCTTGAAAGACGACGGGGATATCAATAGCGTCTTTGCCACTCGGCATCCGTCAGCACCTTCGCTGGCCGATGCATGAAGTGACGATAAAACGCGTCATAGGCCAGCACGTTCTTCACGTAAGAACGGGTTTCCGAGAACGGAATGCTTTCCACAAACGCCACGGCATCTACCCGGCCATCGCTATTGCCTAACCAGGTATTCACCCGTGATGGGCCAGCGTTATAAGCCGCAGACGCAAGAATACGGTTACGACCAAATTGCTGGTACACCGACTCCAGATAGCTGGTGCCAATGGTGATATTGGTTTGCGGATCAAACAGCTGGCTCGGGCTGCTGTAGCCCGGGATACCGAACAGATCCACCGTATGTTTCGCGGTGCGCGGCATAACCTGCATCAAACCTGCGGCCCCGACCGGCGACTGCGCTTTCGGGTTCCAGGCGCTCTCCTGGCGGGCTATCGCCATGGCATAGCTCGGCGTAATGCCTTTATCTTCGGTAGCACGGCGGAATTCCTGTGGCCAGGCCATCGGGAAACGTTCTTCAAGATGATCCCACAGTTTGCCAACGATCGTTGCCTGTACGCTCAGATCGGCCCATTTCTGCTCAAAGGCATAGCGGGCCAGCGCTTCCTGCTCCGGGCGGCTGCGGCTGGCGACGAATGAGCTCCACTCGCTGCGCGCCAGGTTATCCATATTCCAGTACATTAGTTCACGCACCCGGGCAATCTCCGGGCCACTCACCAGATCGGTACGCGGTTTTGCCGCCACGGCGACCATCACCGGATAAGGCACCTGCAGTTTTTGCGCCGCCACCATCGGGTAGAAGCCGCGTTCGTTCATCAGGCTACGCAGTATCGCTTCCCCTTCGCTGCGTTTACCTTCATCGATCATGACACTGGCACGCCAGTAGCGCCATTCATCCTTGTTACGCGATTCTTCAGGCAGGCGTGCCAGCCAGGTTTTCAGCCCCTGACGATCGCCCACGCCCAGCGCCATACGCACGCGGCGCTCCAGCAAGGCTGGCTGTTGGCTGCGCAGGATCACCTGATCGCGCCATTGGGTCTGCTCAAAGGTGGCATCATTGCCCATCAACCGCCAGGCCACCTCTTCCTCCATTGCCAACTTCTCGCTTTCGCTCATTTTCTGTAGGCGGACCAGCGTTGGGATCATAGCTCGAGCATTTTCTACGTCCTGACGGGCAAGACGGGCGAATACGATGGTGGTAGCCGAACGGGTAAAATCTGTTGGGCCGACGCTACGGGCGAAGGCTTCCAGCGTGGCGGGATCGTTTTGCAACCGTACCAGCGCATCCCCCATGGTTTGATAATCGCTTGGGAGTTGGCGGTACAGGTAGTTCACCAGGCCGCTGTTGCCCTCTTTCAGCGCCAGCTTCATCCGTGCCAGCGTATTCAACGGCGTTTGCTTACCGGCAGCCTGCCAGACGCTGAACAGCTTATCGCAGGAGCCTGGCAAGGTTTTACCGCTCATCCAGATATCATCGGCACCAGCCCAAGCTGCCTGCTGATCGCCGGTGGCCCACTTGGCGTAATAGAAATTACAGCGCGCCGCAACAGGTTTAGGCTCTTGCGGGCTGAAGGCCAGCAGGGTAGTCCAATCTTGACGGCTCGCCAGCTCGTTCACAAAACGGGCAGAGAGCGATTTTGCGGGTGGCAACGTAGGATGCAACCGCAAAAACTGCTGGACCTGAGCCGCACTGGCGGTGCTGAGATCCTGCGTCAACTGGCGATATTCCAGATAAGGATACAGGGGGTAATCCTGCAGCGTTGGCATCAACTGCGCCACCACGTCCATCTGTTTACTGTCCCAGGCCTGCTTGATTTGCAGATAACGCTGGCGTTCGCCGTCCAGGGAGTCTGCCAATGTTGCACCAGAAAATGCCGTCAGGCACAGGCCTACAGCCCACAACCGCCATTTGTCCACCTTGACCATACTTACTCTTTCCTCGCTGGGTTAGCTTGCCAGAACCGATCCACCCCGCTGCCGCGCCGCGTCAGCAGCCAACGGGCCAGTAGATCCTGCTCTGCGAATATCTCACGCCCCACCGTGGGAAGCCACGCCGGGAACAAAACCGTGCCGCCACCATGGGCTGGCATCAGGTATTAATCATAGACAGCAAAAACGCGTATCCATTCATTACTTTATAACAAGTTTATCAACCCAGATGAAAACCACCCTGCCTGGCGCAATCGCCAGGCAGAACAACAAGACGACGTTTTGAAAAATCATGGGATTATGGGCAATTTTTTCATCACACAATAACCCCGGTGTTCTATAGTTTTCTATGCAGACACGAGTTTTCCTATACAAAAAATGACGTTAAAGAGACATTAATAGAGAAACATTTTCTCACTGATTAAAACAATTCCTATTACTTTGTTTTTATTATCTCAGATCAAAAACTCAAGTTTGCGATTATTTACTATCACGCGGCAGATAATTGGCCACCCACTAACTGAAAATGACTACCTTTAACGTCTGTGTGACAGAAAACAATGGAATATCAACCCGGCAAAAGGGCTGCCGACACAGATGGGGACTTAGATTCGAACGACTTTAAGGAGAGGCACTCCATGCCAAAACATTCCCCCACTGAATACCAAGCGCCACCCAAGCCGGAAAAAGCCTGGTATCAATACGATATTGAACAAACGCTTCAGCATTTAAACGTTCAGCAACAAGGCCTAAGCGAACAGGAAGCCGCCGAACGGCTGAAGAAGTTTGGCCCCAACGCCCTGCCGGAGCAGGCAGGCAAAAGCGCCTTTATGCGCTTTATTGCCCACTTTAACGATGTGCTGATTTATATTCTGCTGGCCGCCGCCTTCCTCAAAGGCATTATGGGGCATTGGATCGATACGGTGGTTATTCTTTGCGTTGCCGTGATCAATGCCCTTATCGGATTTGTGCAGGAAAACAGCGCAGAGAAATCGCTGAAAGGCATTAAGAATATGCTTTCCAGCCAGGCTATTGTGGTACGAGACGGAATTAACCACACCGTGAATGCGGAAGATTTGGTCCCGGGGGATATCGTATTATTGCGCCCTGGCGATAAAATTCCCGCCGACCTGCGGTTACTGGAATCTCACAACCTTCAGGTTGAAGAGGCCATCTTGACCGGCGAATCTACCGTGGTCTCGAAGCAAACCGACGCTATCCCTGATGAAGTAATGATTGGCGATCGCACCAACCTGTTGTTCTCCGGTACCACTATCAGCGCCGGGAATGCCAAGGGCGTGGTTATCGCAACTGGCGGCTATACCGAACTCGGCCACATCAGCGAGATGATCTCGACCGTTAAGACCCAGCGCACCCCGTTACTGCAACAGATGGATCGCCTGGGCAAAAACATCTTCATCCTGATCCTGGTGATGATGGTGTTGCTGTTCGTGTTTGCCTTCACGATGCGTGATATGCCGCTCGGTGAGCTGCTGGTGGCGCTGATCAGCCTGGCGGTGGCCTCGGTACCCGAAGGTCTGCCTGCCATCATTTCAATTATCTTGTCCCTGGGTGTGCAGTCGATGGCACGTAACCGCGCGATTATCCGCAAACTGCCTACGGTAGAAACCTTGGGCTCGATGACGGTGATCTGCTCGGACAAGACCGGCACGCTGACCATGAACGAAATGACGGCAAAAAACGTCATCATGGCTGACCATGCCTACCGCGTGGAAGGGGAAAGCTATGAACCGGTTGGCGGCATTTTCTTTGCCGACAGTAACAAACCGGCGCAAGTTCAAGATATCCCACCGTTAGCGCAGTTCATTACCGCGATCACCCTGTGTAACGACAGCCAGGTCAAGCAGGATGACAGCGGCCGTTGGCTGGTCACCGGCAGCCCGACGGAAGGCGCATTGAAAGTGCTGGCGATGAAAGCTGGATTAGCGATTGGTGAAGCACGCCAACTGGCTAAAATCCCGTTCGACTCCAGTTACAAATACATGGCGGTACGTAGCCAGGTCGCAGGCAAAAATCAGGTGTTCCTTACCGGTGCGCCAGACGTGTTGTTCTCACTGTGCGAGTTCGAACTGACCGATTCCGGCATCCAGCCCTTCCGCCTCGGCTACTGGGAAGCGGAGATGTCGCGCTTCGCCGAGCAAGGTTTACGCATGGTGGCCGCCGCCAGTAAAACGACGCCAGACGGCGAAGTGGAACTGGATCACGGCGATATCCGCCAGCAGATGGTGTTTATCGGTATCGCTGGTGTGATGGATCCACCACGTCCTGAAGCGGTCGCAGCCATCGCCGAATGTCAGCAAGCGGGGATCCGCGTGAAGATGATCACCGGCGATCACCAGAAAACGGCCATGGCCATCGGTGCCATGCTGGGAATTGGCAACAGCCAGGACTCTATCACCGGCTCCGAGCTGGAACATATGGATGACCAGGCGTTGGCTGAAGCCGCCGTGCACTACGATATCTTTGCCCGTACCAGCCCGGAACATAAGCTACGTCTGGTAAAAGCGCTGCAGGATAAAGGCGGCGTGGTAGGGATGACCGGCGACGGCGTCAACGATGCACCAGCGTTGAAACAGGCCGACGTGGGTATCGCCATGGGGATCAAAGGCACCGAGGTCACTAAAGAAGCCGCCGATATGGTGCTGACCGACGATAACTTCGCCACCATCGCCAGCGCGGTAAAAGAAGGCCGCCGTGTTTACGACAACCTGAAGAAAACCATCCTGTTCGTGCTGCCGACCAACCTGGCACAGGGCCTGCTGATCATCATCGCCATTCTGGCTGGTGCCATGCTGCCGCTGACGCCCATCCAGATCCTGTGGATGAACATGGCCACCTCCACTACCCTATCCTTTGGCCTGGCCTATGAGCCCGCCGAAAAAGGGCTGATGCACCGTAAACCAAGGATGCCGGGCAGCAACGTGTTGGATCTGCACGCTATCTGGCGCATCGGCTTCGTCGGCGTGCTGATCGCCATCAGCGCCTTCGCATTGGAAGCCTGGATGGCGCCACGCGGCTACAGCAGCGAGCTGATCCGCACCGTGCTGCTGCAAACCCTGGTCACCGCGCAGTGGGTTTACATGTTCAACTGCCGTACCGCAGACCGCTTCCCGCTCAACCGCCAATTGTTCCTCAATAAGGGCCTGTGGTTGGTCAGTGGCGTGTTGTTACTGCTACAGATGGCCATCATTTATCTGCCGTTTATGAACGCGCTGTTTGGCACCGCGCCGCTGCCGCTGTTCTATTGGGGCGTGACGCTGATGATAGCCATTGCACTATTCCTGATAGTGGAAGTAGAAAAATGGGTGATTAACCGCATCAAAGCGAGCCGAAAAACGTTATTATAAGCACCTTAGGACTCGCAATTTTCACTAAAACGCCCGGCAAATCCTGCCGGGCGTTTTATAACGTTAAAAATACCTAGGAAAAATCTCATAAAAACGAGCATAAAGCGCACAACAAACTGCTCTTATAATACAATTCGCCCTCAAGACGGTCAGGTTATGCTTTTTTGGTAGTGCGATTGATGGTACGCGGCAAAGTTTTACCCTTTTCGACTAGGCTCAATTATTTAGTATCAGACTGCCGTGCCATCAAGCCGGCCGTAGGCAGGAATGGCAAATGAAGATGTCGATAAAGGCCAGGAAGTTGGCTGTCAGGACACTGGGTTTATGTAGCAACCCGGTCCGATCGCGTCGCATGTTACCGATCCTGCTGCTGGCTCTGTTGACGTTTCCCAGCTTGGCCGGGGCTGATACACAAGATCCCTACCAAAAACGCATTCATACCGTCACCACCGTGGTGGTGGGGATTATCAGCTATGCTCGCTGGCCCGCCAAACCTGATCCGATCCGCTTGTGCGTGACTGCGCCTGTCCAGTATGCCGAAGGTCTGTTCGACCCAGTGTTGCTGACAGCACCGCAGCCAATCAAAACCTTGCGGATCGAGATAGATAATCCGCAGTTGGCAACTAGCTGCGATGTAGTGTATTTGGGCGACGTTAATGACGCCCAGAAACAAGATTTCTTCCACCGGATTTCGGGTCACTCGATCCTCAGCATCAGCGAAAAGGATATGGAATGTGCTGTTGGCAGTGCCTTTTGTTTGCAAATCAGCAACGATCAGGCGGGTTTTAAAGTGAATCTGGACTCACTGGCGCGCAGTGGCGTGCGTGTGCACCCTAACGTGCTGCAGTTGGCGCGTAAAAAGGGGCCGCCGCAATGAAACTGTTAGGTCACAAAGGTTCGGCTACCTCTCGCCCTACGCTGGGCCAAGTGCTGCAACGGATGAACCTGAGTCTGGCGTTGATCGCCGTCGGTGCCGCAGGGATCTTCCTGACGTTGCTTGCGCTGTTTGCCCTTCGAGCCTATGCCAACCATAACCTGCATCTGATTGCCCGCTCGATCAGTTATACCGCTGAAGCCGCCGTGGTGTTTGAAGACCGCCCCGCCGCTCGCGAAGCGTTGATGCTGATCGCTTCCAACGAAGAAGTGTCAGAGGCTAAAATCCTGAATATGCAGGGTGTCGCTTTGGCCAGTTGGAGCCACCCAGCGGATAGCCCATTGCATGGGTTGGAACAGATGGTGGCCCGCTGGATCTTGCCGGAAGCGGTGGTTTTGCCCATTGCCCGTGAAGGCAAACAGATAGGCCTGGTCTGGCTGACCGGCAATGGCAGCAGTCTGCTGAAATTCTTGCTGCGCGGCATGGTAGGCATGATTGCCTGCCTGATGCTCAGTACATTGTGCGCCCTGATACTTTCCCGCAGAATGCTCAGAGGGATCGTGACCTCCTTGGACGATATCACCAATGTTGCCCATACGGTACGCCGCGATCGGACTTTCGAACTGCGGGTGCCTTCAGCACCGATTGCCGAACTGCACGAACTGAGCTGTGATTTTAACGGCCTGCTGGATGAAATCGAAGCCTGGCAACAGCACCTGCAACAAGAAAATGACGCATTAACCCACCAAGCCACCCACGACAGCCTGACCGGGTTGCCAAACCGGGCCTTCTTTGAAGCTCAGTTGGGCCGCGCGCTGTCAGAGCTCGAACCCGATGAAAAGCTGGCGGTACTGTTTATCGACGGCAATCGTTTCAAGGAGGTGAACGATAACCATGGCCATGCTGCCGGTGATACCGTCTTGATCACCATCGCAGAACGCCTGCGCAGCAGGTTGCGCAAGCACGATCTGGTCGCCCGGATGGGGGGCGATGAATTCGCCATCCTGCTGGCACCGCTCAAAGACACCAACGATGTGCTGCCGATTGCCGACATCATCATCGAGTGTATGCAACAACCCATTGTGTTGCCCAACAAGGAAAGAGTGATCGCCGCACTGAGTATCGGCATCGCATTTTACCCTGAACATGCCTCTACCACTCAGGAACTGCTGCACGAAGCGGATGACGCAATGTACCGGGCAAAACACCTGTCCCATGGAGGCTGGCGGTTAGCGATGCGCAAATAGCGTCAGCACCGGGTCTCAAACAACCAAAAAGAGAAAAATCAATGTTACAGCAAAATTTTAAACGGTCTTTTTCCCTACTGGCATTAGTGTTTATCACCTTGCTCACGCTGGCAGGCTGCCAGAGCAAGCCACAAGGGCTGACGGCAGAACAGATCGCTTTACTGCAGGCACAGGGGTTCAAACTGACCGAAAACGGTTGGGAGTTTGGTTTTTCCGACAAGGTGCTGTTCGGTAACAACGTCGGTAAATTGAGCCCGCAAAGTACCGAGATTGTCGAGAAGATGGGCAAGGCGCTGAAGAGCGTAGACATCGTGCAATTCCGCCTGGACGGCCACACCGATAACTACGGTGAAGACAGCTACAACGACCAGCTTTCACTGCGCCGCGCCAACGCCGTGGCCGATGTCCTGGCTGGTGTCGGCATCCCGCGTGCCAATATAGAAACTCGCGGCATGGGTAAACGCCAACCGGTAGCCAGTAACGCCACCTCCAGCGGGCGTGCTGAAAACCGTCGCGTGGCGATCGTCGTCACCCCTTAAGAAACAGCAAAGTTCACCTAATGGTGAGCATTAGCGGTTATACTTGGCGATCGTCATAGGGGATCTGGGAACCGGTGCTGAAACGGGCTACACTCAGGCCGCCAGACATCCTATAAAAACTGATAGAGAGGCTCGGAGCAACGTGGCTCAATACGTCTATACCATGCACCGCGTCGGCAAAGTGGTTCCGCCGAAGCGTCATATTCTGAAAAACATTTCCCTGAGTTTCTTCCCTGGGGCCAAAATTGGCGTACTGGGCCTGAACGGTTCCGGTAAGTCTACCCTGCTGCGCATCATGGCCGGCATCGATACCGATATCGAAGGGGAAGCTCGCCCGCAGCCGGGCATCAAGATCGGCTACCTGCCGCAGGAACCGCAGCTCAATATGGAGCACAGCGTTCGCGAATCGGTTGAAGAAGCGATGGCAGAAGTGGTCGGAGCCCTCAAGCGCCTTGATGAAGTGTACGCACTGTACGCTGAAGAAGGGGCCGACTTCGACAAGCTGGCCGCTGAACAAGGCCGCCTGGAAGAGATCATTCAGGCTCACGATGGTCACAACCTCAACACCCAGCTGGAGCGCGCCGCCGATGCACTGCGCCTGCCGGAGTGGGACGCAAAAATCGCCAACCTTTCCGGTGGTGAGCGCCGCCGCGTAGCGCTGTGCCGCCTGCTGCTGGAAAAGCCAGACATGCTGCTGCTGGACGAACCGACCAACCACCTGGATGCCGAATCCGTGGCCTGGCTGGAACGCTTCCTGCACGACTTCGAAGGCACCGTGGTGGCGATCACCCACGACCGTTACTTCCTCGATAACGTGGCTGGCTGGATCCTGGAGCTGGACCGTGGCGAAGGTATTCCGTGGGAAGGTAACTACTCTTCCTGGCTGGAGCAGAAAGACGCTCGTCTGGCGCAAGAAGCCTCAACCGAAGCCGCTCGCCGCAAGTCGATCGAGAAAGAGCTGGAGTGGGTACGTCAGGGGGCCAAAGGCCGCCAGTCTAAGGGCAAAGCCCGTCTGGCACGCTTTGAAGAGCTTAACAGCACCGAATACCAGAAACGTAACGAGACCAACGAACTGTTTATCCCACCTGGCACACGCCTGGGCGATAAAGTGGTTGAAGTTAACAATCTGCGTAAATCCTACGGCGACCGCCTGCTGATCGAAGATCTCACCTTCGCGGTACCTAAGGGTGCCATCGTCGGCATCATCGGCCCGAACGGCGCGGGTAAATCCACGCTATTCCGCATGATGTCCGGCCAAGAACAGCCTGACTCCGGCAGCATCGTGCTGGGTGATACAGTCAAGCTGGCTTCGGTCGATCAGTTCCGCGACAGCATGGATAACTCCAAAACCGTATGGGAAGAAGTTTCCGGCGGCCAGGACATCATGCGCGTGGGCAACACCGAAATGCCAAGCCGTGCCTACGTTGGCCGCTTTAACTTCAAGGGCGTCGATCAGGGCAAACGCGTGGGCGAACTGTCCGGTGGTGAGCGTGGCCGTCTGCATCTGGCCAAGCTGCTGCAGGTTGGCGGCAACGTACTGCTGCTCGACGAACCAACCAACGACCTGGATATCGAAACCCTGCGCGCGTTAGAAAACGCCCTGCTGGAGTTCCCGGGCTGTGCGATGGTGATCTCGCACGACCGTTGGTTCCTCGACCGTATTGCCACCCACATTCTGGACTATCAGGATGAAGGCAAGGTGGAGTTCTTCGAAGGTAACTTTACCGAATACGAAGAGTACAAAAAGCGTACTCTGGGTGCCGATGCGCTGGAACCTCGCCGTATCAAGTACAAGAAAGTCACCAAGTAACATCCGGTTGGCTATCTATACTCTCAAGCCCGCATTTTGCGGGCTTTTTCTTATCCCTAATCCAGTGCCTGCGCATAATCCACAAAGACCGGATGCTGGATCACCACATCAATAAAACAGGCCAGCGCCGGAGAATTGAGTTTGCGGCTCGGGTAAACCAGATACAGTTCATTGCCTTCGGCCTGCCACTGCGGCAACACTTCCACCAATTGCTTTTGTGCGACCACTTCGCGGCTGAGAAACGCCGGCAACAGCGTAATACCCGCCCCCAAAATGGCACATTCGCGCGCGTATAACAGATTATCGGTGGTATGCCGCAGGGGCAACTGCCAACGGTAATACTCTTCCCCCCGGCGTAATATCCAGGCAGGCCAGGCACGGTGAGCGATGCAAAGATGCTGCTGCAACTGCTGCGGATGCAGCAATGGCGGGTGTTGGGCCAGATAGTCCGGTGCAGCCAACAAATAACGGGGAGCATGCCCCAGACGGCGGCCAATCAACGAGGAATCCTGCGGCCTGCCGGTACGCAATGCCGCATCAAAGCCCTCCTGCACCATATCCACCATGGCATCCGACACTGACACTTCCAACGAGACATCCGGATATTGGCGCTGAAAATCTGCCGCCAGACGCGGAAGCAACGTCGCCCCCAGCCCGGCAGGCGTGGAGATGCGTAGACGGCCACTGGGGTTATCGCGTAAGCGCTGCAAGGCCAGATCGGCCCGTTCGGCAGCAGAGAGCATCTCCTGGCAATGTTCAAGATAGCGCTCACCGGCAAAGGTCAAATTTAACTGCCGGGTGGTGCGGTTGAGCAAGCGCAGACCGAGCTTTTGTTCCAACTGGCTGACACGCTGGCTGACGCTGGATTTAGGCAGCCCGGCCCGTTTGGCTGCCGCAGTAAAACTGCCGCACTCCGCCACCAGCGCAAACAACGCCATATCCTGCAACTGCTTGAACATAATTGTTCACCTCAGACGAACACTTAGTTAGTTATTGTCCATCTTATCACTCTACTCCTCAGGGTCTACACTGGGACTATTCATGCGAAGGAGCACAATTATGTTAATCAAAGCCATTGCCGTCGATCCGAAAAATCCAGCCGGTTTTATCGAGATCGCTCCAGAAAAACCCGCACCGGGTCAATACGATCTGCTGGTGGAAGTGAAAGCCGTTTCCGTTAACCCGGTCGATACCAAGGTTCATGCAGGCCTGCAAAAGAAGGGTTTGCAGCAGCCACGTATTCTAGGCTGGGATGCCAGCGGCGTGGTGCTCGAAGTGGGCAGCAGCGTTAGCGGGTTCAAACCCGGCGATGAGGTGTGGTATGCCGGGGATATTACCCGTCCGGGCAGCAACAGCACCCATCAGCTGATTGACTCACGTATCGTGGCACATAAACCGGCCAGCCTGGACTGGGCGCAAGCCGCCGCGATGCCGCTGACCGCGCTTACCGCGTGGGAAGCCCTGTTTGAACACCTGAATATTCAGCATGCGGCTGCCGGTAAAACGCTGCTGATCATCGGCGGAGCCGGTGGCGTCGGCTCGCTGGCGATCCCCTTGGCGGCACAGCGTAGCAAGGTGAAAGTCATCGCTACGGCCTCTCGCCCGGAATCGGCCGCCTGGTGCCGCGAACGGGGTGCTGAACTGGTGGTGGATTACCGCGACCTGAAAGGCAACCTGGCTAAAGAAGGGATTGAGAGCGTGGATTATATCCTGTGCTTGAACGATACCGACGGCCACTGGCAAGCCATCAGCGATCTGGTCGCCCCGCTCGGCCATATCTGCACCATCGTCGAGAACAGCCAACCGCTGGATCAAAATGCGCTGAAACTGAAAAGCGCAGCGCTGCATTGGGAATTCATGTTTACCCGCAGCATGTTCACCACGCCGGATATTGCCCAGCAAGGGGAGATCCTCAAACAGGTGGCGCAATTGCTCGATGAGGGTAAATTGACCACCACGCTGAGCGAAACGCTACAGGGGCTGACGGTGGATACGTTGACCGCCGCGCATGCCAAGCTGTTGGGTGGGCATATGCAGGGCAAGCTGGTGATAACTTACTAAGTTAGTGGAAAGGTCGATTTATCAGGTATTAATAAATTGCTATATACATGATATTTAAGCGATGGCCCCCTCACCCCAACCCTCTCCCACAGGGCTGAGGAATCCCCACTAATTTTTTCTTAGTGGTTTCAGAGAACTAGAGCGAGTGTTTTACGATCAATCTGTTCCATTTTGGTCGTAAATTGGCAGTGAGAGAATGACGAACCACTTCTTCTCGTCTGCTTGAGGCTATTTTTTAGTCCGCTTTTGGCTAAAAAACAGCCTATTTCTCATCTCGATTTTTCTGGGGATTCCTCAGCCCACAGGGAGAGGGAGCTGATAGCCTCTGCTCGTTTGCAAGTGAAGAGAACATCTTGGCAAACTCGATCGCCTCCCCATCAAAGGTGAGTCACGACAATTTCAAACACACTCGATCGGTTCCCTCTCCCTGTGGGAGAGGGTTAGGGTGAGGGGCACTACATCGCCACTACATCGACATTTACCAGCCTAAAACGTCCCTAAAACTTCACCAAGCGGCTGGCATCCGCCGCCAGCAGTTGCTGCACCAGCTCGACACAGCGCAAGAAACGCTCCTCGTAATCGCTCGACTCTACGTGAGCATATTCGATGTTATTGGCGTGCAGCATCTCTTCCAACAAATATTGAAACGCCTTGCGATCGACCGGGCTACCCAGGCTGCGCAAGCCGTCGGCCACCCAAGGGGTATTGTTCTCCAGCAGGATCACCAGATCGAAACGGTATTCGTCGATCAACGCCTGAACGAACGGGTGCTCCCGCCCTTCATACTTTTTACAGAACGCCTGCGTGGTGACAAAGTCGGTGTCGATAAACGCCACTTTATTGGCGTATTTCACCGCAAAATCCACGTACTGGGCCTGCCCAAGCGCGATCTTGTCATAGTCGGAATACTGCAACGCCATCTCGTCACCCCCGAGGTGGGAGAAGACGTAGTCACGGCCATATTCCCAGGCGCTGGTGGTGTTGAAGATGTTCGCCAGTTTGTTGACCAGCGTTGACTTACCGCTGGATTCGCCGCCCAGGATCGCCACCGTGCGCACAAAGAACGGCTTCACTTCGGTCGGGATATAGTCCCAATAGCGGAATGGATCCTGTCGGATCTGGCTACCGCTGATGTTCATAAAGGACCGTTCCGGATCCACCAGGATGGTTTCAATCCCAAGATGTTCGCGGTAACGAGGGGCATCCAGCTCTTCGCTGGAATAGATAAAGCTCGGGACGATGCCCTTTTGCTCCATAAAGCTCTTCACGCCGTTGCTCCACACGTCCCAGCCGTGCGGGTAAGGTTCGATGCCCTTTTCGTCGAAAGAGTGAATATGGATATTTTTCTGGTATTTAAAGGTCTGCAACAGCCAGCGCAGACGATCGCTGACCGTCGGCTGCTGTGACATGGAGCTGTTCTCGAACAGCAACAGATCGCGCGGTTCATCGTGGCACAGGATCACATGCAGCTCGTCAACCTGGCTACAGGCGCGCTGGATCAGATAGATATGGCCAGTATGCAGCGGGTAAAATTTACCAAACACCACGCCGACTTTCTTCTCCCTACGTGGGAATTCCAGCCCCAGGAAACGGTGCAGGGCTTCCAGCTTCTGCGCACTAGGGCTTTTGATTTTGTCATTCAACAGCTGGCTGAGGTAGCCTTTGGTCATGCTACTGGCATCAGCTACCTGCTGTAAGGTACATCCCTGTTGCTTAATCGCTGCCTTGAGGTAATCGAACTGCCGCATAAACCCTCCCGTTTATTATGCTAAACAAAATAGCATATTCCGCGCAGCGGGCGGCAATTAATAAAACTGTTCCAGCACGTCCAGCGCATCCGCCAGCTTCTTGACGCCGAATACCTGCATATTGGCCGGTGGTTTCTTCGGCACGTTGGCATGTGGCACGATCGCCCGCTTGAAACCGTGTTTGGCCGCTTCAGAAATACGTTCCTGGCCGCTAGGCACCGGGCGGATTTCCCCTGCCAGCCCCACTTCGCCAAACACCACCAGATCGTTAGGCAATGGGCGGTCGCGCAGGCTGGAGACCAACGCCAACAGCAATGCCAGATCGGCACTGGTTTCGCTAACCTTGACGCCGCCCACCACGTTGACAAAAACGTCTTGGTCGGACATCTGCAAGCCACCGTGACGATGCAGCACGGCCAACAGGATCGCCAAACGATTCTGTTCCAGGCCCACGGCAACGCGGCGCGGGTTAGACATCATCGAGTGATCGACCAGCGCCTGGATCTCAACCAATAGCGGTCGGGTGCCTTCCCAGACCACCATCACCGAACTGCCGGAAGTCACTTCATCACCCCGGCTAAGGAAGATCGCGGAAGGGTTACTCACCTCACGCAGCCCCTGCTCGGTCATGGCGAACACGCCCAGCTCATTAACCGCACCAAAACGGTTTTTATGGCTGCGCAGCGTACGGAAACGGGAATCGGCATCGCCATCCAACAACACCGAACAGTCGATACAGTGTTCGAGGACTTTCGGCCCGGCCAGCGAGCCATCTTTGGTGACGTGACCAACCATCACGATCGCCACGCCGCGAGTTTTAGCAAAGCGGGTGAGATAGGCCGCCGTTTCGCGCACCTGCGCCACGCTGCCTGGCGATGACTGGATATCCGCCATATGCATGACCTGGATCGAGTCGATCACCATCAGCCGTGGTTGCTCCTGCTCGGCGATCAGGCAGATCTGCTCGATACTGGTTTCCGACAGCATGTTAAGGCCGCCGGTGGGCAACCCAAGACGATGGGCACGCATCGCGACCTGTTGCAGCGACTCTTCACCGGTGACGTACAGGGTTTTCATCTGCTCGGCGAGTTTGCACAGCACCTGCAACAGCAGCGTACTTTTCCCCGCGCCGGGGTTACCGCCGATCAGGATCGCACTGCCCGGCACCACGCCGCCGCCCAGTACGCGGTCAAATTCCAGAAAGCCGGTAGAGAAACGCGGCAGCTCTTGCAGACTGATGTCCGAAAGCTTCTGCACCTTGCTGATACCGGCATCGCCCGCATAGCCGCTTAAACGCTCGCTACGAGCAGCGGAAGAGGAGACTGAAGCCAGGCGCACTTCTGTAATGGTGTTCCAGGCCTGACAGGCACTGCATTGCCCCTGCCAGCGCGGATAATCAGCGCCGCATTCATTACAGACAAATGCCCGCTTTACTGCTTTTGCCACAGCTTACCTCACATCGTGTTTCAAACTGCCGCAGAGCACACAGAGCACTCCCAGCAGATCGGCATGGCGGATCGAGACCTGCGCCTTCTCATAGACCTTAGGCTTCGCGTGATAGGCAATACCCAGCCCGGCCACCTGCATCATTTTCAAATCGTTGGCACCGTCGCCTATCGCTACGGTTTGCTGCGGTGGGATCCCCAGCTTCTCTGCCAGCGCCACCAAAGTATCGGCCTTGAACTGCGCATCCACGATCGGCCCCAGCACCTCGCCGGTCAGCTTACCGTCGCGGATCTCCAGTTCATTGGCGGCTACGGCCACCAGCTTGAGCTTGTCACGCAGGTACTCGGCATAATAGGTAAAGCCGCCGGAGGCAATGGCGACGTGCCAATCCAGCGCCTGCAGCTTGCGCACCAGGCTGGTCAACCCAGGCATCAACGGCAATTCGTCACGCACCTGCTTGAGGATATTGGCATCAGCCCCTTTCAACGTACCCACGCGTTGGCGCAGGCTAGCGGTGAAATCGAGTTCGCCACGCATCGCGCGTTCGGTCACTTCACTGACCTGCTCGCCCACCCCGGCCAACTTGGCGATTTCGTCGATGCACTCAATCTGGATCGCCGTTGAGTCCATATCCATCACCAACAGGCCCGGCTTGCGCAGGTTAGGGATTTTGCCCAGTGGGGCAACGTCTAGTCCGCTTTCGTTCGCCAACAGTTTGGCGCGCGCAGTTAGCGTGCCCGCCAGGCGAACCACCTGATAATCTTCCACCGCCCAGGCCGTCACGATCACCATCGCGGCACCCAGCTTGCGCTGGAACTGAGTAATACGCTCTTTATCCAGTTCTCTGCCATATAGTAGCCAACCGGTGTGGCCCGCCCGATAGTCCAGCGGCATGACTTCGTCACCGCTCAACGAAAGAGGCAACCCCGGCCATTGAGAGATCTCAGCGGGGAGATCGCAATAGGTCAGACTATTTGGCATCCTTAACTCCTGAATAACACTGCATGATAAAACGACGCATCAAGCTATCCTATCGCCATTGCTTCTGGCAACATATTACCCTATGAATCTCTAGTTGGCCGCTCTAGCGCATCGCTGCGCTCGCGGTATTGGTACATCCCGGTACCGCACAGCCAGGTGGTCAATCGTGACTCCCGGATGACCGCCCTAAAGGAAGCCTAATGGCTAAAGCTAAACTGAAATTCCGCCTGCATCGCACCGCGATTATCCTGATTTGCCTGGCGTTGCTGGTGCTGTTGATGCAAGGTGCCTCCTATTTTAGCCTGAGCCACCAAATGGCGCGATCGGAACAGGTCGAAGAATTGGCACAAACCTTGACCAAGCAGGTGGCTTTTAGCCTGACTCCGCTGATGGATGGCGACAGCGACATAGACAATCAGCAGGTTGAGCGCATTCTCACGCAGTTGACCGATCACAGCCGTATTCTGGACGCCAGCGTCTATCAATTGGACGGCACCCTGATCGCCCATTCCGGCGAGCAGATTAGCGTGCGCGATCGCCTGGCGCTGGATGGCAAACGCGCGGGTAGCTACTTCAACCACCAGCTTGTCGAGTCAATCCAGGGCAAAGATGGCCCGCTGGGCTTTATCCGCGTAACGCTGGATACCCACGTACTGGCCACCGAATCCAAACAGGTGGATAACACCACCAACCTGCTGCGCCTGATGATCCTGCTGGCGCTGGCCATCGGCATTATTTTGGCCCGTACCCTGTTGCAAGGCCGCCGCAGCCGCTGGCAGCAGTCGCCTTACCTGCTAACCGCCAACACGCCGCTGGCAGAAGGTAACACGGTAGACGATGGTGATGACGAGAAACCGGCAGAGCAGGAAGAGACAAAGAAAGATTAAGCCAAGCGCTGAATACGATCGTTCAGCGCCTGAAGCTGTACCCGCATTTGAGCAGCAATGGCCCGGAACGATTCGCTGATCTGCGGATGTTGTGCCGTACGCTGCCAGAATTCAACCGCCATCAACTCGGCCTGCCGCCAAATGGGGCCGTTGACCTCATTGCCCAATCTGATTTCCACCGCTGTTTTTCGCATATTACCGCTATTGGCAGGGGCAAACGCCATCGGCAACATGTCATACAACGGAGCCAATACCATCGGCCACTGCTCCGTACGCAGGAACGATAGATTCCCCTGGTGCATATCGCTATTGGCGATCAGCCTGCCAAATGCCCAATATAGACCGATTGTTTTCCAGGTTTGATGATCGATGATCCCCTGCTGCAATAGCTTTTCCGCTGCGGTGACCCAGTTAGCCCCGCCGCTGCCGCTAAACTCGGCATCCAACGCTTCCAGTGAAACCAGAGCGACTCTCCCATGTTCACCAATACGATCAAATCGTTCGATCTCCAAAAAACACTGTTGGTTATCGCCAAACAGCACCTTTGTCGGTGCGGAACACAACCCGGCCTCTGCAACCACTTGCAATGCCAATGACTCTGCGATTAGCAAATCGCTCCAGCGTTGCGCAATGGCGTTGTCCGGTACCGTACTGAACTTCACCAACACATGACTTCGGCGACCTCCCGACAGTTCGGCATAGGCACTAAACTTGGGCTGCTCGCCACCGGCAGAAGAACCAATCAGTTCCCCCGCTAATGCGCGTGCAGACAGCGTAGCGTAATGCTTGGCCTTGCCCGCCATCGGTACCGGGATTTCAGCCGCACGCGTTAACCAACGCTGATAACTCTCTGCGCCTGGCAACAGATCGCCACTCATATCCTCACCATAATGACAAAGCGCTACCAGGCGCTGTTCTTCATTCCATTGCAGAACGTCTTCCGGCAACTTTAGCTGCCGTGCAACGGCTTTCCCCCAGGCGCGGCCAAGAAAACCTACCGGGCGCAGATCGTTCAGATACCAAGGCAAACCATCATACAACTGCCACTTACCGCTTTGTTCATCGAACACCGCGCAGCTGTCTGCCGGATAGAGGGAATAGAGCGTGGCAAACAGATGCGCCTTACCCAGCTTATCGATTTGATACAGTGGGAAATTCGACTCACCAGCCACCTCCCGCCTGAGCGCATAACGCGTGGATCTGCCTTTGTCGATGACCAGAACCGATCTTGCCAAATCGCGGATACGGCGCGACAGCGTGGGTTGGCTGATCCCCAATGCGGCAGTCAGTTCCCGGGAAGAAGCGGGTCCATTACGCAGAATTTTTTCGACTGTGCTCATCGCTGAATAGATTAGTGAATAGATAGATGAATAGAGTAATAGCGCTAATTAGCGGAAAGGTAAAGAATTAGCTAGAAAGGTTGGTATAAGGGGGAATAGATAAAATGGGGCGCAGCGTGCTGCGCCCGCGAGGTCATTACGCTTTGTCGCCCAGCAGGACAGATTCCAGCGCGATAACGATCATCTCGTTAAAGGTGGTCTGACGCTCGGCAGCAGTGGTCTGCTCGTGACGCAGGATATGGTCGGAAACGGTGCAGATGGTCAACGCCGTGCTACCAAACTCTTCATACAGCTCTGCGGCCACGCCGTAGATGCCTGCCGCTTCCATCTCTACGCCCAGGATGCCGTACTTCTTCATCACCTGGAACATATCCGGATCTGGCGTGTAGAACAGATCGGCGGAGAAGATATTACCCACGCGTGCAGGGATGCCCTGAGCAGCCGCAGCGTCTACCGCATTACGCACCATGTCGAAATCCGCAATGGCCGCATAGTCGTGGCCTTTGAAGCGCATACGGTTAACCTGGGAATCGGTACAAGCCCCCATGCCGATCACCACATCACGCAGTTTGACGTCATCACGCACGGCGCCACAAGAGCCGACACGGATGATTTTCTTCACGCCAAACTCGGCAATCAGTTCACGCGCATAGATAGAGCAGGATGGGATGCCCATGCCGTGGCCCATTACCGAGATTTTACGACCTTTGTAGGTGCCGGTGAAACCCAACATGCCACGCACGTTGTTCACTTCCACTGCGCCTTCCAGGAAGGTTTCTGCGATATATTTTGCCCGCAGCGGATCCCCCGGCATCAGCACTACATCAGCGAAATCACCCATCTCAGCATTAATATGTGGCGTTGCCATAATCACTTCCCTCAATTCATTGAAATAAAGACGCTGGCATCAAGGCCAGCGTCATTAAAGCGATATTAAAACATGGATTTGCCGTAATCCATCGGCGATACGCCAAAATAGCTGGCGACGGTCTGGCCGATATCGGCGAAGGTTTCGCGATGCCCCAGCGAACCTGGTTTGACTTTCGGGCCATAGACCAGAACCGGGATGTGCTCACGGGTGTGGTCGGTGCCTGGCCAGGTCGGGTCGCAGCCGTGGTCAGCGGTGAAGATGATGATGTCATCCCCTTTCACCAGCTTCAGCAGCTCTGGCAGACGGCGGTCGAACAGCTCCAGCGCGGCAGCATAGCCAGCCACGTCACGGCGGTGGCCGTAGGAGGAGTCGAAATCAACAAAGTTGGTGAACACGATGGTGTTGTCACCGGCTTTTTCCATCTCGATCAAGGTGGCGTCGAACAGGGCGTCGATCCCGGTAGCTTTCACCTTCTTGGTGATCCCTACGTTGGCATAGATATCGGCAATCTTACCGATGGAAACCACTTCGCCACCCTTCTCATCTACCAGCTTTTTCAGCACGGTTGGAGCCGGGGGTTCCACGGCCAGATCGTGACGGTTACCGGTACGCTGGAACTCACCTGGCTTATTCCCCAGGAACGGACGGGCAATCACACGGCCGATGTTGTAGCCACCTTCGGTCAACTCTTCACGAGCGATCTCACACAGCTCGTACAGGCGATCCAGGCCGAAAGTCTCTTCATGGCAGGCAATCTGGAACACCGAGTCCGCAGAGGTGTAGAAAATCGGCTTGCCGGTTTTCATATGCTCTTCGCCCAGTTGATCCAGGATCACGGTACCGGATGAATGGCAGTTACCGAGGTAGCCTGGCAGGTTGGCACGCGCCACCAGCTTGTCCAGCAGTTCCTGCGGGAAGCTGTTGTGCTCGTCCGAGAAATAGCCCCAGTCGAACAAGACTGGCACACCGGCAATTTCCCAGTGACCTGATGGCGTATCTTTACCGGAGGAAAGCTCGCTGGCATGGCCGTAAGCACCAATGATTTCAGCGTCTTTATCCAACCCTTCCGGGAACTTGCCGGTCGATTCTTCCGCCGCTTTGCCCAAGCCCAAACGGCTCAGGTTTGGCAGGGTCAGCGGGCCGCTACGGCCCACGTTGGCTTCGCCGCGCGCACAGGCAGCAGCGATATGGCCAAGGGTATCGGAACCTTCATCACCAAAGCTTTTGGCATCTTCACTCGCGCCAATGCCGAATGAGTCTAATACCATAATAAATGTACGTTTCATCATACTCTCCTGCGTATTCACGCTGAGGGCGACAGCGAAAAGGCCGCTGCCACTCCTGATTCTTTAGACAGAGGTTATTCGGTGATGCGTTTGTAAACCACCGGCGTGACTTCTGGCGCTTTGTCGCCCAGAACCATCGCGCTGCGTACCGCATCTGCCGCCTGCTGCCAGCTTTCTTCGTCGTTGGCATGGATAACCGCCAATGGACGCTGCGTATCGACAGTGTCGCCAAGGCGGGCCACATCGGTCAGGCCCACGCTGTAGTCGATGCTGTCGGTCGCGCGACGACGGCCACCGCCCAGTGACACCACCGCCATACCCAGAGCACGGGTATCCATCGCGGTAATGATACCTGGTTTCTCGGCATAAACCGGTTTGGTTAACGTCGCGGCTGGCAGATAGCTGTCGTAACGCTCGATAAAATCGCTTGGGCCTTTCTGTGCCGCCACCATACGGCCAAAGATTTCCGCCGCTTTGCCGTTATCCAGCACCGCCTGCAGTTTGGCACGCGCGTCAGCATCGTCGGTGGCCAGGCCGCCAGACAGCAGCATTTCCACGCTCAACGCCATGGTCACTTCCAGCAGACGCGGATTGCGATATTCCCCGGTCAGGAAGCGTACCGCTTCACGCACTTCGACCGCATTACCGGCGCTGGAAGCCAGCACCTGGTTCATATCGGTCAACAGCGCGGTAGTCTTGCAACCGGCACCATTCGCAACGCCCACGATCGCCTGCGCCAGATCGTCAGAAAGCTGGTAGGTCGGCATAAAGGCTCCGCTGCCAACCTTCACGTCCATCACCAACGCATCCAGCCCTTCGGCCAGTTTCTTAGCCAGAATAGAGCCGGTGATCAGCGGAATGGAGTCGACGGTAGCGGTGATATCGCGCGTCGCGTAGAAACGCTTGTCTGCCGGAGCCAGTGAACTGGTCTGGCCGATAATCGCCACGCCAACGTCTTTGATGATCTTACGGAACGCGTTATCATCCGGGAAAATATCAAAACCTGGGATCGCTTCCAGTTTGTCCAGCGTACCGCCAGTGTGGCCCAGACCACGGCCTGAAATCATCGGTACGTAGCCGCCACAGGCTGCCACCATCGGGCCAAGCATCAGCGAAGTCACGTCGCCCACGCCGCCGGTAGAGTGTTTATCCACAATCGGGCCTTTCAGCGACAGGCTTTTCCAGTCCAGCACCGTGCCGGAATCACGCATTGCCATGGTCAGCGCCACACGCTCTGGCATGGTCATGTCGTGGAAATAGATGGTCATCGCCAGCGCAGCAATCTGCCCTTCTGACACCACGTTATCGCGAATGCCGTTAATGAAGAAGCGGATCTCAGCTTCGCTCAACGGTTGCCCGTCACGTTTTTTACGGATTATTTCTTGTGCCAAGAACAAAGTAGCCCCCTGTTTTAGCTAAATAGAGTCATTCGATACGCCTGCGCGCTGCGTTAACGGGGCCGCTTGGCAGCCCCAACGCAACAAGACGTGAGAGAAAATCAGTAACCGTTACCAGCGGCTTGGGTGCTATGCCCCAGCGTGGTCAGCAGGCTGGCTAACAGGCTCGAAGCACCAAAGCGGAAGTGGCGCGCGTCGGCCCAGTCTTCTCCCAGCAGACGCCCGGCAAGTTGCAGATACTGTTGAGCATCTTCAGCGGTACGCACGCCACCGGCTGGCTTGAAGCCAACGGTTTTGCCTACGCCCATATCACGGATCACGGTCATCATCAGCTCAGCGCTTTCCAGCGTGGCGTTGACCGGCACCTTACCGGTAGAAGTCTTGATAAAATCAGCACCAGCCTTGATAGAGATCTCGGAGGCTTTACGGATCAGTTCCGCCTGCTTCAGCTCACCGGTTTCGATGATCACTTTCAGCAGCACGTTGGCAGCGGCGCAGGCCTGCTTGCACTGTTTGACCAGCTCAAACCCGACTTCCTCGTTACCGGCCATCAGGGCACGGTAAGGGAATACCACGTCAACTTCATCGGCACCGTAGGCGATGGCCGCACGGGTTTCTGCCACGGCGATGTCGATATCATCATTGCCATGGGGGAAGTTGGTGACGGTGGCGATACGGATATCTGGCGTCCCCTGCTCACGCAGCGTTTTGCGGGCAATCGGGATAAAACGCGGATAGATGCAGATGGCGGCAGTATGGCCTGCCGGGCTGTTCGCCTGACGACACAACGCGATCACTTTCTCGTCGGTGTCATCTTCGTTCAGCGTGGTTAAATCCATCAGGTTCAGCGCGCGTTGCGCTGCTGCGGTTAATTCGGTCATAAAACTCTCCAACTGAGCATTCTGATGTTGGCGAGCGGACTTGGTTCCTTGAAGATAGCGCGCGGGATAGTCTTCCCACGCCAGCAACTGAGATCCTTCTCACCGCACATAGCCCTTCGATTTTCGCATAGCCAGCAATCGCCATTTGAACACGATCACTCTGGCATATTTGTGCTCTGATTCACACTACACAGGATAGCACTGTAACAGGACTGAATTATATGTGAAGATAATCACAAAATAACGCGATATTGTTCACAAATTCACTAAAGAGACGGCGGTCATCAGGCGAATGCCCTTTTGGCAGGCAACCAGGCCCCTTCAGGAGCCTGATTGTTGATACCAAGTATAGCTTACAACGCCAGGAAGAATCCGGCGATGGTGGCACTCATCAGGTTGGATAAGGTACCGGCTGCCACCGCTTTCAACCCGAAACGAGCAATGTCGTGACGACGGCCTGGTGCCATGCTGCCTAGACCACCCAGCAGGATCGCTACGGAAGACAGGTTGGCAAACCCACACAGCGCGAAGGAGATGATCGCCTTGGTGTGCTGTGACAACACCTGTAGACCCTCAGCAGCCACCACGTCATCTGGACGCAGGTAGGCACCAAAGTTCATGTAGGCCACGAATTCGTTAACGATCACCTTCTGCCCGATAAACGAACCGGCCACCATCGCTTCACTCCAAGGCACACCAATCAGGAACGCGATTGGCGAGAACACCCAGCCCAGGATCAGCTCCAGCGACAGCTGTGGGAAATCGAACCAGCCACCAATACCGCCAAGAATACCGTTAAGCAACGCGATCAGAGCGATAAATGCCAACAGCATCGCCCCCACGTTCAGCGCCAACTGCATACCGGATGCCGCACCCGAGGCAGCAGCGTCGATGACGTTGGCCGGGCGGTCATCTTCGGCGATCAGCTTCATCGCATCGGCTCGGTCTTGGGTATTTTCGGTTTCCGGCACCATCAGTTTGGCAAACAACAGCCCACCCGGCGCGGCCATAAAGGAAGCGGCGATCAGGTATTCCAACGGTACGCCCATCTGGGCATAGCCCGCCAGCACGGAACCGGCTACCGAAGCCAGGCCGCCGCACATGACGGCAAACAGCTCCGACTGGGTCATGGTGGCGATATAAGGGCGCACCACCAGCGGCGCTTCGGTCTGCCCCACAAAAATATTGGCCGTGGCTGACAGCGATTCCGTCCGCGAAGTACCCAACAGCTTATGTAAACCACCGCCGAGGAGCTTGATCACCACCTGCATGATGCCCAGGTAATAGAGCACCGCAATCAGCGAGGAGAAGAACACAATCACCGGTAACACGCGCAGGGCGAACACGAAGCCGCCACCGCCGAACACTTCAAACATTTTGTCGGAAACCAGGCCACCAAAGATAAAAGAGATGCCCTCGTTACCGTAAGCGATGACGTTTGCCACCCCTTCCGACATGCCACCAAGAATACGTCGCCCGATCGGGACATAGAGCACTAGCGCGCCAATGCCAACCTGGATGATAAACGCGCCGAGTACGGTACGCAGTTTAATAGCGCGCCGGTTGCTGGAAAGCAGCACCGCAATGGCGATCAAGACCACCATACCGACCAGGCTCATGAAGAGTTGCATACGAATATGTCCCTGTTGCGAAGAAGAAATGCCCCCGGCCCGCAGGATAAAACGGGTTGCCCAAGGGCGATAATGGGACGCAATTATACTGAGCGAGGCGGGATGAGACTCGTTTTATGTCACAAATATATACAAGTGGAAGTAACTGAAAATCACACAACGTGATTCAAATCACATTTAAAGTGAGAGGTACGGATCTAGTGCAAACAGGGATTGGCTATTTTGTTGTAGCTGTTCGGCAATGTCGTCGGCAGATTCAGGCCGCAGTTGGCAGAGTACCTGAAATACCTCCGCAGCCCGTTCAGGTCGGTTCGGCTGCCCTTGATAACCCGCCAACGGCATGTCCGGCGCATCGGTTTCCAGCAACAGCGAGGTCAACGGCAACTGCGCCATCACCTGGCGGGTTTTCTGCGCCCGCTCGTAGCTGATCGTGCCGCCTACACCAATGTAATAACCGAGGCGAATAAAGGCCTGCGCCTGAGCCAGACTGCCAGCAAAGCCATGCACCACACCACGGCGCGGCACCTCGGTACGACGCAATGCGGCAGCTAACTGATCGTGGCTACGGCGAGAGTGCAGGATCACCGGCAGATCATACTGCTTTGCCAGCTTCAGCTGTGCCTTGAGCAACGCCTGTTGGCGTTCAAACTGCGGCTCGGCCATATACAGATCCAACCCTATCTCCCCCACCGCGACCAGCTTCTGCGGCTTACTGGCCAGAAAACCTGCCAGTTGTTCGAGCTGCTCATCATGGTGTTGGGCGATATACAGTGGGTGTAACCCCAGCGCGGCAAACAACGGAGTATGTTCGCGCGCCAGTTTGAGAATACGCACAAAGCGATCGGCCGTTACCGCTGGCACAATAATTTGCTGCACCCCAGCTTGCGCGGACAGTGCCAGGCTCGCTTGCTCATCCCCGCTAAAAGGCGGGAAATCAAAGTGGCAATGGGTATCCGTAAAGGCGTAACTCACAGCACATCTCCGTCACCTGGCAGGATGATTTTTGGTGGCAGTTCAGGTTGCACGGCATGGCCCTGCGGGTTGAGCACATCGGTAATAATCGGCGAAGGCATCCGCACGGTTTCCGGCTGGATCAGACGACGCGAGAGCGACTTTTTCACCTTCATACCATCCATCTTTTCCTGCTCCAGCAGCCAGTTGCCAACCGTAGCCAGGAAATAGCGCCCACAACGGCGGCCCAGATGGTAATCGCGATTAAGCGCGGGCAAACGGCTGCCGAGCGCATTGCTCGCCAGCGGCTTAGGCGGGAATATTTCGAAGATGCGCAGTTTACCGGGAGGTTTTTCAATAAATTGCTGGATGCGCAAATAGCTCTGCTCATGATGCTGCAACACCCGCACCATTTGCTGCAGGCTGCTTTCACCCAGCCATTGCTCCATGCGTTTCATCCACTTCGGCGTATAAACCATCTGTGAAGGTACGGTGCGGATCACCACGATGGTATCCGCCCCACGGCGATAGGCCTCTTCCACGGGGATAGCATCGCTGATGCCGCCATCCTGATAGCTGATGCCATCCAGCTCTACGCCCATACGATAAAAACCGGGAATGGCGCTGGAGGCCTTGATTGCCGGTAACCAGCTATCCCGTGCCGCAGGGAGATAAACCGGCGTAAAGTCATCGCTGCGGCAGGCACACATCAAAAATTCACGGCCATCGCCCAACTGTTGCTCCGCCACGTCAAAGGCCAGTGGCAACTGTTGCGAAGTGATGTCCAACAACCAATCGAGATCGATAAGATGCCCACCACGTACAAAGCGCAGCGGGTTGAAGAAATTGGCAGAGGTGGTGTAGCGGGTGATCACCCGCCGTGCGTAGCCCATCTGGCCACAAATAAATGCCGACAGGTTCTGCGCGCCGGCAGAGGTGCCAATCATCAGCTCAAAAGGGTTGAAGCGGGCGCGCTGGAATTCATCCAGTACACCGGCGGTAAAGATACCGCGCTGTCCGCCGCCCTCACACACCAGCGCCATTTTACCGGGCCGGTATGGTTTATACGCCAGGGGTTCAATATTCCCGAGCGTGATGGGTATTCTGTATCCCAACCCTATATCCTCAATGTGGCCGTTTTCTCGAGGATACCTCTTCTTGCTCTCTTCCGTAATCTTCTTGTAATACGCCAGAGAGGCAGTCATTGCTCCCTGCCAGCCACAGGCCGTCATTGCCGGAAAACTCCGCCCATGCCTGCCAAACCTGGCCTTTCAGCTGTTTCCAACGGCCAACAATGATGTCGCTATTCATGACCTGCCTCCTGGCGCCGAGAAAAAGAATCAAGCTTTGTTACAGTTTAGAGAGACGCTAAGGGCGCCGACGGCCGGTAAACAGGCTGACCAGGAACAGAATGATCCCTACCACGAACACGACTTTGGCGGCCCAGGCAGCAGTACCTGCCAACGAACCAAAACCCAGTGCTGCGGCGATCAATGCAATAACTAAAAATATAATGCCCCATCGAAACATAAGCCTCTCCTTACCATGGTGATAAAAATTTCGCGTTTGGCTCGCCCCTGCTGGGTGCGGCTTAAAACTGCGGATTATTCTATTTCTGGTAGTACATCCCAGGCGTTAGCCTGGGAGTTGTTGCTTACTGTTACTGACGATTAAGGTTTTACCGCCAGATCGTTCTTGACGCTTTTCACGCCATCAATGGCTTTGGCAATACTTTCTGCACGGTCAGACTGCGCCTGGGTTTTCACCTCACCGGAAAGCTGCACCACACCATCGGTGGTTTCTACTTTCACGTTGCGTGAAGGCACGATGTCGTCGGCCAGCAGTTTGGCTTTCAGTTCGCTGGTAGTCGCAGTGTCACCGGCATAGGATTTCACCGACTGGGTCGCTTGATCTTTCACGTGCAGCTTATCGCTGACGGATTTGACCCCTTCTACCCGACCTGCAACGTCTACCGCTTTCTCAGCCTGAGCCTGAGTGGCGACAAAACCGCTTAACGTCACCACACCTTTTTCGGTTTCCACCGAGATGTCGGTGCTTTTGATGGCTTTATCGTCAACCAGCGCAGTTTTAACTTTAGCCGTTATGCCGCTGTCATCCATATAGTTGTCGACTTTTTTCATGGAGCTATCGATTTTGGCACCAGTACTATCAACTACGCCTGATGCTTTGTTCATCATGGTCTCTTCAGCCAGGGCTGAACCACTAACCAGTACCGAACCCAAAACGACTGCCATCAGCGAATGTGCAAACTTGGTATTTTTCATCGATCTCTTCCTTCTTGTTGTAGAACCCCAAACTGCTGTGGGCTCTGGTGCCGCCAGAGTGCGGCTAACTCAAATGAATACTTCACGATCTCTATACAATCAAACGTTCACGACCGGACTATTGCTCTACGGTAAGTATACCTGCAATGCCCGTGCCAAGTTAAAAACGCCGTTAAAAATCAACAACAACAAAACAAATGAGCAACAATTAAGCGCAAAACTGTCGTCTATTGGAGACATATGACAGTTGATTTGGGATCCACATCACTATCTTATTGATATTACTAAGATAGGACTGTCTCCAATCGGCAACACTACCGAATAACTCTCTAAAATATGTGGATACGATAGTATTTTACGCTCAGATGTCGCTACGCACCCTGATAAATATAGACCATAAGTGAAAATTTGCCGCCAGATCGCGGAAAATCTTGTTCGGTCTAGACGAAAGGATTAGTGAGAAGGGTTTAATAATTAGCAGGATGGGGGGTGAAGAAGGAAAACACAGGGCGCTTAGAAGCGCCCTGTTGACGAGATTAATGCTCGCGGGTTTTGCGGAACACCACTTCTGGGTAGCGTTCCTGAGTCAGGTTGAGGTTCACCATGGTTGGTGCGATATACGACAGGTTGTTGCCGCCGTCCAGCGCCAGGTTCAGCTCGCTCTTACGCTTGAACTCTTCGAATTTCTTCACGTCGTCGCACTCGACCCAACGGGCTGTGGAGACGTTCACCGATTCATACAGCGCTTCCACGTTGTATTCGCTTTTCAGACGGGCAACCACCACGTCAAACTGCAGCACGCCGACCGCACCAACGATCAGATCGTTGTTGGCGATTGGGCGGAATACCTGCACCGCCCCCTCTTCCGACAGTTGGACCAGCCCCTTCAACAACTGTTTCTGCTTGAGCGGATCGCGCAGGCGGATACGGCGGAACAGTTCTGGCGCAAAGTTCGGAATACCGGTGAACTTCATATCCTCACCCTGGGTGAAGGTATCGCCGATCTGAATGGTGCCGTGGTTATGCAAGCCAATGATGTCGCCTGGATAGGCTTCTTCAACGTGCGAGCGGTCACCGGCCATAAAGGTCAGCGCATCGGAGATCACCACGTCTTTGCCGGTACGAACCTGGCGCAACTTCATGCCTTTCTCATAGCGGCCAGACACCACGCGCATAAACGCCACACGGTCGCGGTGTTTAGGATCCATGTTTGCCTGGATCTTGAACACGAAGCCGGTGAATTTCTCTTCAGCGGCGACCACTTCACGGGTATCGGTTTTACGCGGCATTGGCGCAGGCGCCCAGGCCACCAGCCCATCAAGCATATGATCGACACCAAAGTTGCCCAAAGCGGTACCGAAGAACACCGGGGTCAGTTCGCCTGCCAGGAAGGCTTCCTGCTCAAACTCATGGGAGGCCCCTTGCACCAGTTCCAGCTCATCACGCAGCTGGGCGGCCAGATCTTCGCCTACGGCAGCATCGAGCTCCGGGTTGTTCAACCCTTTAACGATGCGCACTTCCTGAATGGTGTGGCCTTTACCGGTCTGGTACAGATAGGTTTCATCTTTATAGAGATGGTAAACCCCTTTGAACAGCTTGCCGCAGCCGATCGGCCAGGTGATCGGCGAGCAGGCGATTTTCAGTTCGCGCTCAACTTCGTCCATCACTTCCATCGGATCGCGGATGTCACGGTCAAGTTTGTTCATGAAGGTCAGGATCGGCGTATCACGCAGGCGGGTAACTTCCATCAGCTTGCGGGTACGATCTTCAACGCCTTTTGCGGCATCGATTACCATCAGGCAGCAGTCCACCGCCGTCAAGGTACGGTAGGTATCTTCGGAGAAGTCTTCGTGCCCAGGGGTATCGAGCAGGTTGACCAAGCAGTCGCGGTACGGGAACTGCATCACCGAGGTGGTGATTGAAATACCACGTTGTTTTTCCATCTCCATCCAGTCGGATTTGGCATGCTGGCTGGAGCCACGGCCCTTTACCGTACCGGCGGTCTGGATAGCGTGTCCGAATAACAGCACCTTCTCGGTGATGGTGGTTTTACCCGCATCGGGGTGCGAGATAATGGCGAAAGTTCTTCTTTTCGCAACTTCGCGGGCGAATTCACTAGGAGACATGTTTTTCACGTTTCTATGGTTAGTCCGCCCTGCTCATCATCACAACGCGCCAATCGCGGCGCCAGGCAAAGCGGTAATAAAAAGATAGTAGCCGAGTATTTTCGCTGATTTACCAACCGGTGACAATCAATGGTTTCTTCGGTACAAGATAATGGCAGGCCAAACTGGCTGCACAAGGGGAACTATAAGTCGCTACCCCAGCGGCAGCGCCATAACGATCGCGTCTTCGCGGCCACTGGCTGCGGGGTAATAGTTGCGGCGCACCGTCACTTCATTGAAGCCAAGGTCTTCGTAGAGTGCTATCGCTCCGCGGTTGGAGGCTCGAACCTCCAGCCATAGAGTGACCACACCGCGCGCTGCCAATTGCTCGATCACGGCAGTCAGCAAAGTGCGACCAAAGCCCCGGCGCTGCCAGCTTGGATGGATGGCAATATTAAACAGCGTGGCTTCGTCCAGCACGATTTGGGTAATGGCAAAACCCGCCATTTGCCCTTCAGCTTCCAGTTTCAGGTTAAGGTAACGTTCACCCTGATTGCTGGCTAGCGTCGCCTCGGTCCAGGGAAACGCATGGCTGGCTTGTTCAATCTTGAAGGCTGTGGCCAGATCGGCCGCTGTCAGGGTAGAAATGCTGTTCATGATGACAAATCTGCTGCCAGAGCGCGCGTTTCGCACTCGCATCTTGAGAAAGCTCGGCCAGCGCCGGGCTATGTAGTTGCGCGCCGGCCACCGCTAACGGCTCCGTGACGCCCAACCGCCAACTGTTGCACTCGGTATCTTGTGGCAGCATCGCTACCTGATCCGGTGTCAGGCCATAGGTTTGTGCCGCCGTCAGCCCCAGGCTGCGCAGCACGTCACAAAACAGCGGGTCGTGCTGGTCTGGCAATGTCTGCGCCACCACCAGCAGGCGCACGTGTGGGGGCACGCTTACCGCCACCTCCCCCTGCAACACTCCAGGGCGGCGTAATGTCCACTGCGTAATCCCCAGCTGTTGTAACAACCAGTCGCGTTTTGATGCCATGCCGATCCCCGTGTGTGACGCACCCTACCTGCCCTATGCCGCGCTATGCTAACAAACCCGCGCAGCCTGCGCCAACAAACCCGTCGAACATCTGGCCACAAAGCTCTATAATCTCCGGCTAAATCTTGAGGAGCCGAAAACTGATGTCTGCATTAACCCCCGCCAGTGAAGTCATGCTGCGCCACAGTGATGAATTTATGGAACGCCGCGTGCTGTTTGCCGGCGATCTGCAGGATACCCTGCCGGCCCAATTCGAGGCCGCGGATGTGCGTGTCCACACCCAGCAATACCATCACTGGCAGTTACTGAACCGGACGATGGGAGAGCATGCACAGTTCGGCCTGACGATCGATCCTGCCTTCGTCGCCGAGTGCGATACGCTGGTGTATTACTGGCCAAAGAGCAAGCAGGAAGCGCAGTTCCAACTGTGCAATATCCTGGCCCTGCTGCCGGTTGGCGCAGAAATTTTTGTCGTCGGTGAAAACCGCAGCGGCGTGCGCAGTGCGGAACAAACCCTGGAAGGCCATGCCACGCTTGCCAAGATCGACAGCGCTCGCCGCTGTGGGTTGTATCATGGCCGCATCGATGTGCAGACCCAGTTTGATCTGGCCGACTGGTGGGAAAGCTATCAGCTGCACGATCTGGAAGTGAAGACGCTGCCTGGCGTGTTCAGCCGTGACGGCCTGGACGTTGGCAGTTCACTGCTGCTCTCCACGCTGGAAAAACACATGAAAGGCAAAGTGCTGGACGTGGGTTGTGGCGCTGGCGTAATGGCTTCGGTGCTGTCTAAACTGTCGCCGAAAATGAAGCTGACCCTCAGCGACGTCAACGCCGCAGCCGTAGAATCCAGCCGGGCGACACTGGCTGCCAACGGTATTGAAGGGGAAGTGATCGTCAGTAACGTCTACTCCGACATTACCGGCCGCTTTGACCTGATCATCTCCAACCCACCGTTCCATGACGGCCTGGCCACCAGCCTGACCGCCGCAGAAACGCTGATCCGCGGGGCGTTAAAACACCTGCCAATCGGTGGCCAACTGCGTATCGTCGCCAACGCCTTCCTGCCTTACCCGGATATTCTGGATGCCACCTTCGGCAGCCATGAAGTGTTGGCGCAGAATGGCCGCTTCAAGGTGTATAAAGCCACCGTGGCCCGCCAGCCACGCGATGCGAAGAAGAAAAGGTAGTAGGTCAGGATTCCCCCTTACCACTCTGGTTAGGGGGAAATATCCTCACTGTAGCCCCCTGCCATCAACCGTTAACCAACTCCATACCTACCGTTGTATAGCGTGCACCTGCCACGCCTGCCAGTGGGAATACAGCCTCGATCGCTGCCAGTTCATGCTCACTTAGCGAGATCTCCGCTGCCATCACGTTCTCTTCCAGATAGCGCCGACGTTTGGTGCCAGGGATTGGGACAATATTTTCCCCCTGCGCCATCACCCAGGCCAACGCCAGTTGCGACGGGGTCACGCCTTTCTGCCTGGCCAGTTCACTGACCTTGGTGACCAGCTCCAGATTGCGAGCAAAGTTTTCCCCTTGAAAACGTGGATTGTCGCGGCGGAAATCGTCTGCAGCCAAGTCCTCGATACTCTGGATCGCCCCGGTCAGAAAGCCACGCCCAAGCGGGCTATAGGCGACAAAGCCAATGCCCAAACGTTGGCAAGCGGCCAGTTGCCCCTGCTCGGCATCCCTGCTCCACAAGGAATATTCAGTCTGCAACGCGGTGATCGGATGCACCTGGTGAGCGCGTTCCAACGTGGCAACCGAGGCTTCACTCAGGCCAATATGACGGATCTTGCCTTCTTTGATCAGATCCGCCAGGGTGCCAACCACCTCTTCGATCGGTACCGTAGGGTCGACCCGATGCTGGTAGTAAAGATCGATGGTTTCTACCCCCAGCCGCTGCAAGCTGCCTTCTACCGAGCGACGGATATAGTCCGGTTTACTGCTCACGCCCCGCGCTGTGGGATCTGCCGGATCGCGCACAATACCGAACTTGGTGGCCAGAAATACCTGGTCGCGTTTGCCTTTGATCGCCTTGCCGATCAGTTGTTCATTGGTGTGAGGGCCGTACATATCTGCGGTGTCCAGCAGCGTCACCCCCAGTTCCAGAGCCCGATGTAGCGTGGCGATCGCTTCCTGCTCGTCATAGCCGGTGAAGTAAAAATCGCTCATCCCCATGCAACCTAAACCCAGGGCAGAGACGAGGGGGCCATTAGTACCTAATTTGCGCTGTTGCATTGTGTGGTCCTTGTTGAACATGGATGTCGAAACAAAGTCTGGTTGTTTATGCCACAAAGATAAATAATGCAGATTGCACATCACTGTTCATAAATCACCAACAATGCGGGCGGAAAAATGGATCAGGTTCAGGCTATGCGCATCTTTACCCGGATCGTGGAACTAGGCAGCTTCAGCCGCGCGGCCGAACGGTTGCAACTGCCGCGAGCCACGGTAAGCAACGTGCTCAAACGCCTGGAGCAACGGCTTGGCGTCAGATTATTGGTGCGCACCACGCGCCAGGTTCAGGTCACCGCCGAGGGGACGCTGTACTACCAACGTTGTCTGCACCTGCTGGACGCCCTGGAAGAAGCAGATACCCTGTTCAGCCACCACAAGCTGCAACCTACCGGCAAGGTGCGGATCGATATGCCCCATTCGCTGGCGCGGGAAATCGTTATCCCGGCGCTCGATGAGTTCTATCAACGCTATCCAGAAATAGAAATTGCGCTGGGGGCCAACGACACCCACGTTGATCTGCTGCGCGAAGGTGTGGACTGCGTGCTGCGGGCTTGGGAAACCGCAGACGATACGCTGGTTGCCCGGCGGATTGCCCAACTGCCGCAGCTCACCTGCGCCTCCCCCGATTATCTAAAAGCGTTTGGTACCCCACAATCGATCGACGAGCTGCAACATCATCGGGCGGTGGGCTATTTCTCTTTGGTGAATAACCGCAACTACCCGCTGGAATTTTGCCGTGATGGTCACCTTGAGCTTCGCGAATTGCCAAGCAGATTGAGCGTTAGCGGAGCCGATGCCTACACCAGTGCCTGCCGTGCCGGATTGGGCCTCATCCAGGGGGCGCGTTATACGCTCTCTCCCTGGTTGCAAAGTGGTGAAATGGTGGAAGTGCTGGCCGATACGCCACCACCGCCGATGCCGATCTACATCATGTATCCGCCTGGCCGTTTCCTTGCCCCTCGTGTCAGGGTATTGATTGATTGGCTGATTACGTTGTTCGAGGGCCATAAAAGTGCTGATATGCCGTTTTTTACAGCAAACGCCGCTAATCCAGGAAATAACTATTGACGTCCCCGCCAAAATCTCTAGAATTCGCCTCCGTGGTAGCGTTACTCCGGTAACGTATCTGGTATGCGAAGGTGGCGGAATTGGTAGACGCGCTAGCTTCAGGTGTTAGTGTCCTTACGGACGTGAGGGTTCAAGTCCCTCTCTTCGCACCAAATAACCACATGATTTATATTGCACAGCATCGTATGCGAAGGTGGCGGAATTGGTAGACGCGCTAGCTTCAGGTGTTAGTGTTCTTACGGACGTGAGGGTTCAAGTCCCTCTCTTCGCACCAAGCTGGTGATATAAATCGACATCAAAGCAACACATCAAACTGTGCGAAGGTGGCGGAATTGGTAGACGCGCTAGCTTCAGGTGTTAGTGTTCTTACGGACGTGAGGGTTCAAGTCCCTCTCTTCGCACCACTTGATGGGTTCTCTTCTAGCTGTTCCTGCATTAAAACTCACTGAAAAAACCAACACGCTCAGGCGTGGTTTTGTCGTTTCAGTTAAAGCTGAAATGCAGGCTGATTGCGGCCAGTCCTCCGGCTAGAGCCATGCAGGAAGGGAGCAGCAGGTAATGACGCCAGCGGCTGTTAAACAGCATCACCAGCGTGGCCAGCATAGCAACCACGATCAGAGTACGTAGTTGCATCATATCCAGGTCGATCAACGCCAGAAACGGCATCAGAGCACAGGGCAGCAACACGCCCCAGGCGCTGGCAAGCCGATTCCCCAGGCACCAACTGATGCCCCACAATCCACAAGCGGTAACCATGGCTGCTAACATGATAACCCCACCCTTTAAGTGATAATGATAACCAATATCATATAACACTTTTTTTGGGCCCGCACTCTTTTCAAGATCCGGCTGAACGCGGATGACAGCCTGCGCGAAAAATGTTAGTTTTATATAAGAAAATTCTTAACATTTATAGTCTGTTAATAATAACCAATTGGAATTATTCAGCAGGCATTGTCCAACATTTTTCCTTCGACCGGCCCCATTGGTAAAGAGTGATCCCCGTATGAACTCGCGTTCTTATCAGCAACTGCAAACCAGCAAACAGCGCTTATCCCTGTTTCTTTTCTTGTTGATGAATGCAGCCTCTGCCATTTTTACTTTATTCGTGCCCTTTAAAGAAATCCCGGCATTCACGCTGCCGCTATTGTGCATTCCAGCAATTTGCCTGGCGGCCATGCTATTTACGCTGTATTCACCGCGCCACTATGTCCAAAGGCTCAACCTGCTCGCCATCACCCTTGGGTTGCTATGGGCAGCGCACATCTATAGCAAGAGTCAACTTATCGCCAGTGACAACCACGGCTTTTTGCTGATCAGCCTGTTCAGTATTTTCTTTATCAGCGCGATCTCGCTGACGGATAACCTGCTGGCCTTCTGTCTGCATGCCGTTCCCTCGGCGCTGATAATCCTGTGGCTGGACGGCATGCATAACACCATGCGTATTCTGTTCACCACCCTGCTGCCAATCGTCGCCTTCTCGGTGCATCATTTGCTGTTGAAGCGCAGCGAAATGTTTACCCAACATCTGGTGGCCAACCTGTATCACGAACGGGATAAGTTCAGCGATCTGAGCATGATCGATCCGCTAACCGGCCTGTATAACCGCCGTGGGCTGGAGAGTAAACTGGATCAGTTGCTCTCGCCGACCTCGGGCAACCACTTTGTGCTGCTACTCGATATCGACCACTTCAAGGTCTACAACGATCGCTACGGTCACACCCTGGGCGATCAAGCATTAGTCCAGGTGGCAACGGCCATCCGCGATGCGGTGCGCTCACGGGATATCGTGGTGCGTTACGGCGGAGAAGAGTTTTTGGTTCTGCTGACCAACGTCGGTGAAGATTACGCGGCCTATCTGGCGGAAAAGGTGCGCCAATGCGTGCAGGAATTGACCATCACCCATCGTTTCCACGCGCAGGAGACAACCAGGGTGACGTTAAGCGCCGGGATTTCTGCTCTGGATAAGCTGGACATCGACTCTGCGATCTGTGCCGCCGACGCCGCGCTGTACCGGGCCAAAAACAGTGGCCGCAACAATATTCAGCTAGCCCCCCACCCTCAGCCAGTCGCCTGATCTTTTCCCCTTCGCCGGAAGGGGAAAGGTGAAAAACTTTTACCTGTCGCCACTTTTACCACATGCCAATCGCGCCGTAGCGCATTACACTAGCGGACAACTTACGCCTTCCCTGCCACATTTTTATATGGAACACGACCGTTGAAGACCTCACTCTCCACGTTATTGCTGGCGCTTGGCCTGTGTGCCACCCCCTTGGCCAGTCAGGCGACCGACGCGCAGCTCACCTCACAGATTGTCGATCGGTATGCTGAACATATCTTCTATAACAGCGGCGCAACCGGTATGGCGCTGGTGGTGATCGATAACAATCAGGTGGTTAACCGCAGTTTTGGCGATACCAAACCGGGCAACGATCTGCGTCCACGGCCAGATTCCCTGATCCGCATCGCCTCCATCACCAAACTGATGACCAGCGAAGTGATGGTCAAAATGGCGGCGGAAGGTAAGGTTAAACTCACCGATCCACTGCGCAAATATGCTCCCAAAGGGGCCGTCGTTCCTGCCTACAATTCTCGCCAGCCGATTACCTTGCTGAACCTGGCAACGCACACCAGCGCCCTGCCGCGTGAGCAACCCGGCAAGAAACCGCCAAAAACGCCGGTGTTTACCTGGCCCACCAAGTCACAGCGCTGGCAGTGGTTGTCTCATGCCACCATTACCGTGCCACCGGGCGTGCGGGCGGCCTACTCCAACCTGGCCTACGACCTATTGGCCGATGCGTTGTCACGTGCCGCTGGCAAGCCTTATAACGTCTTGTTGCGCGAGAAAGTCACTGGCCCACTGGGGATGGTTGATACCACGCTGACGCCAAGCGCAGAGCAGTGCTCACGCCTGATGGTGGCTGCCTCTGGGCCAAGCGCCTGCCGCGATACCACAGCCGCCAGTGGCAGCGGTGGCGTTTACTCAACGCCGCGCGATATGCAGCGCTGGATGCAGCAGTTCCTCTCCTCCAACGTAAGCGGCTCGCGCAAGCCAACGGCTTTAACCGAACAAACCATGTATTTCCAGCGCAAAGATCTGACGTCACTGAAAGGCATGGACGTACCAGGTGAAGCCTCTGCTTTAGGGCTGGGCTGGGTCTATATGGCGCCGAAAGACGGTCTGCCAGGGATCATCCAGAAAACCGGCGGCGGCGGCGGCTTCATCACCTATATGGCGATGGTGCCGCAGCAAAATATCGGTGTGTTTGTGGTTGTTACCCGCTCGGAGTTGACCAAGTTCACCAATATGAGCGATCCGGTCAACCGGCTAGTCGCGGATTTGGTGGCGAACAAAGGTTGACCCGCTCCTGGTTATGACAGCACGTGTTGCGTAGCGCGATAGGCGGAAGGCGAACAGCCTTCCAGCCGATTGAAGAAGCGTGCGAAGTAGGCGGGATCTTTGAACCCCAGGCTGTAAGCCGTTTCATGTACCGTGCAGGCGCTGAACAGCAGCAGCCGTTTGGCTTCACGCAGCAGGCGATCGAAGATTAACCGCTTGGGTGGCCGATTGGCAAAACGGCGGCACAGGTCGTTGAGGCGTGATTCCGTCACTCCCAGCGACTGGGCATATTCCGGCACCGACAGGTGATCGCGAAAACGCTCGTCCACCATCTTGTTAAAACGCTGGAACAGCTTCAGTTCGCCGCGCACACCGCTGGCGGCCTTGTCATCCAATGAGGTATTGCGCAGCATCAACGTGAAGACCGCTTGGGCCAGCAATGCCAGCGTCTGCTCGCGCCCTGCCATCTTTTGGCTGAACTCGCGGGCGATCAGTTCCCAATAATGCCCAAGCGCCGCCAACTCTTGCGGTACTGCGGCCAGCGAAAGGCAAATTCCCGGCATATCCAGCGCCAGATTACTGCCCGGATACAGGCGTTCCAGCAACGGCCAGATCAGTTCTTGCCGCACCGTTAACACGTGGCCGTCGCTGTCTGGTTCGGTGAAAAAGGCGTGTGGTACTGAGGGTGGGGTGAGGATAAACAGCGGAGCCTGCACCGAATAGTGCTG
Source organism: Serratia sp. N21D137 (assembly GCF_047530005.1). Taxonomy (NCBI): domain Bacteria; kingdom Pseudomonadati; phylum Pseudomonadota; class Gammaproteobacteria; order Enterobacterales; family Yersiniaceae; genus Serratia; species Serratia sp. N21D137. The sequence goes on from NZ_JBLJAJ010000003.1 coordinate 192,867, forward strand.
ATCGTCGAGCTGTAGCTCTATCCTGCCAGTGGCCAGATAATGCAACTGGAAGAAGCGGTCGTGCCAGTGCACCTGCATATCCCGGCCAAAAAATGCCGCCAGCCCGGCAAAAGTTTCGTAGTGCACCTCATCAGCGGCGTAACGCGCGTCATACTCTTTGCCAATATCGATATTGGCGATAAAGCCGTTACTTTTCTGCACGTTATCCTCCGGTGAAAATAAGAGAAGGAATGGGTGAAAAGGAAAATATTACCGATTCAATTTCCCCTCACCCCGACCCTCTCCCAAAGGGAGAGGGGGCGTATCCTCAAGCACTATCAAAGTTTATGGCGTGGCCCGCGGGCGCGAGTCCTTCATCGGGATGCGCCATACCAGCACGGCCCCGATAATCAACAACGCCGAGACAAAATAGAGCCCGGAGTTAAAGCTGCCGGTCACATCCTTGAACCAGCCGATCAGCAGCGGGCTGACCGCCGAGCCGATGTTACCGGTGGCGTTGATCACCGCGATCCCCACCGCTCGAGCTTCGAAGCTGATTGACTGATCCGGCGTGGTCCAGAAGATCGCCATCGCGGTAAACGAGCCGACTGACGCCATCACGATCCCTAATAGCTGAACCATGCTGTGGTTGGTCGCCGAAGCCAACAGCCAACCTGCCGCCGCAAACAGATATGGCAGCGCGGTGTGGAACTTGCGCTCCTGCAAGCGATCCGAACGTTTACTCCACCAGATCATACCGGCGATGGTACAGATTTGCGGGATTGCCGCCAGAAAACCGATCATGATGTTACTGCTGCTCTGGTTGAAGCTCTGCAGGATCTGCGGCGTCCAGATATTGATGGCGCTCAGAGTATTGGTGAGGCAGAAATAGGCCAGCGTATACATCAACACCACCGGCGTCAGCACCTCACGCCACAGGCTGCGCTGTTGCAATGCCCGGTGGCTGCTTGGCCCTTCCGGCTGCACCAGTTGCAATTTGTCGGCTTCCATCATCGCTTTTAGGCTGGCCTTCTCTTCACTAGTCAGCCACTTGGCTTTGGCCGGTGTGTCGTCCAGGTAGAACCACACCACCACGCCAAGGATCACCGAAGGGATCCCTTCCAGCAGGAACAGCCATTGCCAGCCTTTCAGGTTCATCATGCCATCCAGCGCCAGAATATAACCGGACACCAGCGACCCCAATGCCATCGTGACCGGCATGGCAATCATAAACAGCGCGTTGGCCCGGGCACGGTAAAACGCCGGGAACCAGTAGGTGAGATACACCAGGATCCCTGGCAGGAAGCCCGCCTCGGTAATGCCGACGATCATCCGCAGCACGTACAGGCTGGTTGGCCCAGTGGCGAACATGGTGCAGGTAGAAGCAATGCCCCACAGCACCATGATGGTAGCGATCCAACGCCGTGCCCCCACCCTGCTCAGCATCATGTTGCTAGGGATACCGAAGATCACGTAGGTGACGTAAAACAGCGTTGCGGCCAGGCCGAACATGGTGGAGCTAAGACCAAGGTCCTGCTTCATGGTCAAACCAGCAAACCCGATGTTGATGCGATCAAGGAAAGAGAAAACAAACAACACAAATAAGAAAATAATCAGGCGCCGAAATAACTTTTTAATCACCGACTGCTCGGTGGCGGTTAACGCTTTATGTTGCTCTGCCGGGTTCAGCGGCTTGAGCGAATCGACGTTGCTCATGATGACTCCGATTAGTAAACGCCCTGGGATGGTGTCCCCGCCGGTTTATCCTGTTTGAAACTGCTGAGCAGGGAGTCTGCCGCCCGCACCAGCAGGGTGGTATCCACGCCAACGGCAACAAACAACGCGCCGGATGCCAGATAGTGCTGCGCCAGTTCCTGCTGTGCCATCAGGATGCCCGGTGCCTTGCCTGCGGCACGGATACGGGCAATGGCATCGTCGATAGTGCGCTGTACTTCGGGATGCTGTGGATTACCGGCAAAGCCCATGTCGGCACTCAGATCCGCCGGGCCGATAAAGACTCCGTCCACGCCTTCCACTTCCAGAATGGCGTCCAGATTTTTCACCGCCTCACGGGTTTCTATCTGCACCAACACGCACATCTGGCTGTCGGCTAGGTGCAGGTAATTCGGCACCCGGTTCCAGCGCGAGGCCCGAGCCAGCGCACTGCCAACCCCGCGAATACCGTTTGGTGGATAACGGGTAGCCCGCACCGCCTCCTGCGCCTGTTCGGCGTTTTGGATCATCGGGATCAACAGGGTTTGCGCACCGACGTCCAGCAGCTGTTTGATCAGCACCGGATCGTTCCAGGCCGGGCGCACCACCGGATGGCTGGCATAAGGCGCAATCGCCTGCAACTGGCCCAATATCGTTTGCACATTATTGGGCGCATGCTCGCCGTCGATCAGTAGCCAGTCGAACCCGGTTCCGGCCAGCAGTTCAGCGCTGTAGCTGCTGCACAGCCCCAGCCACAGGCCGATCTGCGGGCGTTTTTCCTGCAGGGCCTGTTTGAAATGGTTAGTTAGCATGGTGTTTCTCCTTAGACAAACCGGCAACTGATGCAGCCCATAGGGCCATAGTCGGCATGGAAGGTATCGCCGCGCCGCGCCGCCACCGGGCGGGTGAAAGAACCGCCAAGAATGATCTGCCCGGCTTCCAGTTCCACGTCATACGGGGACAGCTTGTTAGCCAACCAGGCCACGCCGTTGGCTGGGTGATTGAGCACCGCCGCAGCCACGCCAGACTCTTCAATCACGCCATTGCGATACAGCAAGGCACTGATCCAGCGTAGATCCAGCGCGTCCGGCTTGATCGGCCTGCCCCCCATCACCACACCCGCGTTGGCAGCATTGTCGGAAATGGTGTCGAACACCTTGCGTGGCCGCTGGGTTTGCGGATCGACGTTATGACTGCGAGCATCGATGATCTCCAACGCCGGGATCACATAATCGGTAGCGTTATAGACATCAAACAGCGTGCAGTTCGGCCCGCGCAGCGGCTTCGCCAGCACAAACGCCAGCTCCACTTCGACGCGTGGCACGATAAAGCGATCGATCGGAATGTCGCTGCCATCGTTAAAGAACATGTCGTCCAGCAGCGCGCCGTAGTCCGGCTCGGTGATCTGCGAGCTGACCTGCATGGCGCGCGAGGTCAGCCCGATCTTATGCCCCTTCAGAGTGCGCCCTTCGGCGATCTTCAGCTCAACCCACTGGCGCTGGATAGCATAGGCATCTTCAATAGTGATCTCCGGGTGATCCAGCGATAGCGCGCGGATCTGTTCCCGGCTCTGCTCGGCCTGATGCAGGCGCTGCACGGCTCGGCTCAGTACGTCTTTATCCAGCATTTACCACTCCTTGTTCAGTCCTTGCTAAACAGCGCATGGACGTTGTTCTGCTTATAGTTGAGCACCGGATCCAGCTCTTCGATGGTGAAGGAGAGCGCCAGATAACGGTTAGCCATCAGCGCGGCGAAGTGATCCTTGATCAGGATGAACAGCATTTCGCCCACCTGCTGGCGGCTCTCCAGGCTGCGGCCGTGGCCAATCTTCAGCGTCATATGCACAAAGGCATAGTTCTGCTTGCCGTCGGCCATCTGCCAGGTATCCAGCCAGATGGCGCGGCTACGGATGCCCGCCAGCGGGAAGATGCCGGTTTCCGCCAGCGCGTGATTAACCTTGTCGAACAGCGCGGGTAAATCCGCCTCCCGGCGGATGTTGTCGGTACATTCAGCGTAAAAATGGGGCATTGGGTATCCTCAGGCTTCAGCAGGAAGAGGGAATATGCCGTTGACCTGGCCGGTTCCGGAACTGGCAAACAGCGGGGTAACAAACTCCACCTTGCCCTGATATTTGTCCCAGCCCAGCAGGCCCAGCAACATCACGGTGTCGTGCATATTGCCTTCGCCATAGCAGTAGTCAGCGTACTCCGGCAGCATTTCGCAGAACTCGCGGAAGCGCCCTTCTTCCCACAGTTTCACTACCCGTTCGTCCATCTGCTGGTCGAACTGGCGGGTGTAGCTGTTCATGCCCTGCTCGGCACGTTGATCGTCGATAAAGCGATGCGACAGCGAGCCGCTGGCCAATACCGCCACGGTGCCGTCGTATTTCTCAATCGCGGTTTTAATCGCTTCACCCAGGCGGCGGCTATCGGCAAAATCATGCACGGTGCAGAAGGCAGAAATGGAGATCACCTTGAAGTGGCGGTCGCTGTTCATGTAGCGCATTGGCACCAGCGTGCCGTACTCCAGCTCCAGGCTTGGGATCTCGTGCGCCTTGGCACGTACGCCAAGCTTGCGAGCTTCCTCGGCAATCATCTGGCCCAGCTCCGGGTTGCCGTCATATTCGTAAGTCATGTCACGAATGAAGTGCGGCAGCTCGTTGCTGGTGTAAAGCCCTTTGAAATGCGAGTTGCAGTTGATGTGGTAGGCGCTGTTCACCAGCCAGTGGGTATCAAACACGATAATGGTGTCGACGCCCATTTCGCGACAGCGGGCACTGATTTCTTTGTGACCATCAATGGCGGCTTGACGGCAGCCATGGTGTTCTCCTGGCAATTCAGACAGGTACATCGAAGGAACGTGTGTAATCTTTGCGGCTAATGCTAATTTACCCATATGTCCTCCTATTCCCTTTATCTTTCAGCCTGCGGCACGGCTGGCCGCAGGCTGATGTCTATCGGGTCTAGTCCTTGGTTGTTGTTTTAAAGGGCACGGAGCTATCTCACACTCCCCAACGTGGGATCGGGTGATCCCCCATGGAGATACAAACGTTTTTCATCTCGGCAAATACTTCGAAGCTGTACTCACCACCTTCCCGGCCGGTGCCAGAGGATTTCACCCCGCCAAACGGCTGGCGCAGATCGCGTACGTTCTGGGTGTTGACGAAAACCATACCCGCTTCAATATTGCGGGCCAGACGCAGTACTTTGCTCACATCCTGCGTCCAGATGTACGACGCCAGGCCGTACTCCACATCGTTGGCCATGCGCAGGCCGTCTTCTTCTGATTTGAACGGCAGGAGGCAGGCCACCGGCCCGAAGATCTCTTCCTGCGCGACACGCATATTGTTGTTAACATCGGCCAGCACCGTTGGGCGCAGGAAGTTGCCGTGGGTCAAACCGGCCGGTTTATCCGGGCCGCCAGCCAGCAAAGTGGCCCCTTCTTCGATACCCAGGCGGATATAACCGGAGACTTTTTCCCAATGCTGCTGGCTGATCAACGCCCCAACCTGAGTATTTGGATCGGTTGGATCCCCCACGCGCAGGCGGTTGGCACGCTCGGCAAAGCGTTTGACGAATTCCGGATAAATGCTTTCTTGAATGAAAATGCGTGAACCTGCGGTGCAACGCTCACCGTTGATCGAGAAGATGGTGAACAGCGCCGCATCCAGCGCCCGTTCGATATCGGCATCCTCAAAGATCAGCACTGGCGACTTGCCGCCCAGCTCCATCGAGAACTTCTTCAGCCCGGCGCTTTCAATAATGCGACGGCCGGTTGAGGTACCACCGGTGAAGGACACTGCACGCACGTCTTTATGACGCACCAAAGCATCCCCCGCCGTCGCTCCGTAGCCCTGGACCACGTTCAGCACCCCGGCAGGAATACCGGCTTCCAGCGCCAGTTCACCCAGGCGATCCGCCGTCAGTGGCGAAAGCTCGGACATTTTCAGCACCGCAGTGTTACCCAGCGCCAGGCAAGGCGCGGTCTTCCAGGTGGCAGTCATGAATGGCACGTTCCACGGCGATACCAGCGCACACACGCCCACCGGCTGGATCAGCGTGTAGTTGAGCATCTTGTCGTCCACCGGGTAGGTGCGGCCATTCATCTGCTGGCAGATCTCGGCAAAGAACTCAAAGTTGTGCGAGGCGCGTGGGATCAGCACGTTTTTGGTCTGGTGGATCGGCAACCCGGTGTCCGCGGTTTCCATCTCGGCAATCTGCGGCACGTTCTGGTCGATCAGTTCACCCAGGCGACGCATCAGGCGCGCACGCTCTTTCATCGGCGTATTGGCCCATTTCGGGAAGGCTTCTTTGGCTGCGGCTACTGCCTGGTCGATTTCGAGCTGGCCACCGGACGCCACTTCCGCCAGCACCTCGCCGTTAGCCGGGTTGGTGGTGGTGAAATACTCTTTGCTGGCGACGTTCTTGCCGTTGATCCAATGGTTGATGGTTTTCATCCCTTGCTCTCCTCGTAATCTTTTTCACTGATGATGTGGTTAACCAAGCGGCCAATGCCTTCGATCTCCACCACAATTTCATCCCCAGGCTGCACGTCGGCCAGCCCTTTCGGCGTGCCGGTGGCGATCATGTCGCCAGGCTGCAACGTCATAAATTCACTCAGGTATTCGATCAGGAACGGGATGTCGAAAATCATGTCGGCAGTGGTGCCGCGCTGGCGCAGTTCACCGTTAACATAGGTGCTGAGCGTCAGGTTATGCGGATCCGCGACATCGTCACGATCGACAATGTAGGGGCCGATAGGCGTCAAGGTGTCGCGGCTTTTCACCCGCAGGTTGGGGCGGTAGTAGTTTTCCAGGTAGTCGCGGATGGCGTAGTCGTTACACAGGGTGTAACCGGCCACGTAATCCATCGCCTGCTCACGGCTGACGTTGCGCGCGGTTTTACCGATCACCGCCACCAGCTCGGCTTCGTAGTGCATGTATTCCACCTGCGCCGGTCGCACGGAAACCTGGCGGTGGCCGGTCAGGCTGTTTGGCCCTTTGAGGAACACCAAAGGCTCTTCCGGCGCTTTAAACTCCAGCTCACTGGCGTGATCGGCATAGTTCAGGCCGAGGGCAAATATCGTGCCCTGCGCCGGTGGCAGCCATTCCACATCGTACTCATCGAGCTTACTGCCATCGGGTAGGGTAACGCTTAGCTGGTCGTCTACGGTGACGTTAACAATCTGGCCATGATGGCGGATACGAGCATGTCTCATGGTTATTCTCCTGCCTGCGTCACTGGGTTGGTAAGGGTTGGCAAACCTGCGGCCCGCACCGTCACTTGGTCACCCGGTTTGATCTCAACCCGCTGGTGTGGCGTGCCAATCAGCACCGCATCCCCCGGTTGCAGGGTAATAAAATCGCTGATGGCGGCGATCAGTTCCGGCACCGAACGCACCAGATCGGCCGTTGACCAGCGATCCTGTTCCACGCCATTGATTTCGGTGATGATTTCCAGGCCGCTGGTGCTAGCCAGTGGAGCTACCTCTCCCAGCGGGCAGAAACCGTCGCGGCATTTGGCTTTGATTGCCGGGCGATAGAAGCTGGTTTCCGGCAGGCTGACGTCGTTTGCCAAGGCGTAACCGGCCACATAATCGGCCACCTTATCCGCTGGCACCTTGCGAGCAGTGCTACCCATCACTACAGCCAGCGTTGCGCCACTTTGTACGGTTTCACCGGCCGGAAACGGGATACAGCCACCGTTGGCAAGATGGGTATTGCGCGGTTTGATGAACCACACCGGCGTCTTGGGCGGCGTTTGGTAAGGGGCGGCGCGAAACGCCTGATCCCAGGCATCAAGCTGGCTGCGGTGGTTAAGTGCTACGGAAAATACGGTGCCTTTCATGCAGACTCCTTCTACGGAACGCCAATCATTAATATGTTAATGAATACTTTTATACGCTGTTCAGCATTTACGCAACGTTGTTAATTTAATTTGTGATCGTGATAACGAAATATTCACAAATTATGCACATTAGCGTTATTAATCAGCAAATTAACCTTTTTTGCAGGATTTTTACGTGACGGATCGCGTTTTACCGTTCTCCGCCGGTCAAAAATTGGCTACTATTAAGTTGTTAATAAAATTAAGCCAAGGCCATCGACATGCATGAATCGTTAACCATCGCCCTGTTGCAGGCGCGTGAAACCGCCATGGGGTTCTTCCGCCCGATCCTGAAAAGCCACAACCTGACAGAGCAGCAATGGCGCATCATTCGCGTATTGGCCGATAACCGTTCCATTGAGTTTCACGAATTGGCCGCAGAGACCTGCATCCTGCGCCCCAGCCTGACCGGCATCCTGTCGCGCATGGAGCGGGATAAGCTGATCTTTCGCCTCAAGCCGGTTAACGATCAGCGCAAGCTGTACGTGTCCTTGACCCAGCAAGGCCAGGAGCTGTATGAACTGGCACGCCACCAGGTGGAACAGGGATATGGGGAAATAGAAGCAGCATTCTCGAAGCAGAAGATGGATCAGTTGATGACGTTGCTCGATGAGCTGATCCGCTTAGGGGATCAACAGGCTAACAACGTGGTTGCTCACAAATAGGGGCGCTGCTCGCAGCCCCCATCAGCACCTAGAGGGTTCCTCAATTAATGACAGGTTGGGCTTCCGGCAATAGCGCACCGCCATCCACCACCAGCGTCTGGCCGGTGATATAACTCGCAGCCGGCGAGGCCAAAAAGACCATCGCTGCCGCAATATCCTCCGGCTCCCCCAACCTGCCCAGCGGCACCGCAGCGGCTATCGCCTGATTCAGCGCTTCCCCGCCCAGATTTGCCATCGCGGGCGTGCGGATCATCCCCGGCTCCACGCCATTTACCGTGATCCCGTCACATGCCAGTTCCAACGCGGCAGCGCGAATAAAACCATTTACCCCCGCCTTGGAAGCCGCATAGTGCGCCAGCCCTGGGTAGGCTACCCTTGGCCCAGTGACCGACGAGGTCACCAGAATACGTCCGCCCCCCTGGCGCTTCATCCACGGCAACGCCGCCTGCGCCAGAAAGAACGGGGCCATCAAATTGACGCTCAAGGTGCGTTGCAACAGTTCGGCATCAATCTGGTTAAACGGCCTCAGCGGAAAATAAGCGGCGTTGTGGATCACCACGTCCAGCCGTTGATGCCGCTTCGCTGTCTGTGTGACCAGCTCGTCAATCTGCCCTGCATCGGCCATATCACAGGCTGTAGCCTCCACGTTACAACCCCGTTGGCACAGGCTTTCAGCCGCCTCCAGTGCCTTTTGCAGTTGTATGTCCGCCATCACCACCTTGGCCCCCAAACGTGCAAAGGCGCTGACGATCGCCAGCCCAATGCCCTGTGCACCGCCGGTCACCAGCACCACCTGCCCGGCAAACGCATCACTGGCATAAATCGCCGTCATCGGCTCAGGCCTTAGGGTAATGCGTGGTGTTCAGGATCTGCGCGTGAGCGCCTACGGCAAAGTTGCTCAGGCTGCTGAAATCGCTGCCCTGATAACCGAGGATCTTGCCATCGGTGCGCATCTCTTGCAGGTCGATCATCACTACGCCAAGCGTCGGAATGATCTTCTCGCGCCAGACGAACAGATACAGCTTCTCCGCCACTTTGACGTAATGGCAGCGATCGACATCCGCCAGCCCTTTCTCGACCCCGTCCAAGCACTGCCAAGCGTAGAAATTATTGTTCAGATAAATATGCTCATAGCGCTCCGTCGGGCTGTAGGTATATAGATTACGCATCCCAATCAGTTCGTCGGTAAACTGCGGCAACGCTGCATCGTTCTTGTCCAGACGGCCAAAGCGGAATTCGGCATTCACCGCCGTGAGCGGCAACCCCTGCTCTACCCGGCTAAAAGCATCCAGCCGCGCCTGCGATTCCTCCGGCAACTGACCATAGACGGCGGTAAAGTTACCCTGCTGACGATCGCACACCAGCGTAACGCTGCTGTTGGGCCGCTGCGGATCGAGGAAATCGATAAACAGGATCCCCGGGCGAATGCCGGTTGCCCGGTAATCAACCCGTTGCTCTCCCCACTGCAGGGTTTGATCGTCGTTAAAGCTGCACTGCACCGTTTCCCCCTCGGCAAAATGGAACGCCAACGAAGTACCGGCCAAATCCTGCTGCTCCAGCGTATGGCTGTGAGGGGCGAAACCTTCCGCCAGTGCGCCAACCTGAATAAATACCGCTTCTGAACTCATGACAATCTCCTTACAGGGAAGTGAAAGCTAAGGTCGGCACATCGACAATGGTGGAACCGCCATCGGCCACCAGCGTTGCGCCAGTAATAATTGACGCCTGCGTTGAGCAGAGAAAACGACACACCTGGGCGATCTCTTGCGCACTGGCCGGGCGGCGCAGCGGCACATCGCGACAGACATGTTGATAGGCCTGCTCGAGCGTTAAGTTATGTGCCGCCATCAACGGCTGCATCTCTTCATCGGCCATCGGCGTGGTTACCCAGCCGGGGCAAACCGCGTTGGCACGCACGCCCTGTGGGCCATAGTCACGGGCGATGGAACGCATCAGGCCGATTAGCGCGTGTTTGGCGGTGACATACCCACACACCTCCGGCCCGGCGGCCAACGAGGCGATAGAAGCGACAAACAGCAGATTGCCGCCGTGCTTCACCAGCTCCGGCAAACAGGCCCGGGCGCTGGCAAACGCACTATTGAGATTGCTGTCCAACGCCTGCTGCCATTGGACATCGGTGACGTCGGTGATACGACCCAACCCCATCCCGCCAGCGCTGGCAATCAGGCAGTCGATACGTCCGGCCCGCTGTAAAATGGCTGGCAGGATGTCGGTTTGCCAACTGGCTCCGCTGGCGGCGTCTCCAACTACGGCATACGCCCCAATCTCCGCAGCCAAGGCGTTCAGAGGTTCACGGCGACGTCCGACGATAAATACCCGGTCCCCCTCCTGCACCAGCAAACGAGCACAGGCAGCCCCAATGCCGGTTCCGCCGCCGGTGATCACAACCACTCTACTCATCGCATTGCTCCATCAACTGGCTGACCATCAGGAAACTGCTCAACAGCAAACGCCGCTGCTCGGCTTCCAACCGCAGATAGCGACGGCTGGCGGGAAGGCGGCTGACCACTTCGGAAGCGGCAAAATGCTCAATATCCAACTGCCAGTTGCCCTCTGTTATCGTGAGCGTGGCGCGGCGGAAATCGAGCTTGGCTAACGTGTCGCCGATTTGTGGGTATTGCCGCAACGCGGCAATCAACTGCTGGGCACCATCATGTTTGGCCTTGGTGCGATAAACCACGCCATTACGACGCAGCCAACCACCAGTGATGATGTTGAGCACCAGCGGCTCGGTAAAACGTGCGTTGCCCTGCAAGCGGAAACGGTGAGTGACGATGTGCGCCAAAAACAGCGACTGCACCTGCTCTGCCACCTCTATTACCGGCCCCTGTGGCAGCGTGAGCCGTAACTGATTAACGGCAACGCGCTCACAGGCGTAAGGCTGCAGGTTCGCCGTCAACCGGGTGAGCGTGGCCCCTGCCTGATAACCTGGAGGGTCACGCCGCCAATAACGATTAAGTGAGGGAAGTAAGCCGATCAAATTCCACCTCCGCAGCTTCTGCCTTGTTGAAGGCGCTCTCCAGCACCTCTTCCACCGGCACCGGTTTAAACGGATTCACCTTCTGTACGCACAAGGTCCAGAACAGCGCATAGGCGGAGGTCAGGCCGATCATGATGCCAAAGGGAATGTAGACATCGCGTGGGTTCATGCCCGGCGGCGTGATGTAGAAAATCGCCAGCACGATCCCGATGCTGGAGACAATCTGCGGCAGCGGGAACCAAGGCGACTTATAGGCGCGTGGCAGATCTGGACGGCGGATACGCAGGATCACCACCGAGCAGGTCACCAGCAGGTAAGCCACGCCCCAGGCACAGACCGCTGCCAGCACCATCGGCATGATGCGGTCCAGATTGCCCTGAATGGCGAAAGCGTGAACGCAGGGGATCAGCACCGCAGCGGCAATCGCAACTACCGGTGTTTTAAAGCGTGGATGCAGATAAGCGAAGATGCGCGGCATAGCGCCGTCCAACACCATGCCGTAGATAATGCGTGGCACCGCCGCCATCAGGGTGTTAATGGTGGCCGCCCCGGCTAACAGCAGCCCAACACCCAGCCAGTATTTACCGAAGTTGCCCATGATCTGGCCAGCAAATGCCGGGATAGCCATCGGCGTATCCAACAGATGTACGTTATTGGCAGCATCTACTACCACGTTCTCCACTTGATGGCTAAGTGCTGCTCCGTATAACGCCATACACAACGCTACACCGCATAGTCCCAAGGACATGGCACGCGGGATCACGCGGTGAGAACGTTTGATCTCCGGCGCCATCGGCGTCACCAACTCGCAGCCGACGAACATAAACATCGCCATACCCACCAGGCTGAACACCGCCAGGGGATCGCCGACATCCAGCATGGTGCCAAACCAACCTTCTAGCGGTACAGCATGCGGTAAAAGCAACCCGGCGATCGAAAAGATCATCAAGGTGCTCCACATGCAGAACGTCAGCACGACCTCAGCCTTACCGAAGGCTTCAATGCCAAACGCATTCAGAATACCGAAAATGATCACCAAGCCCACGCCGATCATCCACGAGCTGTTGTTGCTTTCCATCAGGGTATTGAGGTGCTCAAAGTTCACCAGCGCCATGATGCCGGAAAGAATGGTTTCGGCGGTACCGGCAAAGATATGCACGATCAGATAGGCAGACAGGGTGCCGGTAATGGCAAAAAATCGCCCCATGCCGCAGGAGATATAGTCATACACCGAGCCGGTGGTGGGCAGGATCGCCGCCGCTTCCGAGAAGGTGGTGAGCTGGGCTTGCATCATGATAAAGGCGATCAGCATCGCCAGCGCGAAGGTGTCGCCACCGATACCAAAACCGCTGGTAACGGTGAGGATCACCGGGCTAGCCATGATCACCCCAACCGAACTGGCTAACGTGGTGGGGAACCCGACCTTGCCCCGTTCTAGCTGGGCACTGAGCCGCGACGACAGGTTCATGGTTACTTCCTCTTATAGTAGTTTTACCCGGTGTTGTAGCCGCCAAGGGCGGTAATCTCACTATAGGAAGGAAAGCAAAAGGCTGGCTATCGTCCTTAAGGACGAGAGACGTAAAGGGAGTAAGGGGGAGTTGAGCTACTGGGCAAAAAGCACCATTAGCGAGAAATTACTTTAAATTCAATAGTAACCGCTCGGCAATTTTTATTAATGTGTTAATGAAAAAGCCACTTTCTGTCAGAAAGACACCCCGTCAATCAGCATGGGGATGTTGTTATTAATGTATTTTATTGCAATCCGGCTCACGTTGTTAATATGTTTTCGTTGTGTTGCATAATTGCTACACCTATGCTGATATCGTTCACATATTGTCCAGATACCTTTGCAGGTGTCCTTCAGGGTACTGAGCGATCAACGGAGGAAAATGCATTATGACAACCACATCATCCTTCATGCGTAACGACGCTTTTATCTCGAGCTGTCTGAATACCATTGCGCATCTGATCCCAGTTTCTGCCGGGGTTTTTTATCTGGTGGACCCAAATCTGCGACCAGATCACTATATTCTTCATGGTATTAGCGCTGATACGCATCAGCAATATCTCGACCATTTTCAACAGTTGGACCCGTTAAAACCGGCCAACTTCCACCAGCAAGACATCCAGATGGTGAACATGACGCCAGCGGCGATCGCCAATAACCGCCACTATTATCACGACTTTATGCTACCCAATCGCATGCGTGACATGACGGAGATTTTTATCCGCCAGCGTAAGCGGATCATTGCCGGGGTTTCTCTGATCCGCGATACGCCGTTCACCGAATTGGAGCGCAGCCGCTTACGTGCGGTGCTGCCGTTGATCGAGTTGGCCACCCGCGATCTGCTGCCAGATAGTGAAGCCCAGTTGCTCACTGCCAAAGAGCAGGAGATCGTCAATATGGTGCGTGAAGGGGCCAGCAATAAGCGCATTGCCTTGCAGCTCGGTATCTCTCTATCGACGGTGAAAACCCATATGCGCAACATCTTTGCCAAAACCGCCGTGGTTAATCGCACCGAACTGGTCTCCAGCGGTTTTATTGCCTACGGCTGATCCTGACTAAAGCAGTAACAATCAACCATACGCCAATGCTGGCGCGGCCTCCCCATGCTTAAAAAGCGTGGAGGGTAATGATTGACGAAACTCAAGGATAACGACGATGTCCAGTGATGCAGTTTCTGTGCCTTCTGCCGGGGCCTTGCTCCCCTGCCCACCCAGGCTGTTAACGGCGATTATCGTGTTTGCCGCCATCGCACCGGGGATCCTGATGACCGCCCCCGCCGTCGCTGCCCAGTTAGCTAGCCAGTGGCACCTCACGCCAGGCCAGATCGGCCATCTGTTTTCCACCGAACTGGGAGCCATGAGCATCGCCACGCTGCCTGCCTGGTGGTGGATCAGCCGGATCAACTGGCGCAAAATCGCCACGCTGGCGGCTATCGTCTTCCTGATCGGCAATCTGGCCTCGGCGATGGCCACCGATTTCAGCCTGCTATTGGCCTTGCGATTTATTGCTTCACTAGCCGGTGGCACGCTGATGATCCTCTGCATTTCCTGCGCGGCGGGCACCGCCAACCCCAGCCGGGTCTATGCCTTTTGGGTGCTGGGCCAACTGCTGCTAGGCGTATTCGGCTTACTGGCATTGCCTCCGCTGTTTGCTCATTTCGGTCTGATGACCGTTTATCTGATCCTGGCGGCGATCATGCTGTGTTGCCTGCCGTTACTGGGCGCATTCCCTAGCGGCTTTCGCCATAGCCACAGCGCGGCCAGTCAGATACCTCCAAGCCCCCCCATCTACAAGCTGTTTGCCGTGCTGGCGGTATTGGCCTTTTACATCAGCCTGAGCGCGGTCTGGACCTTTATCGGCACTATCGCCGAGGCCGCAGGCCTTTCACCGGTGCACAGCGGGCAGGTACTGGCCGCCGCCACCCTGTTTGGCATCATTGGGGCTGGTGGGGCGGCACTGGTTGGCGCAAGACGCAGCCACAAGCCGTTGTTGTGGATCGGTTACGGCCTACTGATTGCCAGCGTCCTGCTACTGAGCCGCAACCCGCTACTCATTCGCTTCACCCTCGCCGCTGTGATGTTCAAGTTTACCTGGACCTTTGTGCTGCCATTTATTCTGGCGCGCGTCTCGGTGCTGGATAACAACGGCAAGCTGATGAACAGCATCAATCTGGTGATTGGCGGCGGCATGGCCATTGGCCCCACGCTGGCTGGTTACCTGATCGAATCTTCCGGCGGGATCAACGCATTGCTGATCGGCGCATTGAGCTGTGCGCTACTGTCACTGCTGCTGATCTCGCTGGCTTCACCGCGCGCGCCGCGCCGTTTAACAGGAGTCATAAGGTGAAAAGAACAACCGGTTTTTTCTTCGATGAACGCTGTTTCTGGCATAGCACCGGCCTACATGCCACCACGCTGCCGGTGGGCGGCTGGGTGCAACCGCCTTCGGGGGCTGGGCATGCCGAATCGCCGGAAACCAAGCGGCGGATGAAAAACCTGATGGACGTTTCCGGCCTGTCGCGCCAGCTCAAACTGCTGAGCGCCGAGCTGGCCGATGAGGAAGACTTACTGCGCATTCATCCGGCACATTATCTGCAACGATTCAAACAGCTGAGTGATAACGGCGGCGGTATGTTGGGAGAAGAGGCACCTTTGGGTCCAGGCAGCTATGAGATTGCCAAACTCTCCGCCGGGCTGGCCTGCGCTGCGGTCGAGGCGGTGCTGAAAGGTGAACTGGACAATGCCTATTCCCTGTCGCGCCCACCGGGCCATCACTGCCTGCCGGATCAATCGATGGGGTTCTGCTTCCTGGCTAATATTCCTATTGCCATCGAACGCGCCAAAGAGCGCTTCGGGTTAGGCAAGGTGGCGGTGATCGACTGGGACGTGCACCACGGCAACGGCACCCAGCATATCTACTGGCAACGTAATGACGTGCTGACCATCTCATTGCACCAAGACGGCTGTTTCCCGGCGGGCTACGCTGGCGAACAAGATCGCGGTGAAGGGGCAGGAGCGGGTTACAACATCAATATTCCGCTGCTGGCCGGGGCCGGTGACGACGGTTATCACTACGCCATGCAGCAAATCGTCATCCCAGCACTGGAGCAGTTCAAGCCAGAGTTGATCATCATCGCCTGCGGTTACGATGCCAACGCCATCGATCCACTGGCGCGGATGCAGTTGCACAGCGACAGTTTCCGCGTTATGACCGCGCAGGCGCAAAGCGCTGCGGACAGGCTCTGTGGTGGCAAGCTGGTGATGGTGCATGAAGGGGGTTATGCCGAAGCCTATGTGCCGTTCTGCGGCCTGGCAGTAATGGAAGAGTTGAGCGGCATACGCACCGAGGTGCAGGACCCGATGCTGGAATTTATTCAGCAACAGCAGCCCCGCGAAGCGTTTAACCAGTTCCAGCGTGACGCTATCGACCAACTGGCACGCCAATTCGGTTTATAGCTGCATTCGGAGGCGTGGCAATCCACGCCTCTGGCTGTTAGCTAGCGAATAAAGCGGAAGGTTTTCGACTGGCAAGGGGCCAAGGTAGCGAAATCCCCTTTAGCCACATCCTGCTGTGGCAGCGGATGCTCGTCCATCCCAGTTTCCAACCATTCCTTGACTGGTTCTGCCAACGTTAACTTTCCGCCGAACGACACCTGTTCCGAAGGGTTATACACACGGATAATCAAAGCATCGGCATCCTCGGCTTTCTTCAATACGCTCAACACCGGGCCTGACTCAGGCATCGAAAGCAGGCTAAAGTGCAGCGGCGTGCGGAAGTTTGCCAGATTGAGCTTCATCGCATCAAACGGGATCTTGTTGTAACAGCGCACCGGTGTGACGTAGGCCCGCGCCTGCTGCATCACGCCCGCCCGGTGTGGATCTCCTGCAAAACCGAACAGGCTGAACCGGCAATGCAATTTGCCACGCATCTGGGAATCAGGCGTTGGTAGCTTGATGCCAGAAGGGCGACCTGGCCGCAACAGCAATTCTTCTTTACCCAACACGCCTACCGAACGGAACAGCGTCAGGGCAAAGGTATCGCGCCGCTCACCAACAATCTCGAACTCGCGCAGCCCCTCGGTAAACAACGCCAACCCATGCAGATCGTCATTCAGGGCGGCAAAATTCATGAGTTGCCACACTGGGATCGGCGCTTCTTTCCAGCCCTCTTGCTGCCAAACGGCCATCGCCGGATCGTCCACCGGACGAGTAATGCAGCCAAACTGGTTATCCGCCAGCACGCTTTCACTGGCGAACGGCGTTGGGATCAACACCCGTACGCGGTGATCGTCGGCCTGGTTATCCAGCCACATCTCAATATCGATCCGGCGGCTGTTGTGGGCTAACGTCACTTGGCACAGCACATCCAGATAACCGTCACTACGGCGCTCCGCCCGCTGTTGCAGGTTGGCTGGCAATGCCATACGCAGTTCCAGTGTGGCGATACTCTGCCAAGCCTCATGTTTGATGGAGGTAGCCACTGCGCTTTGCGTGGAATAGATCAACCACTCTTCACGGGAAGGCGAATAGTCATACTCATCGCCATCGTCGGAGCCATCCTCCAGTTGCAGCACCTGCTGATAGAGATAGCCGCTTTGTTTATCGCTAATATCCAACGTACCGTTGGCATTCAGGGCAATGCGGTAATACTCGTTTTCCAACAGTTCTGCCGGTTGCGAGGCAGCTTGGCGTTGCTGGCCTAACTGGTTGGCATGAATATGCAGGGTGCAATATCCCATCGCGGGCAATGGCTGACAGAGTTGAATGTCGTATTCCATAAAGGGATCGTAGTTGCCGTAATGCACAATCTGGCGATCTACCAGTCCAGGATCGATCTCCCGCGCGGCGCGGATAAAATACTCCACCGGCTGGCCCTGTTCGTCCACCAGCGAGAACTGCTGGGCACGAATACGAATGGTGGTGTTGATCACCTCTTCACGCGGGTAAGGCAGCAGGTTGAAGAACGTCAGTTTGTCGGCATCTGCGTGCTGTACCGGCATATTGTCGACGATCTTGCGCATATAGAAGCGCACCAGGTTTTCCGCCATGTCGTCCGCCAGAATAAAGCGCGTCATGATCTCCTGATGTACCTTGTCGCTACAGCAACAGCCGATGCTGTCATGGGCGTGGTTCTTGAGGATCTCTTTCCACATTTTCTCCAGCAGGCCGTGATGGTATTCAAAACCCAGCGACCAGGCGATCGCCGCCAACGGCTCGAGGATATTAACGATTTTGTTCTCGATCTCGGCGTGGGCGATCTTGATGTCCATGCGGGTAGACGAGATGGTGCGGTGCACGCGCATGTATTTGCCGTCGTTAAACTCCCCCTTCAGCGTCGCCAAACGTTCACGACTGGCCTCAATCCGTTCGAAGACCTCTTCAAAGCGGCTCATGACAAACTCGCGCTGCGGGTAAATCTCGCGCAGTTTGGCCATCACCTGGAAGATATTCTGTTGCAGCGGCATCTGATCGTGGCCGTTCGGCAACAGGATATCCTTGGTAACCGAGGCGTTTTCCAGCACGGTGAAATAGCTGTCCAGCCGTTTGCGCAGCCCGGCTTCATCTTCGGGCAGGTATTTACCAATGGCGTAACCCAGCGGCAGCACCTGTGCCGCAACTTCGCTGCCGTCGTTGCTTTGCCACAGGAACTCGGTCTTGTCGGTGCCGTGGCGCTCGGAGCAGCCGCGCCAGAACATGGCGCGCGTGATACCAAACCCGTTGAAAATATGCGGTAACTGCGAAGACATGCTGAAAGAGTCCGGCAGATAGCCGATCTTCATCGGTTCGCCAAAGGACAGGCAGTCGCGCATGCCATACATCAGGTTACGAACGATCGATTCCCCTGACACCACCATGGTATCGGTTTGGGTATACCACGGGCCAACGATCAGCTTGCCAGCCTGCACCAACGCTTTCACCCGCTCGTGGTTTTCTGGTTTGATGGCGAAGTAGTCTTCCAGCACCGCCGTTTGCCCATCCAGTACATAGAAGCGATACTCGGGATCGGTTTCCAGCCGGGTCAGGATCTCTTCCATGTTGTTGATCAGCAGGATGCGTGACTCCTCGGTGGTGAAATACCACTCACGATCCCAATGCATATGCGGTGTAATGTGAACACGTGATACAGCTTTCATAATCAATTCCTAAATAAGACAGCTAATTCGTCTGGAATTACTGCGGCTGAACGAGGGTGTATTTGCCCTGCTTCATCGCCTGACGGCGCCAAAGGATCAGCACCAATGTTGAGATCGCCGTGCCAAGCAGCGCCGCCCCCAGCCAAACGGCTGCCGACAGCAAGCCACCGAGGCCATTATCGTGCAGCAGGAACAGCGAGAAGATCCCCGCGCCCGGCGTCGACAGGCCAATCCCCATCCCACCAACGATCGCACCGGTCACCAGCGATCCCACCAGGAAGGAACCGATCACCCGCACAGGATCTTCAATTGCCATCGGGATTGCCCCTTCGGTAATGCCTGCCAGGCCAAGCAACCAGGTCGATTTACCGGTTTCAATCTCGAACTGTTGGAACAGCCGTGGGGCCAGCAACGTTGAAGCGGTAACCGTAAAGGCCGAGACCATTTTGACCGCGCCAAAGATCGCATAAGGGCCGAACACACCGTTGGCCATCGCACCCAGGCAGAACGCATAGGCTGCCTTGTTCACCGGGCCGCCGAGGTCGAAAGAACACATAAAACCGAGGATCGCTCCCAGCACCAACGCGTTGGTACCAGACAGGCCGTTAAGCCAGGCGGTCAGGCTGTTGTTCAACCAGGCCACCGGCTCGCCGATCACAAACAGCATCAAGCTGCCCGCTACCAGCGTGCCAATCACCGGGTAAAGATAAAACGTCAGGAAACCGTTGAAGTTGGGGCTGAGGCGCACATGGTTTTTCACCCAGCGCATCAGATAGCCGGCGATCAGGCCGCCCACAATACCGCCAAGGAAGCCGGAACCAATCATGTTTGCCGCCAGCCCGGCCGCAAAACCTGGGCCAAGGGCCGGTTTATCCGCCAGCGAATATGCCGTGTAGGCCGCCAATACCGGCACCATCAAGATACCCAGCATGCCACCACCCAGCTTGCGGTACATCCACAGCCAGGAGTTCTCTTGATCGAACAGATGCTGCAGACCAAAGATTTGCGCCAGCAGTACCGAAACGGCCAACACCGTGCCACCCGCCACAATCAGCGGCACTGCAAAAGAGATCCCGCTGAGTAATGCCTGTTTGAGTTCGGTCTTCACGCTATTTTTCTGCACCGGCGCTTCGCTTTGCTGCACCCGCTCAGCACCGTTAGCGGATTGGCCCACAGCCAATGCCTGCTGCAAAATGCGTTCGGCGTGTTTGATTGGCTCGGCGACCGGCGTTTCGATACGGGGGATACCGTTGAAGCGCTCCACTTCTTTAATCGCGACTTCGGCAGCGAACACGCAGGCCGTCGCACTATTTAGCTGTTCCGCCGTCAGGCGGCCCTCGATCCCGTTGGCCCCTTGTTTCTCCACATACACGTTGATGCCGAGCTTACGCCCCGCCTTCTCAAGATATTCCGCCGCCATATAGGTATGGGCGATACCGGCCGGGCAAGCGGTGACGCACACCACCGTAGGCCGCGAATCATCCTGCGGTTTGGGGGCAGATTCCGGCGTCCCTCCTGCCAACAGGGCCAACAGCTGTTCCGGAGTGCTGGCCTGTAACACTGCCGCGCGGATATCGTTATCCACCAGCGCCGTTGTCAGGCTGGTCAGTAATTGCATATGCGTGGTACCGGCCTGCGCCTGCGGGATCGCCAGCAGGAAGATCAGGTTGACGCTTTCCGGCCCATCAATCCCTTCCCACTCCAACGGCGTGTTCAGCGTGGCAACGGCAAATGCGGATTCCTTTACCGCATCGCTTTTACCATGGGGCACTGCCAGCCCTTCACCCAGCGCGGTAGGGCCTTGCGCTTCCCGGGCAAAGACCTCGCGTAGAAAAGCCGCTTTGTCGTGTAATTTGCCTTGCGCATCTAGTTGGTCGGCAAGCAGATGAATGGCCTGATCGCGCCCCGCAAAGGCTACTTGCAGGTTTATCAGGCTGGGGTGGGTCAGGCTGCTCAGGTCCATCTTAATCCTCACGCTGAAGCCAGGGCGGCTCCGTCAATAAACAGGCGGCGATCATACCAACACAATCCACACCAATTTGTGATCAATTTCAAATCAACGTCATTTTTGTATTAAATTTGTATTAATTCAACTTAAAAACAACTTAACGAGAAATAGCGTTATTGGTTTGTTTATCCCTGGCCTAAGGCTAGAATGCGGGCAGCAGATCCAACAACCAGCCGGGGACACTCAAGCGTGAGCAAAAAGCCTATTTATCGCCAGATTGCGGATACCCTGCGCCAACAGGTTGCGGATGGTGAACTGAAACCCGGCGACGCGTTACCGACCGAGGCTTTACTGCGCGAGGAGTACAACGTCAGCCGGGTAACGGTGCGCCAGGCGTTGAAATTGCTGACCGAAGAGCAGGTGATTGAGAGCATTCAGGGCAGTGGCTGGTACGTCAAAGAGGAAAAGGTCAATTACGATATCTATCAGCTCACCAGCTTTTATGAAAAGTTGGCGGATCGCAACGTGGAAACCCACAGCGACGTGCTGATCTTTGAAGTCGCCAAGGCCAGCCCAACCATCGCCGAAGCATTGCACCTGACCACTGAAGACAAAGTGTATTACGTCAAACGGGTGCGCTATATCAAGCAAAAACCGGTCACGCTGGAAGAGACCTGGATGCCGTTGGCGCTGTTCCCCGACCTCAGTTACGAAGTGATGCAGAAATCCAAATATCACTACATCGAACAGGTTAAAAAGCGGGTGATTGACCGCAGCGAGCAGGAGATCATCCCGGTAATGCCAAGCGAAGAGGTGGTGAAGGCGTTAGGGATCGATCCGCAGAAACCGATCCTGGAGAAGGTCTCCACTGGTTTTCTCAACGACGGCACGGTGTTTGAGTTCAGCCGCAACTTCTTTAAAAGCGAAGATTACAAGTTCACCCTGGTGGCCAAGAGAACACGCTGAGTTTTTCCCATAAAAAAAGACGCCCGCAGGCGTCTTCTGAAACTGCAGACATTCCCCACCAAACTCACAAGGGGGCCCGTACGGCCCCCCTACAAACTCCACAATATTGTCAAACTGAGATTGCCGCAGGCGTCTGTGCAATTTTTCTGTACAATAAACCATCAGAACTTGATTGTCGTACTATGTACGAGTATTGTGAATGATATGGAGGCGTCGTAATGGAATACTTTGAGTTCATCGAAACCCCAGTTTTTAGCAGGCAACGCGAAACCCTATTAGACGATGATAGCTTTCGTGAACTACAAACCCACCTGTTAAAATATCACTCAGACGGCGATACTATAAGTAAAACAGGCGGTTGTAAAAAAATCCGATGGAACCGTCCAGGCATGGGGAAACAAGGTGGTGTAAGAGTTATCTATTACGTTATCACCCGCAGCGGCAAGCTTTACCTACTGATTGTTTATCCTAAAAACGCCAAAGACGACTTAACCGAATCCGAGAAAGCGATACTTAAAGCGTTAACGGATAAACTGAATTAAACGGTGCCGCACAAGGTATAGCACTTGCTTAGAGGTTGCACAGTGGACAAAGAACTTTTTAACGATCTGGTCGAAAGCATGGAACAGATGGTCGCGATTGAAAAAGGCGAAATGCAGCCTGCTCGTGTCCATCGCCATCATATCCCCAACGTGAAATCACTACGCGAAGCCAGCGGCATGAAGCAGGAAGAGTTTGCGCAGGCGGTTGGAGTTAGTCCTTCCCTAGTGCAAAGTTGGGAACAAAATCGCCGAATACCCTCCGGCTCTTCACTCAAAATCTTGCTGATGATTGAGCGCCACCCCACAATTGTTAACGATCTACTCACCATCTAAATTCCATAAAAAAAGACGCCCGCAGGCGTCTTTTTCACAGCAACAGCCTAAATCAGTTCACTTTAACCGGCATACCGGAACGAGCCTTGATGGCCGCGTCCACGACGCTCTGGTCAACAGCTGGATCCATTAGCACTTTACCAACCGGCGCGGTAATGGTGATTGGCACTGGCTCTTTCGACTTCAGCTCTTCTTCGTTGGCAGACAGCGGGTTGTGCACTTCCAGGTAACGTGAACCGTCTGGCTCAACGGAAGCCTTCACCGGCTCGTTGATGAACTGTACGCGAGTGCCTACTGGCACGCTGTCGAACAGGTATTTGATGTCATCAGCACGCAGACGCACACAGCCATGGCTCACGCGCAGGCCGATACCGAAGTTGGCGTTGGTACCATGGACCGCATACAGACGGCCAACATAGAGCGCGTACAGACCCATCGGGTTATCCGGGCCTGCCGGGAATACGGCTGGCAGGATTTCACCATCGGCAGCGTACTCTTCGCGCATTTTAGCGGTTGGCGTCCAGGTTGGGCCTGCCTTCTTACGCTGTACTGTAGTCACCCAGTCCAGCGGCGTATCTTTACCCAACTGGCCGATACCAATCGGCAGCACCACGACGGTCTTGGTGCCTTTCGGATAGTAGTACAGACGCATTTCTGCGCTGTTGATAATGATGCCTTCACGCGGGGCGTCTGGCAGGATCAACTGTTGTGGGATGGTCAGCGTGCTACCTGGCAGCGGCAGGAACGGGTCAACACCAGGGTTAGCCTCCAGCATGTTGCTCAAGCCCATCTGGTATTGAGCCGCAAAGCTCTCCAGCGGCAGTTTGCTGTCTGCAGGCACGGTGATCTGAATATTTTCCCCAACCAGACGGCTGTCTTTGGCGGGCAAAGGGTATACAACGGCGAAGGCAGCCTGGCTGAATGCAACCAGAGCGGTAAACAGGGTTAATAACGCGCGAATGCTCATTTTCATCTTCGTAGTAAAGTGGTGGCCGCACTGGCTAAAAATGGTATGTGTTCTGCCCGGCCTGGTTTGACCGGATGCGCATTATATGTGCACTTGCCGCCAAGATGGAAACATTACTCGCGCCGATACCTCACTTTTTTGTAGCCGGATATGGGGAAAAGTGTTCTTTTGGTAAATTCCTGCCTTAGCGTAGCCCATTTCCCCCTCGCCATGGTGGATCGAGATAAGATATTTACAGCCGATTGCCGCCGTTGAAACCTCTGCTGACAATGCCTGATGTCGCCTTTCAGGCTATACGCGGTGACGGATAATCCCTGCTGGAGCAGCGGCTGTTGCGAGTACCCACCTGCCCCAGCGTACAGCTCCCCTGCTGCACGTGCCCCCCTGATTTCATCGGCGGCAGCGCAATCATCTCCACCTCTGGCGTTGGCTCATTGGTCATATGCAACGGCGGTTGCAAACCCTCACCAGGCCAGTCCAGATTGCGGCGATAGGCCGCTGGCGGCACACCAAACTGCTTTTTAAAACTCCGGGTGAAGGTCTGCTGGGAGTCGAACTGGTATTTATCTGCGATACAGGCAACCGTGGTGCTGGTCAGGCGCAGTTCACGCGCCGCCGCCGTCAGCCTTCTGCGCCGGACATAGCTCCCCAACATTTCACCGGTGAAGTGTTTAAACATCCGTTGCAGGTGCCATTTGGAATAGCCAGATTTGGCCGCGATGCTACCCACCGTCAAGAGCTGATCCAGGTTTTGCTCAATCCAGGCCAGAAGTTGACTGATGACATTTTCCTGGTGCATAGCCTCTCCTTTTGCGTTATCGGTCATGAGCGCGTTACCACAAAACACGCCAGTGGCGCTTACTCTATCGGCGTTGGCGCTAGACCACATTGCACAATCAAGACATAATATTGCTCAAACACGCCAATGTGATAATTATTCTCATGAAAGCTACTTGCCAAGATCCCAGGCCCGATATCGATAACGTGCCACGCGCCATCTTCGCGGTTCAGGCATCAAGCGTGCAGAAAGACTGGGAATGCACCCATCATCGTCACCGCAAGGCGCAATTGATTTACACGGTGCGCGGCATGATCCGCTGCGAAGTGGAAAATGGCCTGTGGCTGGTGCCGCCACAGTGCGCGCTATGGATGCCCAGTAACGTCAGCCACAACGCGCGGGCCACCAGCCAAAGTGAATGTTATTGCCTGTTCGTTGAGCAGGATGCCATCCCTGGTTTGCCGCAAAACTGCTGTACCCTGACAGTGTCCCCTTTGCTGCGAGAGCTGCTGCTGCAGGCCAGCCAGTTCGATATTCTCTACCCGGAAGAGGGCCCGGAAGACCGCATTGCGCAGGTTTTGTTGGATCAACTGGCCGCCGCGCCGCTGGAGAACCTGCACCTGCCGGTGTCCAATGATGCACGCATCCGCCAACTGACCGAACAACTGCTGGCCAACCCGGCCGATAAATCCACTCTGGGCCAGTGGGCACAACGCATTGGCATGAGCGAGCGTTCACTCAGCCGTACGCTGCAACAGCAGATGGGCATGAGCTTTGGCCACTGGCGGCGGCAATTACATGTGATGCTGGCTCTGCAACGCTTAACCCAAGGTGAAAGCGTCCAGACCGTGGCGTTAGATCTCGGCTACGAGAGTGCCAGTGGCTTTGTCACCATGTTCCGTAAAGCGGTAGGTAAGCCCCCTGCCCGTTATCTGGCCGAAAAAGCTGCTGCAGATCAGGCTGTTGCTGGTGCGATTAGGCTGTGAGTTCGTTCTTCGACTGAACATGTTGCCTGCATCTGTTCTGGTCAATTCTCACACAACCTGCTATAACTGAGGATAGTTTGGTTAGAATGATTAAAACGGTTAGCTTTAGCTAACGGGAGAAGAGAATGCTGGCCCGAGAAATCGACATCAACAGAGATGGCCTCAGGATCAGGGAAGATGGGCTGCAGATGGTCATCAGTAAAAGGAAAATGAAGGCGCAGAAGCCTTTCTTTCAGCTGAAAGTTGATATAGACAACTCAACGTCTCTCGGCGTGGTCGAAGAGCACCTGAAAATCATGTTGCAAACTCTCCGCCAGGTTAGAGAAGCTGAAAACGATCACGGCGACATATGCCACATCGACGAAACACGTTTTGAAGCCATGTTTCATAGCCTGGAGCAACAGATCAATCCAGATGACACTGCCCGGATAATTCTTCCGCGGGATACGCAAAAGCCCGTCAACCACAGCGGACTGGTTGATATCTCCAAGGTGGAGCGCGGGCGTGAGCATATCCTGGCGGCCAGTGAATGGCTCACGGCAGAGCAGATTTCCCATCTGGCAGGCTTTGCTACCGAGAATCCCTCGGCCCAGCCAAGCAAATGGAAAAGCCATAACCGCATATTTTCATTGAAGAAAGGGGCAACACAACTCTTTCCTCGTTATGCGCTGGATGATAACTATCGCCCTCTCCCCGTTATGGCAGCGTTACTCGCCAGCTTTAAAAACCTGAAACACGGCTGGGGGCTTGCCCAGTGGTTCGCGACGTCAAACGCCCTGCTGGCTGGCCGCCGTCCCATGGAGATGTTGCAATCATATCCGGCCAATGTGATTGCGGCGGCGGAATATGAAGCGAAAAGGATCGCCGATGGGGCAGAACAAAATTAAACAGAAGGGTGAGCCCAAAAAGGAAGATTTTGGTTCACCCATTTTTCTTGGCCGCAAGATTACTGCCCCTGGTAAGACTCTGCGGGTAAGAATCGAAGTCATCCCCAAAGGCACGGTGTTACATCGCTGCCATGATGCGCAGTACCCCGGTGACAGTTTTAATCCCGGCAGAATATTGCTTCCCCATGAGTATGGAGCCCGCTTCAGCCCTATCTGGGATGCGGCCTCGGATCTGATCCCCACCATGTATCTGGCCAGCAGTTGCGAAGCCGCAATCGCAGAATCGGTTTTTCACGATGTGGTCGCCACCGGCAAAACGGAATTTTTCGACTTACGCCCATTTACCAATATGCACTACATCCAGTTGCAACTAGAGCGGGATCTTAACGTCGTCAGTTGCCGAGCACAGGACTGCATCTATATGGGCATCGATCGTGACGAATTGATCGGCAGTTCCCAGCTCGAATACTCACAAACCCGAGCCTGGTCGCAGGCTATTTATCAACAGCATCATAACGTTGACGGAATGAAGTGGTACTCAAAAAGAGATGACGATCATTTCGCCTTGGTCCTGTTTGGCGGCCAACGGGTCATGGCTAGTGAACTCTCAATAGTCGAACCCTCAAGCCGTCTTCTCAGCCATAAAACCCTTGGCCAAATTATCCAAAAGACCGCCGAGCGTCTGGGCCTGATCCTGACCGAAGAGTAGACACTGGCCGGATATTCTCCTCTCTCTGATTTCCCTAAACGTGACAGTTATCGCCCCAAGCAACAAAAGTGCTCCCCTTCCGTAAGAATAATGATTATCATTCACAAATATAGTGAGCCGCATGCGATGACATGTCCGGCCAGATTTTGCTTTCGATTCAATGTTGAGCCCGATTTAGCCGCCGAGCAGCAGCCCGGTGGTGACCTGTATTTTGATGAAATGGAGCTTTTATGAACGCTATGATGACCACCAGCCGTAAGTTTGGCGGACGTGCGGTTTACCCTCTGTTACTGCTCAGCAGCCTGATGTTTTCCACCTCTGTGCTGGCACAGACAGAAACGGAACTGCTGCGTAAGCCGGTAGGTAAAGGCGCTTACGAGATGGTGTACAGCCAGGGCGAGAATGCGCTGTATCTGGCAACTTCACAGAGCCGCAAGCTGGATAAGGGCGGCATCGTCTATCGCCTCGACCCACAAACGCTGGATATCACGCAGATCATTCATAACGATATCAAACCGTTCGGTGCCGCCATCAATACCAAGACCGACACTCTCTATTTTGGTAACACCACCAGTAACTCGCTGACCGCGATCGACGGCAAAACCGGCGAAGTGAAAGGCCGCCTGGTGCTGGATGCGCGTAAACGCTCTGATACCGTCAAACCATTGGCCCCGCGTGAGCTGGTGGCAGACGCGACCACGGACACCGTCTATATCACCGGCCTGGGCGAATCCAGCGTGGTTTGGGTTGTGGATGGCAAGGATCTGACCCTGCGCACCACCATCACCGAAACCGGTAAATACGGTACCGGTCTGGCGCTGGATGCAGCGGCAAGCCGCCTGTATGTGACCAATGCCGATGGCGAGTTGGTGACTATCGATACCAAAACCAACAAGGTGCTATCACGTAAGAAGCTGGATGAGTCTAAGGAACACTTCTTCCTGAATATCAGCCTGGATCCGGCAAACCATCGTGCGTTTATTACCGACTCCAAACAGCCACAGGTGCTGGTTGTTGATACCAACAACGGCAACATTCTGCAGAAGATCGACGTGCCGGAATCCCTGGCCGTGCTGTTTAACCCAGCGCGTAATGAAGTCTACGTCACTCATCGTAAAGAAGGCACCGTGAGCGTGATCGACGCCAAGAGCTACAAGCTGTTGGAAACCATCAAGACGCCAACGCATCCAAACAGCCTGGCACTGTCACCAGATGGTAAGACGCTGTATGTGAGCGTGAAACAGGCTTCAAGCCGTGAAAAAGAAGCGACCGATCCGGATGATGTGATCCGCATTGCGTTGAAATAACAGCGTTATTCTCCCTCACCCTAACCCTCTCCCCAAGGAGAGGGAATCGAACGTGCAACGGTTTACCCCAGCGTTTGAAAGCCACAGCGCTGGGGTGGGAAGAATAGTCTCAACCTGGCTTTTTACCCTTTGGCTCCCGCTTCTCTCCCGCTAATGTCAATCCACGTCAAGCTCCTTAACGAAGCTTATCACTTAATTACCTGAGCTTATCTTGAGCCAGCGATCACGATGTCCTACGGTATCGGTAGTTTGAATGGATAGCTAACTGACCATAAAAGGATCAATGATCATGGGAAAGGTCATCCAGGACGCCGTTAATCTCAGACAAAATCCACGACCCCCTGAGGCTGCAAACATTTATT
Source organism: Serratia sp. N21D137 (assembly GCF_047530005.1). Taxonomy (NCBI): domain Bacteria; kingdom Pseudomonadati; phylum Pseudomonadota; class Gammaproteobacteria; order Enterobacterales; family Yersiniaceae; genus Serratia; species Serratia sp. N21D137. The sequence continues at coordinate 221,535 of NZ_JBLJAJ010000003.1, forward strand.
CACTGGCTCGCCACGTAGGGGCGCTGCATGTTATCGATGAAAGTAGGCAATCACCGATGTGCCTGGCATAGTAAGTGGCTCAACTAACACCATTAAGTTATGCCACAACGAGGCCCTGATGGTTGCCGTCAATCTCTGGACACGGGAACAGTTGCTGGTAGCTTTTACGCTATACAGCCAAATCCCTTTTGGTAAATTGCACGCCAAAAACCCCGACATTATCCACTATGCAGGGTTAATCGGCCGCTCACCTTCGGCATTGGCAATGAAGTTAGTGAATATCGCCAGTCTGGATCCGTTTATCGTTAACTCTGGCCGTCGTGGACTGACAGGGGCATCCAAAGCAGATGAAGCGCTATGGCGAGAAATGAACCTCGACAGCGACGCCTTTGAACGGCAGTGCCAATTGGCGATGACACAGTTGCGGCCTCCGGTCACGGCCTTACATGACAGCGTAATAGAAGACTTCAGTGGCAGAGAAAGAACCACCATCATCAATGCGCGTGTTGGCCAGCAGTTGTTCCGCAAGCGGGTGCTAGATGCGTATGAAAATCGCTGTTGCCTGACCGAACTGGAAGAACCGATGCTGCTGGTCGCCAGCCATATCCGCCCGTGGAAGCATACCGTTGAACATCGGCTCAACCCCAACAACGGATTATGTCTGTCCAACCTGCACGATAAAGCGTTCGATCGCGGGTTAATCACCTTTAATGAACACCTTGAGCTGGTGCTTTCACCGCGCCTTAAACAACTGAAAAGCACCATCAGCGAAGAGAACTTTGCCAAATATGAAGGTCGCAGGCTGAGGCAACCGGTCGATTTCCCTCCAGATGCCAGCCAGTTGGCCTATCATCGGCAAAACATTTTTATCGCTAAAAACTGAAAAGCCCTGAGAATGACTCTCAGGGCGGTTGACCAAACCTACATCGACTCAGGCTGTCGCAATCTTCAGATTTGCGCACAACGCTTGCAGCCGCTCGCGTAACTGCTCATCGGGTTCAATACGTAAGCCCACCAGCAAAGCCTGTAATATTTCAGGTGACCAAGCAGTCTGTGGCCATGCTTCTAAAGCGTTAAGCGTCATATGCCGGTTACGGATCACCTCACTACGTAACCCTACCGCCAACAATGACCTGCCCATGCCGGGGAATTTTTTGAGATCCTGCAGCACAAAATCCAGCGCCTGATGCTGTCGATAAGCCAACCCTAGCCCCATCGCCGTTCCTGGACCGGAGGCGATAGCCCCTAAATCCAGCTGCTGTTCGGCCAGCGATATCACTCTGGCAATATGCTCTGGTTGGTCGGTCTGCATTAACTGATACCAGTTGTCATCCGTTGGATCTGCTGACTGCCGTGAGTAAATGGCCTCCCACGGATCCTGCTGACGCAGCCGGCTAGCGGCAACGGCCAGATTGAAAAGATACTTGTCACTCCCCTGCAAGTCATTGTCGATAACACCTGGCCATTGCGGCTGTGCCATCACCGCATTGGTCAGTTCGACCAGCCGCCCGCACTGATCCTGAGTCCACGTGGCATTCTCTGCACCACTTTGTTCCTGTGCAAAACGTGCAATATCACCCGCCGCCAGATAATGCTGTATTTCTGCCGGAGGAGCCGCTAACAAGCATCGCAGATAACATTCGCAAGCCTGCGCGCCATCGTCATAATCATACATATCCCGCGCCGGACCGCCATTAATTAACGCCTGCAAAATCTCCGCAGCGCCCAATAACCGCGCCGCATCAGGTTGCCGCTGCATTGCCTGGAGCAGTTGTCCATGGATAGCGCAATGCCAGGCAGTGTATTCATACATCACCGCGTTGCGATAACCTTCGCAGATCAACCAATCGCGGCTTTGTTGCGTCAAGGGGGTGGGTAAAAGCTCGATCAGTTGTACTCTTCCCCAACCATCAGTCCGCTTGGCCAATGCAAGCCAGGCGCTTTCATACTCATCGGCGGGTAGCATTGATCCTAATGCCACTACCGCATAGAGTGTGAACTCGTCATGCCCTCCCAATACGTTGAGTATCTCGCGGTTTTTCTGCGTCGGGAACAGAGCCAACAGCGCCATGGCGACCTTGACCACGTTACGATCCGGGCTTTCGGTGGCCAGCCATTCCACCAAAGCTTGCAATGTGTTGGCGGGCAACTGCGGATCCTGTGCAACCTCAGGCAACAATGCATCGATATAATCTAACGGAGTTTCCTGACACAACAGATTATAGAGCTGCTCGACATTCTGCTGCTGCGGCTTATGCAACACACTTCTTAGTGTAACCATGATGGCCTCAACCGGCGATTCATATTCGGTTGTGCCCCCATGATGACCAAAAACTCCATCAAGCGCCCCTGCCGACCAACGGATTTTGCCATCAATGGCCGGGGGCTCATCCGGCAAGATTTGCGCTTCCGCGGGCAATGGCTCGGCCCTATGCTGCCAAGGTGCCAACCAACGATAAATTGCCGTACGGTCGGCCGCCCAAGGAGCCGGGAAAGCCTTTGGAATATCCTTGCCAAATAAACGTGTTAACCATGTTTTCATTTTTTATCCTTATCATTTCATGACCGGGGAGCCTTCCTTCTCCCCGGTTGATTACCCCATCACCGTGCGATAAAGCAGTTCATCCAGCGATTGGTCGCTGCGGGCCGGGCTGTCGGGCAAGGCCTCCTGCCGGGCATCCGCCGTCAGTTCCTGCGCGATAAACGCGTGGATCCTTTCTCTACGCGGGCCGTACTCTGCCTCACCTGCGCGCCGTTTCGCCGCCAGTAATTCATGGATTTCCTCCAACAACAGCGGATCCGCCACCGTGCCAGCCAACAGTTGGTCAAAACGCATCGGTGGCACGCCCTTGCCCGCTTCTATCCAGCGCACCGCCAGCAACGGGCGCAGCACGTAGAAGTATTTCTTCAGCCGTACCTGCTCCCCCTGCAAATAGCCACGGAAGTTTTTCCTGGCCATCGACAGGTAGTGCCAACGCGCCCGCTGCGCGGAGAACCACTCCGGCACCACATCCCGCAACGCCGCGACGCTCTCAGGGGCTTCCTGATACACCACCGGTGAATCCAGCCACTCGATCAGCGTCGGGTTAGCCCGTTTCAGCAAGCCAAGCGCCTTGCGCCATTCCCAGCCACAGACATCCAGCTCATGATCGATTGGCAGCTCTATCACATCCCTCTGCGCTTCTACCCGCAGATACCATTCTGGTGGGTGAACATACAAAAAGCGCACGTCGTAATCGCTGTCCGGCGAGGCAAAGCCCCAGCCGCGACTCCCAGACTCGCAGGCATAAAGCACCCGCACGTCGTAACGTTTTTCTACCTCACCCAACGCTTGCCGGACTCTTTCCCGCATGGCGCTGTCCACGCCGTTTAATTGCTGTTCCATCACGTTATCCTTTTACACATACCACCTGCCGCAGGGTATGGACGATTTCCACCAGTGAAGACTGTGCCGCCATCACCGCATCGATATCTTTATAAGCCATTGGGATCTCATCGATCACCTCGCTGTCCTTACGGCATTCCACATGTTCGGTGGCCCGGATCTGATCGGCCACGGTGAAGCGTTTTTTCGCCGCCGTACGGCTCATGGTGCGGCCAGCGCCATGGCTGCAAGAGCAGAAGCTCTCTTCGTTACCCAATCCGCGCACAATGAAGCTTTTCGCCCCCATTGAACCGGGGATGATCCCCATCTGCCCTTTCTGCGCAGACACGGCCCCTTTACGCGTCACCAACACCGGCTCACCAAAGTGCGTCTCACGTTGCACATAGTTATGGTGGCAGTTCACGGCCTCTTGCTGGGTAATAAACGGTTTGGTCACGATACGCGACAGCGCCGCCAGCACGTGTTCCATCATCACTTCCCGGTTATGACGAGCAAAATCCTGCGCCCAACCCACGGCTTCCATGTAATCATCAAAATGCTGGCTGCCTTCCTCGAAATAGGCCAGATTACGATCCGGCAGGTTAGCGATATGCTGTTGCATATCCTGCTGCGCCAACGCAATAAACAATGAGCCGATGGCATTCCCCACGCCACGGGAACCGCTATGCAACATCACCCACACCTGCTGCGTTTCATCCAGGCAGACTTCGATAAAGTGGTTACCCGTTCCCAACGTTCCCAAATGCTGATAGTTGTTGGTTTTCAGCAACTGCGGATATTTGTCGGTCAAACGCTTAAAGCGCGGCAGCAACGTGGCCCAATGCTGATCGACCGTTTGCGGTGGAGTTTCCCAGGCCCCTTTATCTCTTCTGGAACGGGTCGAGGTGCGGCCATGCGGTACCGCCTGTTCGATGGCGCTACGCAGCCCGGCCAGGCTATCCGGCAGGTCGGACGCCACCAGCGAAGTACGCACCGCAATCATGCCGCAACCAATATCCACGCCAACGGCCGCCGGAATAATTGCGCCACGGGTAGGGATCACGCTACCAATGGTGGAGCCTTTACCCAAATGCACATCCGGCATCACCGCCAGATGTTTAAAAATAAACGGCATTTTGGCCGTATTCAGCAACTGCTCACGCGCTTCTGGCTCTACGGGCACGCCCTGTGTCCACATTTTGATCGGTGCGCTGTTAACCGGTGCCATCAACTCATAATTATTCTTCATTCTTTAGTCATCCTTTTTCTTTTGACGTAGTGGATATAGCGAAAGGCGTGCCAACTCGGTCAAAAATACGCATTAAAATCACAATATATTGATATTTAACCAATAAATAATTAATCAAAGATAACTGGCGATGATGCCAACAAGTCGTTATTTTATCTTGCAGGATAGTAATTTATCGCAAGGAATAATATGAAGCGCAGAGTTGTGATCGGCGTGCTGGGCACCACGCTGGATAAACGTGGCAAACGGGAAAACCGCTGGAACAAGTGGCGGCCAACGGTGGGGCTGTGCCAGCAGCCAGACTTGCCGATCGATCGCCTGGAGCTGCTACATCAGCCACGCGATAAAGGTATGGCGCAGCAGGTGGCGGAAGATATCGTGGCAGTTTCGCCAGCCACTCAGGTGGTATTACAGGAAGTAGCACTCAAAGATCCCTGGGATTTGGAAGAGGTGTACAGCGCCTTTCTGGATTTCGCCAGCCGCTATCCGTTTGATACCGAGAACGAAGACTATCTGGTGCATATCACTACCGGCACCCACGTGGTTCAGATCTGCTGGTTCCTGCTGACCGAGGCACGCTACCTGCCTGCTCAACTGCTGCAAACCGCTCCCGGTGAAAAAGCCGATCGCCCGTCCCCGCAAGGGATCTACTCGGTAATCGATCTGGATCTCAGCCGCTATACCGCGCTCACCAGCCGTTTCCTGCATGAACAACAGCGTTCGGTGTCGTTCCTCAAAGCCGGTATTGAAACGCGCAACGCCATCTTTAACACGCTGATCGACCAGATTGAACGCGTGGCCCTGCGTTCCAATGCCCCCATGCTGCTCACTGGCCCCACCGGAGCCGGCAAGTCCTTTTTGGCCGAGCGTATCTACCAACTGCGGCACTCGCGCCATCTGGTGAAAGGCCGTTTTGTCGCGGTGAACTGTGCCACCCTGCGCGGCGATAACGCCATGTCGACCCTGTTTGGTAATGTGAAAGGGGCATTCACCGGAGCATTGAAGGCGCGGGCGGGCCTGCTGCGAGAAGCCGACGGCGGTGTGCTGTTCCTTGATGAGATCGCCGAGTTGGGATTAGACGAACAGGCGATGTTATTGAAAGCCATCGAGGAAAAAACCTTCTTCCCGTTTGGTGCCGATAAAGAAGCCAGCAGCGACTTTCAACTGATTGCCGGTACCCACCGAGATATGCGCGACTGGATAGCCCAAGGCCGTTTCCGTGAGGATTTATACGCCCGTATTAATATGTGGACCTTCCCACTGCCGGGCCTGGCTGAGCGCCGCGAAGATATCGAGCCCAACATCGATTACGAATTACAACGCTTTGCCCGCAGCAACCAGGCGCAGGTCCGGTTCGATAAAGACGCCAGGCAGCGTTACCTGGCTTTTGCCCGTTCCCCGCAGGCAGCTTGGCGCGGAAACTTCCGCGAACTGGGATCTTCCATCGCCCGCATGGCCACGTTGGCGGAGCAAGGACGCATCAATCTGCCGCTGGTCGATGAAGAGATAGACCGGTTGAAATCCCATTGGCAGGGGAATACCACAGCGCAACACCCCGTCGAGCTGGCCAATATCGATTTGTTTGAGCAAAGCCAGTTGGAGACAGTGCTTAAAGTGTGCCGAACCTCCCCGTCACTTTCCGAAGCGGGTAGACAGCTGTTTGCCGTCTCGCGCCAGCAGAAAAAGCAGCCCAACGATGCCGACCGGTTGCGTAAGTACCTGGCGCGCTTTGGTCTGAATTGGGACGAGGTCCGAAAATAGAGGCTGAATGGGCACCGTATGCAGCGCCGGTTTAACTATTTTAGCCCCAGATACGCCTTTGCCACCGCCATATCATTGAAGGTGATATCAACCGCAATAGGCGGTTGCCCTTTGCGATAGAGGAAAGCTCCCCAACCGCCCTCATCTTCCGAGTCCGGCTGTGGTTTTTGGCTATCGAAGATCATCCGTTGGTCTTTACCCAACGTAAAGATCAGATAGCGTTTGTCGGTGCTCACCACCTTCACATGTAGCGCTTCAAAACTTTGGGTGATCTCGCTGGCATAATAAGACCAGTCGTCCATGGCGGTAGAGTAATCCATCGCCTGTTCCGAGTTTTCATCGGCAAACGTTTTAAGCTCAGGCTGGATCAGCACCAGCTCCGTTTGCTGCATTGCAAACGCATCCTGTGCGAGCGTTGGGTCATAGGGGCTATAAAGCGTAACCGGGGCCGCAAATGCCATGGCGCTACTTACCGCCAGCACCAGGGCCGAAAGGATACCGAAATTCCGTTTTCTCACGTTCACTCCTGAATGTTCCATCAACCCTCATCGAAACAGAGAGATTATCCCAATATTTGATAGTCGCCCAGTTTTGCCTATAGTAGCAGTCGTACATCGCGATTAAATTGGAATCTTCAATGACCCAGCAGCATGTCGTTTTACTTGATGAACAAGGTCAACCCACCGGCGTGATGGAAAAATATGCGGCCCACCAGCAACAAACGCCCCTGCATCTGGCTTTCTCTTCCTGGATCTTCAACCCGCAGGGCGAGTTGCTGATCACCCGCCGAGCGCTGAGCAAAAAAGCCTGGCCCGGCGTTTGGACCAACTCGGTCTGTGGCCATCCGCAGTGGCAGGAGAGCACCGAACACGCCATCGAGCAACGCTGTTTGTATGAAGTGGGCCTGAGCGTGGAACAGATCACCGCCGTAGACCCCGATTTCCGCTACTGCGAGACAGACGCCTCCGGCATTATGGAAAACGAAATCTGCCCGGTTTACGCGGCATTGGCTAAGGATGCGGTTGCAGCCAGAGCAGATGAAGTGATGGACTTCCACTGGGTTGATTTACCCGCTTTGATCTCTGCGGTAACGGCAACCCCCTGGGCCTTCAGCCCTTGGATGGGGCAGCAGTTGGCGAGTGCCAAAACGGAGCAAAACCTGCTCGCCTTCGCCACTCGCACTTCCGCCTAAACCACTCACCCCGCCATTCCAACCGTTCACCAGCGTATAAAACCGCTGGCTGAAATTCAGATGTCTTTCCCTATCCAGCCTGGCAATGATGAGCTGTTCCTAAACCTGACCCTTACCAGGGGAAGACGCTACAGCTAAATGTCCGACATCTAAGAATCGGATTTATCACTCAATTTTTGCAGATAGGATAAGGATACCTCATGAAACGCGAGGGGATTTTAAAACACCTCCCATGGATGCTGCTGGGGATACTCGGGGCTTCCTGCCTGGGTGTCATCGCATTGCGCCGTGGTGAAAGCATTAGTGCACTGTGGATCATCGTTGCTTCGGTAGCGGTCTACCTGGTGGCTTATCGTTACTACAGCCTCTACATCGCCACCAAGGTGATGCAGTTGGATCCCACCCGCGCCACACCGGCGGTGGTGAACAATGACGGTCTTAACTACGTCCCGACTAATAAAAACGTGCTGTTCGGCCACCACTTTGCGGCGATCGCCGGTGCGGGCCCGCTGGTTGGCCCAGTGCTGGCGGCACAGGTCGGTTATCTGCCCGGTACGCTGTGGCTGCTAGGCGGCGTGGTGTTGGCAGGGGCGGTACAGGACTTTATGGTGCTGTTTATCTCCTCACGCCGTAACGGCGCCTCATTGGGCGAGATCATCAAAAAGGAAATGGGTCCAATCCCTGGCACCATTGCGCTGTTTGGCTGCTTCCTGATCATGATCATCATCCTGGCGGTGCTGGCGTTGATCGTGGTGAAAGCCTTGGCCGAAAGCCCATGGGGCGTGTTCACCGTCTGCTCCACCGTGCCAATCGCACTGTTTATGGGCGTGTATATGCGCTTCCTGCGTCCTGGCAAGGTGGGTGAAGTATCGATCATCGGTATCGTGCTGTTGATCGCCTCCATCTGGTTCGGCGGAGTGATTGCCCACGACCCATACTGGGGCCCGGCGCTGACCTTTAAAGACACCACCATAACCTATACGCTGATTGGTTATGCCTTCGTTTCTGCCCTGCTGCCGGTATGGCTGATCCTGGCTCCGCGTGACTATCTGGCTACCTTCCTGAAAATCGGCGTGATCGTCGGGCTGGCGATCGGTATCGTGATCCTCAACCCAGAGCTGAAAATGCCTGCGGTTACGCAGTTTGTTGACGGTACCGGTCCGGTCTGGAAAGGCACCCTGTTCCCGTTCCTGTTTATTACCATTGCCTGTGGTGCCGTTTCTGGCTTCCACGCGCTGATCGCTTCAGGTACCACACCGAAACTGCTGGCCAATGAAATGGACTCCCGCTTTATCGGTTATGGTGCCATGCTGATGGAATCCTTCGTTGCCATCATGGCGCTGGTTGCGGCTTCTATCATCGAGCCTGGCCTGTATTTCGCCATGAACACCCCACCGGCGGCTCTGGGCATCACCATGCCAGACCTGCACCGTCTGGGCACCGAAGATGCGCCGATGATCATGGCCTCACTGCGTGATGTTTCCGCGCATGCTGCCGCAACCGTCAGCTCCTGGGGCTTTGTGATTACCCCAGAGCAGATCCTGCAAACGGCCAAAGACATCGGCGAACCTTCGGTACTGAACCGTGCCGGTGGCGCGCCAACTCTGGCAGTCGGTATCGCTCACGTGTTCCATCAGGTCATCCCTGGCGCGAACATGGGCTTCTGGTATCACTTCGGTATTCTGTTCGAAGCGCTGTTCATCCTGACCGCTCTGGATGCAGGTACCCGTTCTGGTCGCTTTATGCTGCAAGATTTGCTGGGTAACTTCGTGCCATTCCTGAAGAAAACCGATTCACTGGTGACCGGTATTGCCGGTACTGCCGGCTGCGTTGGCCTGTGGGGTTACCTGCTGTATCAAGGCGTGGTCGATCCGTTGGGCGGCGTCAAGAGCCTGTGGCCGCTGTTCGGTATCTCCAACCAGATGTTGGCTGCCGTAGCGCTGGTCCTGGCCACCGTGGTATTGATCAAGATGAAGCGCACCAAGTACATCTGGGTAACCGTGATCCCAGCCGTTTGGCTGCTGATCTGTACCACCTACGCGATTTGCCTGAAGCTGTTCAGCGACAATCCGCAGTTGGAAGGTTTCTTCTACCAGGCCAGCCTGTACAGAGACAAAATCGCCGAAGGCGGTGCTGAACTGACCGCACAGCAGGTTGCCAACATGAACCATATCGTGGTGAACAACTACACCAACGCCGGTTTGAGCATCCTGTTCCTGTTGGTGGTGTACAGCATCATCTTCTTCGGTATTAAAACCGCCATGGCGGCGCACAAAAACCCGAAACGTACCGATCAGGAAACGCCATACGTGCCGGTTCCTGAGGGTGGCGTCAAAGTTTCGTCGCACCACTGATGGTGATTTGATGGATACCCTGCATAATGATAATACGTTATGTAGGGTATTTTTCTTTGGAGTAAACCCATGTTCGGAAACCTCGGCCAGGCGGGTAAATATCTCGGGCAGGCAGCACGCATGTTAGTGGGCGTGCCTGACTACGATACCTACGTCCAGCATATGAAAGACAACCATCCGGACAAGCCGGTGATGACCTATAAAGAATTTTTCCGCGAACGCCAGGATGCCCGCTACGGTGGCGATGGCAAAGGCGGTATGCGCTGTTGCTAGTTAAGTAAGTACAAGGACCAGGCATGAAACCCATTGCAGTCACCATCCTGACGGGCTTTTTGGGCGCGGGCAAAACCACCCTGCTGCGCCACATTCTGAATGAAAACCACGGTTACAAGATTGCCGTCATCGAGAATGAATTCGGTGAGGTGCCGATCGATAACGCGCTGATTGGTGACCGCGCCAGCCGCATCACTACCCTCAGCAACGGTTGTATCTGTTGCAGTAAATCCAACGAGTTGGCAGACGCGCTGCTGGATCTGTTGGACGGCGTCGATCAGGGGCAACTGGAGTTTGATCGGCTGATCATTGAATGCACCGGCATGGCCGACCCCGGCCCGATCACCCAGACCTTCTTCTCGCACGACGTCATCGGCCAACGCTTCCTGCTGGACGGCATTATCACGCTGGTGGATGCGGTACATGCCGATCAACAGTTGAACCAGTTCACTATCTCGCAGGCCCAGGTGGGGTATGCCGACCGTATTCTGCTGACCAAGACCGACGTGGCAACGGATAACGAAGCGCTGATCCAGCGTTTGCAACTGATGAACGCCCGCGCACCGGTCTATAAAGTGACGCACGGCGATATCGATCTCGGCGTGCTGTTTGATATCGAAGGCTTTGTACTGAACGATAAGCTTAACCTGGCGACCCCCGTTTTTCGCCGCATTCCGCAAGCGCAAAATAATATCCAGTCAATCGTGGTGTATCACGACCAGCCGCTGGAGCTGATGCAGATTTCCGAAGTGATGGAAGGCTTATTATTGAAGTTCGCCGATAACCTGCTGCGCTACAAAGGAATTTTGTCGATTAAAGACGAACCGCGCCGCCTGTTGTTCCAGGGCGTACAGCGTCTGTATAACGCCGACTGGGACCGCGAATGGTTACCGGAAGAAGAGTGCAAAAGCACGATGGTGTTTATCGGCATCGATTTACCGGAAGACGAAATCCGCGCGGGGTTTGCTGCGCTGGGTTGAACGTTGGGGGCGATGTTGGTTGTTAAAGCTGCCAAGTCGCCTTGCTTCCATAGAGCTATTACATAGATACAATGAAACCACTGCCAATCTATTGTAGATAAGTAATAAAATCGAGTAAGGATAGAGCAGAGACTTTACGCTAGCCCTCATAATCTGCAAGTCTCTGCCGCATTTTGCGATCACAATTCCAACCAATGGAACAACTTCTTGTAAATCCATCCAGTCTGTTTTTTGCGCGGATCTATTGCGGTAATGTCTCACCAATGAAAGCGCCCTGTCATTTTCTTCAAGGCAATAAAAAGGTATATACTTAGTTAGTACCTTGATGAGGATTTATCTATGAGTAAACAGGCCGTTTTTACCATGAAGCTTGAAGCCGAACTACGCGATACTTTTATGGCTGCCGCCGAGGCGGAGCATCGCCCAGCATCACAAGTTGTTCGTGAGCTTATGCGACAATATATTGAACGCCATGAGTATCGCCATTTTTTGGAAGAAAAAGTCAATGCAGCCCGTCAATCTATAGCGAACGGGGAGAGTGTTGAACATGAAGATGCCAAGGCTATTTTTGCAGCGCGAAGGGCAAAAGTTAAGGGTAACTAGTGAGAGTTCATTGGACGAAACAGGCGCTTGATGACAGCGAACAGATATGGGATTACCTTGTCGAAAAAAATCCCGATGCAGCCATCAAGATGGACGAACTGTTTGAAGCCACAGCCGAGCGCCTCGCAGCATTTCCTTTCATGGGGCATGAAGGGGAAGTTGTTGGAACACGTGAAGTTTTTCCACATCAAAATTATCGCTTAGTGTACGAAATTCAGTCAAATACAGTTTGGATAGTCGCTTTGGTTCATACATCTCTGCTTTGGCCTAGAACAACTCCATAGGTGTTAGAAAACACAGGCGATAAGCTAAAAATAGTGACTGGGCGAATCAATAAACAACCAAAAGGAATTCAGCATGATCGCCAGGCTTCAACGCGCTAACTCTCTCCGTGATACAACATTGGCCAGCCATGCTTTATCGCGCTTATTGCTCTGCCTATGCTTGGCGTTCGGGGCCAACACGGCGGTGCAAGCCGCTTCTTTCGATTGTGAGAAAGCCACCAGTGATATCGAACATAGCATCTGCAATAGCCCAGACCTTAGCAGTCTCGACAGCCAACTGACCGAAAATTACCGGTTAGCAATGGCAAGCCTACCAGGGGATCAGGCCGACGCGTTACGCACCGAGCAACGTAGCTGGTTGAAGCAGCGGGATGCCTGCAACGCTCAAGAAAGCTGCCTGAGCGATTTATTTAGCCAACGCGCCGCCCAGTTGCAGAACACCGCCAAGCAGGCCGCTTCGGCGCTAGATAACATCATCGCCAGCATTCCGGCAGACCCAGCCGCTGCAGCACAGCAGTTGCAGCAGTATCGCGGCCCACTAGCCTCCGCCTGGCTGATTTATCTGCATCAGTTTGCGCCCACCAGCAAGGTCACGGATGCCGAGGTAGAAACCAGGCATCAAAGCGTGATCAAGGCGATGAACGACGACACATTCTCCCAATCCGTGTTACGTGATATCGAGAACGATCCCAAGACCGGCCATGATGTCGCTGTTTTAACGCTCTTACGCATGGCCATTGAGCGAGCCGGCTACGAAAACGCCGATGGCCGCCCCTATGTGCACTGTTTTATCTTCAAGCAGCAGGGCGCAGCGGCTTATGAAGCCTTTGGGGCGTTATATGGATCATCTCGTGATTCACAGGCTCCCATTTGCTCGCCGCAGGGCGATCTGTTTGAACGACCGGCCTGGCAGCAACTTACCAAGGCAATAGAACCGATGATTGGCAAGGCCAGTGAGAATTCCGGTACCATCCGCTTTGCCAGCTATGCCGATTGGGCCATGTTCCGCCTGCGCGCCACCGTATCTCCCGAGGATTTCCTTAAACCACGTCAGAACACGCCAGCCACGGACGATCCTGCGCAGCTAATCCGCAGTTGGTCTGACGATAAGGTTTGGCCGAAAGAACAACGCGAGCAGTTGCTTGTCGCCATTGAACCGGCGCGTCTGGCGACCATGGGCTGGTTGCAAACCGAGAAACATTTCTCGGCTAGCGATGCGGCCAAAGCTGCCGATGCGATAGTGAACACTTGGCTCAATGACAGAATGGACTTTATCGGCGAGATGAGCGGGCCGGAGGACTGACTGATAAATGCGGTGAGGGGGATCTCACCGCACGCAATTTTGCCCAGGCTTAAAAGGCATCCTGCTGCAAGTAGCTCCATGCATACTGCGCATACAGCTCCGCGCCGGTCGCCATCACGTCTTCGTCGATATTGAAGCAGCCGTGGTGGTGCGCCCAGTCGGTGCCTTTCTCCGGGTTGCCGCAGCCCAACAGGGCAAAGCAGCCGGGGATATTTTCAATAAAGAAGCTGAAATCCTCACCGCCGGTCGTCGGTTTCTCGGCAAACAACACCTCGTCGCCGAAGGCCGAGCGCACTACCGATTTTGCCAGCAACGCGCTGCGTTCCTCGTTGATCACCGGCAAGGTGCCGTAAGTGTATTCCACCTGTGCGGTCGCGCCATAAATGGCCGCGGTATGCTCTGCGTAACGTTCAATCGCCGCCTTGATACGCTCACGTGCCTCGACGTTAAAGCAGCGCACCGTGCCGTCCAGCACCGCATTTTCAGCAATCACGTTAAACCGGGTGCCGACTTCCATTTTGCCGATGGTCACGACTGCCGACTCTAACGGCGAAGTTTCACGGGAAACGATCGCCTGCACGTTCATCACGAAGGCCGAAGCAACGACCGCTGCATCCACACAGGCTTCTGGCATTGAGCCGTGGCCGCCGCGCCCTTTGAACTTCACCTTCAGCAAATCCGCAGAAGCAAAAGTAGAGCCGACATTACAAGACACCTTGCCCGATGGGCTGGTGGTCCAGATATGCATACCAAATGCGTTATCCACGCCCTCGATCGCGCCCTGCTTCACCATTTCACGCGCGCCTTGAGCAATCTCTTCGGCAGGTTGGAAAATCAGCCGCACGTTGCCACGCAGGCTTTCACGGTTTTCATACAAGGCTTTTGCTGCCGTCAGTAGCATGGCGGTGTGGGCATCGTGCCCACAGGCGTGCATTTTCCCGTCGGTTTGCGATTTATAACTTAATGAGTCGTTGAGTTCCTGTACCGGCAACGCATCCATATCTGCGCGTAGAGCCACGGTCTTGCCAGGCTGCCCACCCGTAATCTCGGCAATCACGCCCGTTGGCGTCGTCAGACGATAAGGAATACCAATCTCCTCCAGCGCTTGCGCCACCTTCTGGGTGGTACGCACCTCTTCCCAAGGCAGTTCCGGATGAGCATGCAGATCGCGACGGAACGCAATCATCGCCTCCACGTGGGCTTTAATGGATTGCGCGATGGCATGATTAGTCATAACTGCTTGCCTCTGTGATCTCTTTTACCGTTTGAAAAATAACGTCGATGCCTTTCTGAATTTGCTCATAGTCGGTCCACTCGTCGGGGTGGTGGCTCAGGCCGTCCTTGCTGGGAACAAACACCAGCCCCACGTCGGTGATACTGGCAAAAATCATCGCATCATGCCCGGCTCCGCTGACCATAGTCCGGTGGCTCAGGCCCAGCGCTTCACTGTGTTTTTGCAGCTGGCTGTGGATACCGCTGTGCAGACGCGTCGGCTCTACCAGCAACGGTTGTTCAATCTGGCAGGCGATCCCCGCCCAGGCCTGCTGTTGGATACAGGCTTTGGTTTGCTCAACCACCTGTTGCAGCTTATCCAACCGCTTGGAACGGATATCGACGGTGAAAATCACCTTGCTCGGTATCACGTTCGCCCCGTTAGGGAACACCTGAATTTTCCCCGTGGTGGCGACCGTTTCATCACCGGCCTCGCGGGCAAAATCGCCAACGCGAGAGATCACCTGGCTGGCAGCCACCAGCGCATCATGGCGGCGATCCATCGGCGTGGTGCCCGCATGCCCGGCCTTACCGGTGATGGTGACAACCAACTGAGTGATACCGACGATCACGTCTACCAGACCAACGTCTAACCCTTCCTGTTCCAGCACCGGCCCTTGCTCAATATGCAGTTCGATAAACGCCTTGAGGGTTTGCGGCTCCCGCACCACGCTGGCCACCCGATCCGCATCAAAACCGACGTGCGCCATGCACTGTGCCGCCGATTGCCCATGGCTATCGCGCAGACGATGCAGCTCTTCAGCATCCACCTTACCTGCAATCGCACAGGAAGCCAGCAGGCCACGGCCAAAGCTGGCCCCTTCCTCTTCCACCAGCGCCACCACTTCTAGCGGGTAACGCGGCAATAACCGATGTTCTTGGAACAGCTTGGCCACTTCCAACCCCATCACCACTCCGGCAGGGCCGTCGAAAGCGCCACCGTTGGGCACAGAATCAAAGTGGGAGCCGATCATCACGCTCGGCAATGCCGGGTCCTGCGCCTGGCTCTTACCAAAGATATTGCCGATGGCGTCCTCACGTACGCTGAGGCCCGCCGCCTCCATCTGCGCCTTGATATAAGCCCGCGCCTGTTGGCCTTGTGGGCTGTAGCTCATACGCGTCGTGCCTTCGCCTGGCGTAGCCGTAAACTCGGCCAGTTGTTCCAGATGCTGCTGAATACGCAGCTGATTTGCATAGCTCATGACTTATCCTGCGATTGGGGTGATGTAACCGACCATAACGCCTGCCAGCACCACGGAAACCATCGTCACGGAAATAAATCCGCCGACCAGCATCGGTGCCAACATGTGGTGCGTCAGGATCTCACGCTCTTTTTCGTCTTTGGTCAGCGCCGTTATCGCTTCGTTGGTGATGATGTAATCCGCCGGGAAGCCATACATCGCCGTCAGGGAGATCGCGAAGGCCATCTCCATGCTGACGCCAAGGAATTTACCCACGATCCACGAGACGACAAACATGCCCACCACCGCCACGGCGATCAGCACAAGCATCGGGAATACCAGCCGCAGCAGCATTTCCGGGGTTGCTCTGTTCAGGGTGTCAAAGATAAACAGCATCAGCCCCATCACCGCAAACCCGAAGCCGTTGGCCTTCTGCAACGGTTGTTTTTCCAGGAAACCGATCGTGGCCGCTACTACGCCAAACAGCAAACACAGCACAAACGGGCTGATGGTGACCACCGGGGCCAGCAGGTCTGATACCAGATAAGCCAGGTAGCCTACCAGCGCCAGACGCAGAAACTTGAAGTAGCTGGTATTGTAATGAGCCGGGATCAGGCCAAACATACGCGGCATTTTTTCTTCCGCGCTGACCGTGGTTGGCATTTTATCGGCTGGCAGTAGTGCGGCAGATTCGTGCCATTCGCCATTGCGATATTTTTGCAGCACGCGTTTGCCTTCCCGCTGCAGCATGATGGCGGTTAACGGATAACCGGCAAACCCCTGCATTACGTAGATCAGGATAGCGAATACCGAGAGATCGACCAGGCCCGCGCTGGCAGCCCCCTTAGACATGATCAACGCCGAAACGATGCCGCCAACCAATGGGGGAATGGTCACGATGGCGGTGTTCATATCAAACATCAGCATACAGGCAACAAACACGGCGGCGATAATGCCAGCAATCCCCGACAGCGAGATCACAATGGTTTTCCATTGCCGCATCAGCTCAGGCACCGAGAGCAGCGTCCCCATGTTGGTGATCAGCAGATACATCAGCATCACCGCTACCGCCGGTGTGATACCGGCCAGGCTGACGATATCCTTCGGGAAAAACGTCCAGTAGCCGAACAGGAACAACACCGCGCAGACAAATACAGAAGGGATCCAGGCTTTAGTACGCACGGATACCGCATCTCCCAGGTATAAAATCACCATTACAATCAAAAGCGCTAACATCTGTGACATAGAATATTTCCGTTCTTATATTTTTTAGAAGTCCGTTTAGAATAGTCAAATCCACTAAGTTACAACAATAATTTAGTTAACAACTCTACCTTACCGGGCGGAAATGGCCGATTTTCAGAAGAAAACCTCAAGAAATGGATCATTCTCACCAATTCCGATACTAAACAGCTATGGCTGGGGAATAAAGGAAAAAATCAGAAATAAATCTGCTGAGTGACCTTAATTTCTGTCATAGAGGCTCGCCAAGATTGCACTCCCCGGCCAATTGGCAAAATGCGGTAATCCAATGAGGTACCTCAATGCTTAACGGTTGCTTATAAATAACTGACCGTCAATAAATTGGGGTTAATCAGCAACGGCTGAATCTGCTGGTTCAGCCTGGCTAAATGTTTTATAACCCTATTTAGTGACCTTGAGTGGCAAACATTTTGAAAAGGACCTTGAGTTTGAAATATGCATCAGTGCCGTTAAATCAAAACCAAAATGGCTGGTTAAAACCTGACCTGCGCCCGACCGTTTACCCAACGCTGATCGGCGATACCGAGGCCGACTGGGTGGTCGTGGGCTGCGGCTTTGCCGGGATTTCCTTCGCCAGACGGCTGGCCAATCAAGATCCTAAATTGAAGATCCTCATCGTTGATTCAGCCTGCGCGGCTGAGAGTTCTTCGGCTAGAAATTCAGGGTTTATTATCGGATTACCCCATAATATTGGCAGCTCTACGGCGGAGTTGAAAAAAGCCCAGTCGTATCGCTCTTTATTACAAGAAGGGATCAATCAATTAACCCAGCAAATTGAGCAACAGGGGATCGAATGCGAATGGGAGAATGCCGGAAAATATCACTGCCAGGTTGATGCGACTAATCAGAGGGTGCTCAAAGAATATACCGATAATCTCGATACCATGAACGAACCCTATCAAATAATGGATAAGGAGGCGCTGTATCGAAAATTGGGTACTCGTTTTTACAATAAGGGCATCTATACCCCAAGCTCGATCCTGGTTAATCCTGCCAGCCTGATCGTCGGCCTGGCAAATAATCTGCCGGACAACGTGACGATGTATAACCATACCCCGGTGATGGCGATCCGGCACGGTAGCGTGACGCAGGTGGTTACCCCCTTTGGCACGATTAAAACAGCCAACGTGATGTTAGCCACCAACGCCCTCTCCAGGGAACTGGCTCCGGTTACCAGCCAGCAGGCGGCAATGGCTACTTTCGCCAGCATCACCGCACCATTAACCGCAGAGCAACGCCAAAAGCTGCCAACCATGAACAGTTGGGGGCTGACACCGGTCAACGCGATCGCTGGAGCAACGGTGCGCTATACCCAGGATCATCGTTTCCTGATCCGCCAACATGTGACGCCAGCCTTGAACGGCCGGATCACCGCTGCACAGACCTATCAAGCGACCCTGTTGCATCAGCAGATTTTCAACAAGATATACCCGCAGCTGAGGGATGTGCCGCTGACAAGTACCTGGTCTGGCACCATCAGCGTCACCCGTAATGGCGCGCCGGTTTGGGGCGAGTTGAAGAAAGGCATTTATACCGCCGGGGGCTGTAACGGCGCAGGCGTGTCCAAGCAAACCATTGCCGGGACGTTATTGGCGGACTATGCGCTAGGGATCGACCATCCGCTGATTGGCGCGATGCAGGAACTCGGTAAGGCAAACTACCTGCCGCCTTCGCCAGTGCTGGATATTGCGATTGGCGTTTCTTTGATGAAAGAGCGCTACCTGGGGCGCAAGGAAGTCTAGCTTTGGTGGTGAACTGGGGTGGGGATCCTATCCCTGCCCCTGCTCGAAACACTGCTCCCCAAGACGCTGATACTTGTTGAACCCGATAATAAACTTGCGATTCTGCCCACGCAGATCGGCACCACGATAGCTTTCCCCCGGCAACAGATTGAACACCTTGGCGGTGTCATCCTGCCCGTCGCAGCCCTGATGGATCATCACGCGGAAATAGGTATTGCCGGTGTTTTTCAACACCCCGGCCAGCGGATCATAGTGATAAGTGAAACGCATCTTGCGCGGGCGAATTACCATGATGGTATCTAGCGCCATGGTCGGGGATACCAGCGGTGTCTTGTCTCCCCCCTGCATCTCCATCAAGTTGGCCGGGATCTCCTGGATCACTATGCGATAATAGCGCTCGCGCTCGTCCGCCGGGCCGCGATAGAAGATCTTGAAATATTCCCACGCTCCCGGCTCCAGTACTTTGCGCAGTGGGGTATAGAGCAGTTCGCCCTGTTCTAGGGGCTGAGGTTGTTCATCAACCCCCGGTTTGGCAATCCGATAGGCAGCGATCACATACAGATTGGTCTCTTTGGTGTTGTTAACAAACTGGCGCGAGAAGAAGGTGCGATCGCTCTCCAGAGTAAATACTCCGGACGAGAGGTAAATCGCCTGCGCCGGAAACGCCAACATCAGCCCCGCTAGCCACCACCCTAGTCTTATCGTCATTTTCGATCCTATTGGATATCAGGGCCGGTCCAGACCGCTCTGACCCTTACCTCGCCGGTGGCGCTGACAATCCCCATCCAATCCCGCCCATCCAGGGTCCACATCGAATTGCCCTCATTCATCGGGAAGCTGAGAGACAACTCGGTGCGATAAAAGCTGCCATCGTTTTGTGAGGGAACCGGCCAGGCGGTTCTTACCCAACGAGCCGCATTCAGGCTGATAGGTGCATCATCACAGCTGGCACGCGTGCGGACAACTTGCCCGACGTTGTCGGTATAAGCCAGATAGGCCGAGAACGGCACCCTAAGCTTACCGTCGGTAGAGGAAAAGACGCAGTACGGGCGCCCATTGACCTGCCCTGCCGGACCGTAAACCTGCGCGGTAATGCTATCAGCCTGTCTTGGGCCAGAGGTAGTCACAATATAGTCGAACACGATCGGCGGTTCTGTGCTGCCGACTTTGCCTTCACGCTTGGGATTAAGCACCAGGTCTTTGGAGATAATGCTAATCCCATAATCGCGCGGGATCAGCAAGATAGTGTTCGAAGGCGAGAATTCGTAATATCCGGACTGCGGTGCCACCGTACTGGTAAACAGGAAAGTGAAGAAATCCTGGCTGTGGCTCAGATCAACACCCCGATCGATCAGGTTCTTCAGGAAGGTCTGCGATAAAAAGACATAAATACCGCCGCTACCGGCTTTGATCAAATTCGCCGCGTTGGTCGTGGCGCTGTAGTTCACCCAACCACTGGCACCATCGGCACTCAGGCGAATGGTATTTGCCGCAGGCGTAAACCCAAGCGCAGCAGTGTTGAGCTTCATGTTCATGCGCATCGGCGAAAGGGTACTCCCCTGCATCTGATAAGACACCAGCTTACAGATCGCGCCACTCAGTGAGCCAATGTAGCCCACAGAGCAGAACTGAGAACCCGTTCCCATCACCGGATTGCCATTGCTGTCGATAAAAATTTCCTGCAGTGCGTTGGTAGATTCCAACTGCAAATTACCCGCTTTGGTGATGGTGAACTCATGGCTGGTCTGCGAACCGCCTACGCTGACGCAGCTTTGCCCTGCTGCAGGGTTGTAGTCCGTGCGGGTAGAGCAGAAACGGTATTTATAAATTTCCGTCGAGCCTACCGACACATTTTTAAAATACTCATAAGCCGAATCAGAGAAAATACCACGCCCATAACGCGCTTCACCGCTGCTGGTGTTAACCGCCACGTGATAAACGCCATTATCACCAATATAGCCCGGCAGATAACCGTTCGAGGGGCAACCGCTACCATTATTCATACAGCGGTTACCGATAAATGGCCGAGCGATGGGAGAATCCTCCAACCAGATATCGGCGAACGAATTGGTCTGGATCAGCCCGGTATAGCCCATATAGCCCAAACTGCGTTGGTCGCCTGACGCATATTTGGTAAACGCGTTGGCCCCGCTGAAACGGGGATCGGTGCTCTGTGGCGTGATGAAGTACTCTCCATCCACCTGATTTTCGATAAAGAAATAACTGTTGCTCACGTTGGCCGCCTGGCTAGAGAAGGCAGCCAGCATCAGTACCCCAACCAACTGGCAAATATTACGCAGTTTCATGTCACACCCTTTGCTCATCGTTGTGCCAGTATGGTCTGCACGTTGCACACCACATCGCCGACCCACTTCACGCCCTTGGCCTTGGCCAAATCCAGATCGACTTCGCAAATGCCATTATCTGGCATGGTCAATGACACGCTCGGGTAGCGTTTATCAACGTCCATCTGGAAGGCGCCCGTCGCATCCGTAATGGTTTTACCGATGTGGTTACGCACAGCGGCATTGGCGATCGCCCGGCCATTTTCCATGGTCATACGGCCGAACACCGTCACTAACTGTTTCACTTCCGGCTCATAAACGGCGACGTTGCCCGGATACAGCGTGACATTGCGAGTGCGCCCCTTGACGATGTCAAAGCTGTCCATCGAGTTTTTATCGTTCATCAGTTCAACCTTGTAGCTCGAGTACGGCGGCAACGGGATAAAGTTATTCTTACCGCTCAGCGGATAGCTGCGGCCATCGATCTGAGCCGACAGCACCGCATCGTCGATGAAGCCGGTTTTTACCAACACCCCAGATTTCTCCTGAATACCGCTGGCGGCGAAGTTCTTATCGCTGTAGGCCACTGCACCGCGCGCAGTCAGGTTGCCATTGAGGCGATTGTTGTCAGGCCGTGAGAGCGACAAGGTGCCCGCGCTGTATTTGGTATCGAAGGCAGCATAGCCAGAGGCCGAATAAGCGCTGTCACCGTTGTGCTTATCCTTGACCAGCTTGGCCAGGTTGAAACCGGCAGAGGTAAACGCCGAGTCATCGAAGCTCTTGTTGCCGGCCAGGTTGGCCC
The DNA here is from genome assembly GCF_047530005.1 of Serratia sp. N21D137. Lineage (NCBI taxonomy): Bacteria > Pseudomonadati > Pseudomonadota > Gammaproteobacteria > Enterobacterales > Yersiniaceae > Serratia > Serratia sp. N21D137. Next base: position 243,443 of record NZ_JBLJAJ010000003.1, read on the forward strand.
GCACGTTGCCATTGTTGGAAGACACACCGGTGCTTAACCAGGCGGCCAGCGGCAAAGAGAAGTCCAACGAGATATAGCGCTGGTTGGTGCTATTGGACTGGAAATCATAGCGATAACGCTGGATACCGGCGCGTAGATTGACCGTGCCATAACGCCCGGAGAATAGTGACGTGGAGTATTCCAGGTTGTTAGAGGTACTGCGTTCACGCTTATCTACCGTGCGGCTAAGCGTAAGCTGCCCACCACGTTCAAAGAACCGGCTCAGGCTAAGGGTTCCGCCATAGGAATAGCTGTCCGACTCATAGACCGGCAACTCCTTACCGATATGGCTCTTCTCCCGGTTGGCCCACACGCTGCCGAAGCCTTTCGGTAGCATAAGGCTGGCGCTTAAAATATTGCGGTAACGCCCGCCCTGCGACAGCAACCCCTGCCAGCCCAAGCTCGCGAACTGGTTCACGTTGAGGTTGATCGAAGTTTCATTCACCACCTTCTTGTCGAAGGTATAGGTCGAGGTTTGCACTGCCAGGCCAAATATCGCCGGGACCGAGGCGATCTTGAGAATTTCCGGGATCGACATGGCCGCCGACGCCCCTGCCAGATAGGTTTCGTTGGTGGTGCTGCCATTGGTGCGGTTATTGCGGCTGTCGTAATTAACATATCCGCCATAGAGCTGCCAGTTAAGTTCTTGCGCCACGCCATTATTGCCAGAGAAGGCTTTGTTGATCGTCTGGCGCATACGCGAATGGGTTTTGCCGTCGATCACCACATCGACATCAACGTCATAAATCCCATACGGCAGACGGCTGGTATCAACCTCAAAGCTGCCCATCGGGAAATTCTGGATGTTCAACAGACGCCCCTGCCGGTAGATATGGACTTCACCCGCGCTAGGTAAGAATACGGTAATTGGCGTTAGCGAATATTGGGTATTCTGGATCTGGGTAGCGGACTTATTGCCATAGGTGACGCCGTACACCTTGCTGGAGTTAAGTGCCGATAGGTTCCCCAACGATTGCAGGTTCCAGGTGTCAACCAAGCCAAATGCCAGACGGCGTCCGCTCATGTCCCGTTCATACATGGCGCGGTAAAGCTGAGAATCCTGCTGGGACTCCCCAATACCGTAAAACGAGCCGTTCACATTGAAATGATGCTCCGCAAAGCCGAAGGTGTTATCCAGGGTCAGATAGTTATTCGAGGTGTTCTCGCCCTTTTTTAACTGCGAGCGGTAAACACCGAGATCGTAATTTAGCACCGAACTGAAATGCGGCACCGAAGAGAGTCCCAGAAGACTCGTTCGTGGGATAATTGCGGTCCCCAAGCTTTTTTCACTCACGTCCAGCGTCAGTACAAATGAACGGATATTCAGGTTCAAATCGGCATCGGACGAAACGGCAATATGGGTATTTTGATCAAAGAAACGATCTTTCAGACCACGGATCAATGTCTGGGTCGTCTCGGCCAACGTTGCCCCTTCAGACTCTTCCGCCAGCGTAATTTCTCTTATCATCAGGCGGTCTTTTTCCAGCACCACCAGCGCATCCGCTACCTTTTGTTTTTCTTGTTGGTTGCCACCTTTGTAACGTAGCAATACAGGAATGGTCATACCTTCGGTCAGCGCCTGACCAAATACCCCCGGGATAAGATAATTTCCTAAACGAACATCCTGTAGGTTTCTGGCGTTAGCCTGCATAGACATCAGAGCCGCAGCAATACATAACGCTACAGCCTTGGTTCTTGTCCTTAAGATGAAATTATTACCCATTTGCTTCCCCAAATAGCCTCCTAACCCACACCTGGAAAACATTTACGATGCAGGTAATGAGTAAAGAGGCTATTTCACGTTGATATAATCTTCGTTGTGCCAAATGCCAACGCTGAGTTTTTGATTATTGATATCAACAAATTTCAAATGCACGCCTAATCCCGGCATAACGTAATAACGCTCACGGCACCCTTTATTTTTCTCTTCACTGGTCTGTGGCTGCTTACAGGGACCAAATGCCACCACGCGGAAAGAGCTGTTTCCGGTGTTATAAGCAACACCATCTCGGTATTGATAATCGAATTTATCCTTCCGTGGTGTGACGACCATAATGGTGCTTATGGTTGCCGAGGTGGTTGCCGAAGCGGATTTTTTGGTCTTTGACAGCCCCTCTTCGGTAACCGGATTATCATTCCAGATTAAACGGTAATAACGCTCTTTATCGTCCTTAGGCCCGTAATAGAAAACGCGGAAAACATCTTTCCCCTTGCCGGGCAATATCAGGTTGGATGGCGTGGCCATTATTTCCTGCTTGCTCTCCATTGGGATCACTTTGCCACCTTCCATCGGGGAGGAAATACGCTCGACCCTCAGGCTGACCAGACGGGCATCATCCACGGTATTAATCACCTCCTTGGCGATAACGCTCTGCTCAGGGGAAATGATTGATGTAATCGCGCCAACGTTAATTGCACCGGCGTGAGTACAATAAAATAGTGCTGAGCACATCAGCGTAGGAAACCATCTGTTCATCATGTATTCCATAAGGATCGGGGCTATTCACCCCAATCCTGACTACGTTAAGACAACAAAATCACTTACAGGGTGGTGAAAGTACCGTCCCAAGTTGCTGTGAATTCAACGTTTACGTTGCCATCCCAGTAACCATCGGTCAGGTCTTTGAACGCCGTATCAGCACCGGCAACGGTCGCTTTCGCGATATCAAAGGCGAACACGCCCTGAGTGCTGGTACGGTTAGCACCAGCATAAGCACTTTCCATAGCCAGAGCAGACAGGCCAGCGCTGATGCCTGCTGAAGTATCGATCATCACCATATCGCTGCTTTCAGACAGTGCTTTGCCGTTCCACTTAACGCCAACGGTCAGCGCAGAGTCATCGCTTGCGCGGTTCAGGGTGTTGGAGATGATTTTAGAGGTCAGTTTGAAATCACTCGCGCCAGACTGGCCAGCGATGGTGATATCGAACGCGCCGTCTTGAGAGTTAAAACGCTCCAGACCTTCTGCGTAATTAAAGGTCAGTGACTTTATCGGGGTAACCACCAGCATGCTGCTGGTATCTTTAATGGCTTTTGCATCCCAAGACGCTGTCGCGTTCGCAGTACGAGTGTCCGCATTAGCCAGATTAATTGTTCCCAACGCTGAAGCTGCAATCAAAGCCAGAGCTAACTTCTTCATAAAATTTCTTCCTTTATTTATATCAATTAATTTCCCGCCAATATTTACTGGCGTGGCACAATAAATGCGACACAAGGGCGCATTCGAAAACTAAAATTTTCGAAAAGGTCCTACGGCAATTAAACAACGAAATATCTGCGATATAAAATCACCGCATATTTCATTTAATTTTTATAGCCCTATGATAACAGGTAGTTATAGTTTATCTGACAGAGTGATAGGCCTGAGTGAAAATATCATTCATTTTAGTCAACCCCATCTTGCCTAAAATATTATGGCGCAGGGCATAAACCGTTTTAGGACTAAGCCGCAACCTGTTGGCGAGATCGCCCACGGTGACACCATGTATCAGAGTACGTAATAAACATATCTCACGCGAAGACAGCCTGACTTGCGATGTTGAAGAAACCCGCTCCCCGGCAATAACATGATCGATTTTAGCAAAAATGTCACTGGACTCGCCCGTTCTCTGGATCACAGAATCAACCTGCCGAAACATGCTCTTATAATAATTGGCCAAGGGTAACAGGTAACTATCGGTGACCAGCACAATGCGATTACAAGCAGAATACATTAGCCAGTCCTGCTCCAGAAAAAGGCGCAGGTTAGCTAATTGAAAGTCAACAAATACGACTTTGAGTTGCTCCGGGGAAGTATTAACTGAGTTACAGTAACCTACGATGCCTTCACGGAAATACTTATTGGTATCTGGCCAGGTTAAAGGTCTTTTTGATGGAGAACCGGCCTGCGGCAGGCACCCAAAATCCAATATATTTAGCATAAGGATCCCTTCCTTTCTTTACTATATTACCAACTCCATTACGCCGTTGGATGAGCAGAATACCATTTAGCAAAACTAAGTTATTTCTTAATTTTCAAAACAATATTAATGGCTAAAAACAATTATTCAAAATCGGTTAAAACGATCGCGAATGGCTTTATTCATCGATAATACCTATCAAGTTGTTATTATTCATTATGAAAACTCCTAGGATTAAGAGTATATATTTTAGTTTAAAAAGTTAATTAGGAAGCTCATAGTCAACTAAGAATATTCTTTATACACCCACACTTTATAAATAAGCTTTTTCTTAAAAAATGCTGATACAGCAGTAGATAAAGGGAATTAGCGGACGAATAACGCACAAGGATGATCAAGAACATTTCCATAAAAGTAACACTATAACGTGTTGCTTAGCTCGCGAATCAGAATAGTCTCACCCCCTCCCGTTTAACAGACACGACAGTGCAACATAATGGCAACGAAATGAGCATTTAATGAGCGATTTAAGGGTCTTTATTTGTGATTAAAATCACTTTTTTCATTGAAAAAAATCCGTTTTATCTCATGAGAGCCCGTCTGAGAGCGGTTTTAAGGCCGCCAGCCCGATGCTGAGACCTCACTTTTTAGCTTTCGGTGAAGATCAAGCTTGGATCCCCATGGCAACTATCTATTGATCAACGCAATGATATCAACGGCCCGATTAGCGGCTTATAGCAGGCTGCAAACAGCAATAACGCGGACTCACTATGCTTATATTGAGGTCCTACAAGAGTTTTTCTTCAGAAAAACAGGCTCATAACTGATCAAATAATGATCAGTTAATAGTGGGTGACCAATGCAGCCCTGAGTAACTACCTCAGATAATGCCAAGAGTGAGGAGCAAGAATATCAATGCAGATACCGGGCTGCTGCAATGATCAACGTAAGGCAATACTAATCCTAGACCGAATAATGGTGATAGACAGCCAAAATCCGGCACAGAGCACTTGCCTCAACCAAGAAGATGGCTTTAAGATAATGGCAGTAAAAATTTCCCTGGTGTTGGCCAATGTGGCAACCTGACCCAACGAGGTCAGGTTTTTTTTGCTATTTTAGCGAAAATAACGGGAAAGCCAGTATATTATCTGGCGCTCAACAACGGCTAGATTAAATTATTACCCCACAAGTTATGTTAGTAGCGTTATTATTTCATATTGAGGTAATTTGATGTCTACATTTTTCTCTGCTAGCCAAGATGAAAAAAACGCTTTTAAAAACCATCTGGATAAACAAATAGCGGAATTTGGCGATTTCAAATACGCCCATTTGATACTTAACAAGAAAGACTTTATGGAGACATTGATAACCTCCAGTTATCCAAGCCAATGGATTGATATCTATAAAGAAAGGAACTACCAATGCATCGATCCCGTGGTACTCTCCGCCCTGCAGAGAGTCTCTCCATTTCCTTGGGATGAAAGTACACCAATAAACCCAAGGCTAAAGCCCTCAGATATATTCAGCCATGCAAAGAACTATAATATTACCACTGGCTATACCTTTGTATTGCATGACCACGATCATAATCTGGCGATGCTGACGCTGACGCTTAATGACAGTAAATCCATCGATATAGAGGGCCAAATTCACCCTAACAAAGCCCGTTTACAGATGCTGCTGGCTAACGTTCACGAAAGGTTCGCCACCCGCCTCCAGGAAACCGCACGAAATAATCGCGATAACTCCAGCGAAGAGAAAGCCCCCCTGACAACGCGGGAGAACGAAGTGCTCTATTGGGCCAGCATGGGTAAAACCTATCAGGAAATTGCCATTATTTTAGACGTGAAGGTCCGTACGGTAAAATTCCATATTGGCAATATTGTGAAAAAGATGGGCGTGACCAATGCCAAACATGCCATCAGGCTGGGGGCAGAGTGGCAGCTTGTCAAACCGATCACGCGTTGAAATCAAGACTCCCGCTGACCTTGTAAGAAAGCCAGTAAGGTAGGGAGTGAGTGGCTGATGCTTGCCTAGAAGCTATTGAATCCCTTTCATTTTGCGAGCATGATCGCAATCACTTTCGCCGCCCGCCAGGATGCATCGATGAAAACCAGCCAGGAACTGCAAACCGCCATCACTCATCTGTCCGTATGGCGCAAAGGCGATCAGCGTGCGCCGCATAAGCCTTTACTGTTGCTGTATGTGCTATCCCAATATCAGCAAGGGCACGAGCGGCTGTTCAATTACGGCTAAGAAATCCACGCCCCCTTGCTGGCATTACTCAATAGCTTTGGCCCGCAGCGGCGTGACCATTACCCCACCATGCCGTTCTGGCGTTTACGCGGTGACGGGTTCTGGGAATTACAGAATGCAGAGCTTTGTAGCCCGCAGAAAGGCAGCAAAGAGCCACCGAAGCGGGAGATTATAGAACATGGCGTCAGCGGCGGCTTCGACGAAGAAAGCTATCAGTTGCTACGCAGCCAGCCCGCCCTGATCGACAAACTTGCACAGCAAATTCTGTGTGAGCATTTCCCCGACAGCGTTCAAGAGTTGATAGCCAACCGCCTGGACTTTCAGCTTGATGGAATACGTAAAGCACGTGACCCGGCATTCAGGCAAACGATATTGCGTGCCTATAACTACCAATGCGCGGTGTGTGGCTACAACCTGCAGCACGACACTACGCCCGTTGGCTTGGAGGCAGCGCAAATCAAATGGAAGCAACACGGCGGCCCCTGCACCGTGACCAAAGGATTAACGCTGTGCTCATTGCACCACTCCGCATTCGATATGGGAGCCATCGGGCTTGATGACAGCATGAAACTGCTGGTTTCTGCAGGCGTGAACGGTACCCATATGATCGAGCAATTGTTCTGGAACTTTGCAGGGAAGACGATTAGGTTGCCAAAGATCGCCGAACACTATCCTTTGGATAAGTTTGTGGAGTGGCATCGGGGACAGGTGTTTAAGGGGTGAGGTAACACATTAAACCACCCAGTTTTCACCCCAAATACCGATACCCCATCCCATGCACGGTGCGGATCAGCAACGGACTATTCGCATCGAGCTCAATGGTCTTGCGCAGCTTGGAGATATGCTGATCCAACGTGCGGCTATTGGGCAGGAAATCATAGCCCCAGGCGGCATCGAACAGCATCTCGCGCGTGACGACCTTATTCTTGTGCTGATAGAGGCACTCCAGGATTTTCACCTCGCGCAGTGAAAGCTCCAACCTCGCCGTCTGGCGCAGAGCGCATAGCTCATTCGGGTACACGGTTAAATCACCAAAGCAAAAGCTGGCATCTGGCTGCGCGGTCTTGCTACGCAGGCAACGCCGGGCGATGGTCTTAATCCTGGCGCGGATCTCGTGAATGCCAAACGGCTTGCTGATGTAATCATCGGCTCCCAGCTCCAACCCAACCACCCGGTCAATCTCTTCATCCTTGGCAGATAGAAAGATAATCGGGATCTGCTCATCCTGTTTGCGGATCTCCCGGCATACCGCATAGCCATCCAGCTCCGGCATCATGATATCGAGGATGATAAAATCCGGTTTTTCCTGCTGATACATCTCCAGCGCCACTTTGCCATTCTCTGCGGCGATCAGGGTGTAGCCCTCGCGGGAAAGCGCTTCGACCAATCCCTGGCGAATGTTCGTATCGTCTTCAACGACCAGTATTTTCATTTTGAATCCCTGTGGTGATTACACTTGCCGTTATTTTACGCGCCAGCCGCAAGGTGAAGCGCACCCCAGGCGACTGCTGAGCCACCAGGATCTCCCCGCCCAGGCTGTGCGCCAACTGCTGGGCAATCGTCAGGCCAATGCCGGTGCCTGATACGCCCTCGGTAATACCTGACTTCACCCGGTAAAAGGGCAGGAAAATCATCCTGAGCTCTTTCTCGGCGATACCGTCACCATAATCCCGCACGTGGATATCCACATTGTCCGCACTGCACTCCACCTGCACATCGACCTGTTTCCCGGCCGTGGCATACTTTTCCGCATTGCTCAGCAGGTTATTGATAATCTGCGTCAGGCGATCGATATCACTCTGCACCACCACGCTTTCGCATAATGAAAGGGAAATCGTCATCCCCTTGGCCTGATATGACGGAGTGAAAGTCTGAGTAATCTTCGCCAGCAGCGGGTTGAGGTCAATGGGCTGAATGTGCAGCTTCGGCTCGCGGGTAAAACTCAGAATGTTCTGAATCAGGCGCGATAGGCGCTGGCTCTCACCGATTATCACGTCCAGGTAACGCAGTCCTTCATTGTGCTGTTCATCCAGCTCTTCTTTCAGCAACTCTGCATACAGCGTGATATTGGTCAGCGGCGTTTTCAGCTCGTGGGACACCTGACTGACAAAACCCACCTGCTGGCGCGCCAGCCGTGCCGTCTGGGTGTATTCCCGGTAGAGGCGGAAAATGATCAAGCCCATGATGGCCAGCATTAGCAGGATAAACGCCCCGCCCCACAGGTAGACCGCCGTAGTACTGGCCGCTTTGCCGTAATAGCTCACCTGCCAGCCGGTAAGCGGATAAGGCAGGCTCTGTTCGGCCAACGGCTGCAGGTTTCCCAGCTCGACGTAAGGATTGCTTTGGTACAGCAGGCGTCCGATCTCTACCAGCACCAGCGTGTCTTTGCCAAAATCGAAGTTAACCGCATTGATCACGTCCGATAGCAGTTTGATATAAGGAACCCGAAATCCGATGGTCTCGCTGCCGATAGTGCGCCAGTAGATCAACAGCGGCTCCTGCACCTCGCCGGTGATATACCAGCCGGATTGCGGGATAGCCATTTCGCTTTTGACACTGTGGCCGTAAAGCAAGGAAGGATCGTTCACCAGCGGGGTGATGGCCTGAACCCAGGCTAATTCTTTTTGGCTCAGTGGGCCGTTTTCGTTGGGATACAACAACCGATTTTTCTGCAGGACAAACACGCCATCAATGTCGTGATCCTTCTCGACCAGCTCCTTGAGCGCCTGTTCGTTGGGCTGAATATAGTCGGTGATCGCGTCCAGCCGCGTCGCTTTCTGCCGCAGAATATCCATAACGCTGTCGCTGGCTTGCGTAACGCGCGTTTGTGCCATGGTCTGGGATTGGTAATGGCGTAGCAACACTTCGTGCTCAAGGGTGCGCACTCCCAGATAGGCGATCAGGCTGAAGACCGCCACGGTGATGATGATAAAAACCGTCAAACTTCTGGAAGTACGCTGGCTCATTAGGCTCCCTGCTACTGGTTCTTCTGGGTTTTGATGTTGTAGTTCTGCTCTTTCACTGCCTTACGGGTCGACTCCTTGCTGTCGCTTTCCATTTTACCCATCAGGTCTTTGTTCTTCTGCGCGCTGGCTTCGGCTTTTTGTCTGGCTGGCGCGGCGCTGACAGGCAAACTTTCCAAGGCTGCCGCGTTAGCGCTAAATACCTGTTTGGCCTCTTCCATTTTGCCGGCATCCATCAGCTCTACCGCGCGCTCATTTTCAATTGCCGCCTTCTGAATGGCCGAGTCCACCAGCACCTCATCAACCTGAGCGGCACTCACGTCCTTAGCGGATTGGCTATAACGCACCGCCACCTTCTCATTGAAGGTATCGACCTGTTTGGTGCTCAGGTTGGCATAACGCACGTTCACATCGGCCAGCGGTTTGCTCTGGGCGTTGCTGCCCTTGGCCGGGATCACTTCCAGCAGAACATATTTCTCCTGATTGGAATACAGCTGGTTCAGTTTCACGGTGACCGTATTGCCGCTGATGCTGCCATCACGCCCCAACAGACGAACCGGCGTAACCTTATCGGCGGTTTTGATCACCACCACCACATCCTGCGCCACCACGGACATGGCGTCGTTAAACTCGTAGGCGAAGGTCTTTTCCAGATCGCTGGATTGCTCAACAAAGGCATGGTTGCCATCGCTATAGCCAGCAATGGTGGTCATCAGATCTTCGTTATAACCATCACCAATGCCGATAGTGGTAATAGCAATGCCTTTCTTGGCCGCCAGTTTGGCCAGCTCGGCCAGCTCACTGTTGGAGGTTGGCCCAACGTTAGCCTGCCCGTCGGAAAGCAGAACAATTCGGTTAACCTGCTCTTTATCCAGATGCTTGCTCACCTGATCGATACCCTTGCTCACCCCGGCAAACAGCGCCGTCATCCCACGCGGTTCAATACTTTTGTTAATTTTATTAATCAGTTCTTTGGTATCTTTGACCTTGGTGGCAGGGATCACCACCTCAACCCCGGAGTCATAGGCAACGACCGAAAGCGTGTCATTACCGTTGAGCATGTTCACAGCGGCGATCGCCGCCTTTCTGGCGTTTTCGATACGATCTCCACTCATTGAGGTGGAGCGGTCGATGACCAGCGCCAGATTGATCGGGCTGCGTTTTTCCTGCGGCAGCGGATAGCCCACCAACGAGATTTTCAGGTAGTTTTTATCCTGGGTATTTTCCAACACCACTGGCGAGGCAACTTCAGACTTTACGACGACCTTGGGGGCAGCCGGAGCGGCACTGGCACTCCATGGCAGCACCGACAGGGTGAATAACGCAAAAATACATTTCAGATCCATGGTGAAGCTCCTTGTCAAAAGAATCGAATCCATTCTTGCCCTTATCGGCCGGAGAGTTGTCTGTTATCTGTATAAAGTTGTAAAAAATGGGTAAAAGTTACCGTTGCCGCTCCCTCGGGTCCGCACGTGGTAAGAAACATATCACTTTTAAGCCCAGAGTGTCGCCTAAAACGCCCCACCCAACACCGGCTAAAAACCCGTTTATTCCTATAATAAGGTTAGCGTAAATCTATTAAAAAGCATTATCATTCCTTTGTACCGGCATGCTCTTAATGAAACTTCACTGATGTTACCGGATGAACTTATCTCTATATATTCATTCACAGGTGACATTATGTTTAATATTTACAGCGTTAACTATGCTTCAATGAGCAATGAGAAATCTGAAGATCTCTTTATGTTAAGAAAAAATACCTTTAAAGACAGACTGCAATGGGCTGTCGACTGCTCTGACGGCAAGGAGGTCGATCAGTTTGATAATGACAAGACCAATTATATTTTCGGCGTGGAGAACGGCATGATTATATGCGGAACCAGGATGATAGACATGAAATACCAAAATATGTTGAACAGTACATTCTCCTCATTCTTTAACAATGTCAACATTCCAGAAGGCAACTACATTGAATCCACGCGTTTCTTCGTGGATAAAGAAAGAACCCACTCGCTGTTAGGCCGTAAGTTTCCTGTCACTATGGCTTTGTTTCTCTCACTGATTAACTACGCGCGGCAACATCACTATGATGGCATTCTTGCCGTCGCCAGCCATCCGATGATGCACATCATCAGAACCTCCGGCTGGAATGTCACCGTGTTGGAAACCGGTGTTTCCGAGAAAGATGAGCCGGTCTATCTGTTGCTCGGCCATGTCGACTCTGAGAGCCAGAGGAAGCTAAAAGCCAAGATATTCAGCAAGTACAGTACAGCGGACGAAACCAGGCTGAACGACTGGCCGCTGGTGGCTGAGCCTTCTTTGTAATCAACTAACCGGTTTAATCAGTTGAAGTTCCACACCTAGACGTATTGCATGCCGGGCATTTGCGACTCCAAGCTTTTTGACGATGTTGGACATATGAAACTTGACCGTACGCGTAGTGATCCCCAGGATCATCCCCGTTTCCTGATAGGTTTTGCCCACGCTGGCCCAGTAGAGGATTTCGTTTTCCCGTTCGGTAAATTGGGCGCTTTTTTCCGAGCGAGAGGCGTTTTTTTCTGACAGCGAATTCAGGGTTAGATATATCTCATGCACTGACGCCAGTAAAACAGAGATGTCACCTTTATTCTTGATCAGCGTTTGGGTTAATTCCGCTCTGGTTTCAGGGGCAAGAATAAATGATAACGTGACCAGGTTATTATTATAATCATGCAATACAAACGTATAGCCGTTATTCAGCCCAAATTTCCTGGCCCGCTCGAAGAGTTCGGAAAAATGAAACCCTCCCCCCGTCATCAGATTTTCATCCCAGGAAAAAGGCGTTAGCCGGTTGAGCGCAGTGATCACCACCGGATCGGTATACTGCAAACCGTTGGCTTTATAATGCTCTACCCACTCACCAGGATAGTTGGTTACCCCAAAGATACAGGACATATCTTTTTTCGATAACACCACATACGCCCAGATAAATTCCCCGAGATCGTTTAATGTCGCTTCGAGGTGCGTTTTTATAATGTTACTGATATGTTCTTCGTTTTCCATTAACGACCTACCCCCGATTGCTTAAATAATTTCCACCTGGCGAATATAGCAGATAAGGACGCCAGGCAGAAGGCTCCTGGTTTTCTACCCAGGAGCGGTCCCACTCATAGTCAAGCATCTGTTATTCGAAGTACACCTCGGGGTTATCCGCCAGCGAAATGAAATTCTTGGTATTTTTATCCAGCGTGCGGATCTCACCACTTTCGATGTCGTACACCCAGCCGTGCAGGCGTAGTGCATTGTCGCGCAGCCCAACGGCAACGGACGGGTGAGTCTTAATATTATTTAGCTGGGCTATCACGTTCTCTTCAACCATAGCGTTAACTTTGTCGATTTCGCTATTCCAGGTTTTCTTCTCTACCACCGCTTTGGCCGCGTCCGCATAGTGTAGCCAGTGAGCAACAGCAGGCATCGGGTCAAGGCACTGGCAAGAAGCGATAGCCTTCATGGCGCCGCAGTTCGAGTGGCCGCAAATCACGATATCAGTAACGCCTAGCGCCACAACCGCGTATTCGATGGTCGCCGACACCCCACCCGGCTCCGGGCCAAAGGAAGGGACGATGTTGCCTGCGTTACGGATAACGAAAAGCTGCCCCGGATCTTGCTGGGTTACCAGCTCGGGTACCAGGCGGCTGTCAGAACACGAAATAAAAAGCGCTTTAGGATTCTGGCTGGAGGCAAGGCTGCGAAAGAGCTCCTTACGCTGAGGAAAAATCTCTTTCTGGAAACTGAGGAAACCTTCAATAATATGTTGCATAGCACACTCTCTAGATCTGTAGTCTCGATAGTATGATAATCCTTGCTGGCTAAGCTGGAAAGCGGGCCAAACCTTAAGCTAGACATCCCAGAGGTTCAGCGGGGTGCGTTTAGTACGAGTTGACTATCTGCAAGGAACATAAGAGCCCAGGTAACACAGACGTTGCATAAATGGACGATGCAGATACGGGGCAGTGAATACGTACAAATCCCCTTCCCTCCTTCGAAGCAGTTTCAAAAGTGCTAATATTCTGGCGTTTTAAACCCTTTTTAGTAAAAATATTAGTATCACACGTCATCCCCTTGCTGCTTCATGTCGAAATTATGCTAATATTATGGCGTAATCTGTACTAAAAAGATAAAATATTGACATCATGGCGAAAAAAACAGCACCATTACTTCCTACAACTAACCAATTGCTGACTGATTTTGGTGAGCGGCTGAAACTTGCGCGTCTTCGGCGCAAACTAACGGCCAAACAGGTGGCAGAACGGGCAGGTATGTCGCCAATGACACTGCGTTCGCTTGAGGCAGGAGGAGCAGGCGTTACTATAGGTGCATATTTATCTGTCATGCAGGTGTTAGGGCTTGAAAACGATCTGAATCAGTTGGCCGCCGAAGATCAACTAGGTCGCCAACTTCAGGATTCCCGGCTGATAAAGAACGACATCGTTTTCACTTCCAAGGCAAAACCAAGTAAAGCCCCGGCAGACAAAAAACCGCGCCCTGAGGTTGCCTACAGGTACGAAAGATCAGACAAACAGGCAGCTGCAACAACAAAAGCTGGCTCCGTAGCAAACAATACGGCCCGCAAAACGACAGGCACAACGTCGGCCGATCTGGTTGCTCTGCTAAAACCATTGAAGAAGTCAATCAAAGGGAGCTAACGATGGCGATGATTGGGGTATATGCAGACTGGGATGGAATGCACGGGCCAAAGCGAGTTGGCTTCCTGCATAGCCGACAAACTCGTACGCGAGAGTTATTTGAATTTCAGTATGACCCTCTAGCATTGGCCGATCCCGACCTCAATCGTTTGCAACTTGATCCAGAAATTCTTTTATTCGAAGGTGCCCAGTACCCCACTCACCCACGGGATAAATTCGGCATATTTGGCGACTCCAGTCCCGATCGCTGGGGCCGAATACTGATGAAGCGTCGCCTTGAACGGGATATTCGTGCCGGCATCCAAACTGAAGGAACCAGGCTATACGAATCAAATTATCTCTTGGGTGTACATGATCTTTATCGAGTAGGGGCCCTACGCTACAAGCTTAATGATGAAGGTGAATTTCTTGATAACCGAGCTGACGAAGCGGCTCCTCCCTTTACCGAAATTCACGCTTTAGAAAGGGCAAGCCGCGCACTAGAAGATGATCCAGACAATACATCCCTACAGGGTCAGGAATGGCTGCGGATGCTCATTGCTCCGGGTGGTTCTCTAGGTGGCGCAAGGCCCAAAGCAAGTGTCGTGGACAAGCATGGCCATCTCTATATCGCAAAATTTCCCAGCACCAAAGATGATTACGATGTTGGCGGCTGGGAGATGGTGGCCAATGCTCTCGCCGTGGGTTGTGGGCTGAACGTCGCAACAGCTGAAGCGCATAAATATGCCAGCGATTACCACTGCTTTATGGTCCGTCGGTTCGACCGTACAGGATCCGGCCAACGCCTTCATTTTGCTTCTGCCATGACAATGACCAGACATCAAGATGGTGATGATGCCTCTACAGGTGTCAGTTATCTTGAACTTGCAGACGTCCTGATAAGACATGGCGCACAAACAAAAACCGACCTGCAAGAACTCTGGTCAAGGATTGTTTTCAATATTCTTGTCTCTAACACCGATGATCACCTACGCAATCATGGTTTCATTTTGGTCCCTGGTAAAGGCTGGCGGCTTTCTGAAGCCTACGATATGAACCCCGTTCCCTGGTCTGACGGCCTAAAGCTTAATATCACCGAAGCAGATAATTGTCAATGCCAATCGAATAGTGACCCAGGCTGCCAAAGTAAATCTGACCCACCCCTGTTAGCGGTTAGCCAGAAATGTCGGCGGTTGCCGGCTTCTTCAACTGACCACTTTTTAACTTGTCCTTCAG